>CAYTUN010000013.1:0-37214 GCA_964441315.1 uncultured Gammaproteobacteria bacterium | reverse complement strand
AGTTGTCCTTCTCCCCTTGCGGGAGAAGGTGCCCCAACGGGGCGGATGAGGGGTGGTCTAAAGTCTAATTTTTTGCACCTTAAGTTTTATTTTCTGCCAATAAATTTTGCATTTTTTCTACTATCAAATAATTTTATTAAATTCTAACATTTTATCGCTTGTTCCAATTTATTTAGATTTAACTATTTTTTGGCTTGGCTTGAAATTGAGTCTGGCGATAAAAATTGATATCAATCAATAGCCATTCATCCGACCTTTTTTCAACCCACACCACCTGCCAAATCGGCTGAATTGGCAAGACAGATAGAGAACGTGGCTAAATCACTGACTCGCTCGGCTTTTTAAAAGCCTATGATGACTTGGGACGGACCCCTCGCCATCATTCTTCATTGTGCTATGATATGAGCCCAAATTCAGAGCCTGTCCATGATTTTTTTCGTAAACGAAAAAGTAGGAGCCATCCGTGTCTTACTATCTTACTGCTGAACGTAAAAACTTATTACGTCGCATTATTCAATTTGCTGAAACTAAACTAAAAGTTAAAGAGCTGAAATTATTTCATAAATTTATTGTGCATTATTTTGCTAATACGCCGCTTGATGATTTACTGGAGCGGCCGGTGGCGGATTTATTTGGTATGGCGCAATCGCATTGGAAAATCATGCAGCAACGTCATCCTGGCGAATTAAAATTAAAAATTTTTAATCCGCAATACGAAAAAGACGGCTGGCATACGACACATACGGTTATTCAATTATTGATGGATGATCAACCGTTTATTGTAGATACCTTGCGCATGGAAATTAACCGTTTGGGCTACACGATTCATCTAGTGAATCATGCTGGCGGCATGAAAGTCGAGCGCGATAAAGAAGGGCAGCTACTGGATGTTCATGCGCATGATGTTGATCATACTCACGCGATAAAATCAGCGCCGGTTTATTTTGAAATTGACCGTGTCACGCACACAGACGCTTTTAAAAAAATCGAAGAAAATTGCCGCCGGGTTTTATCCGACGCAAAAATCGCGGTTCATGATTGGCAGTCGATGCAAGATGAAATCAAGCAATCGATCGATGAAATCCGTCATTATTCAGAGCCTTTAAATACAGCAGATATCGAAGAAAGCATTTTCTTTTTAAATTGGTTGCTGGAAGATAATTTTACTTTTTTAGGCGTGCGTAATTATAAAATGATATCAGTGAATGGCAAACCTGCCTTACGCTTGGTTGCTAATCAAAGTTTAGGCGTGTTGCGCGATAGTCGTAAAAGTGAACGCACGCGCTACTATGCTGATTTGCCATTAGAAGCGCGTGAGCGGGTATTATCAAAAGATATTTTAGTATTTGCGAAAACGAATACGCGCGCAACCGTGCATAGCGCGCGTTACACCGATGTCATTATTATTAAGCGCTTTAATAAAAAGGGTGAAATTATCGGAGAGAAACGCGTTATCGGCTTATATACTTCACGCGCTTATCACTGTAATTTGCAAACCATCCCCGTTATTCGCCGAAAAATTTCTGATGTGATGCAGCTGGCAGCTTTGCCGCCACGTGGTCATGCAATTAAAACCTGGCTACATATTATGGAAACTTTGCCGCGCGACGATATTTTTCAAGCGAGTAAAGAAGAATTATTTGAATTAGGTTTAGGCATTTTTCAATTGCAAGACCGTCAGCGCACGCGTTTATTTTTGCATAAAGATGCATATGGGCGCTTTATTTCCTGCCTGCTTTATATGCCGCGTGATAATGTTTACACCGAATTACTGCTTCGAATTCAAGAAGAGTTGCGTCGTGATTTTTCAGCTGAAGAAATTTCATTTACTACTTTATTTGCTGAATCACAATTAGCGCGGATTCACTATTTTATGAAAATTGATTCCAAGAATCCGTCTCAATATGATTTTAACGCGATTGAAACCAAACTAATTGAAATGAGTCGTTCCTGGAAAGACAGTTTACAACAGGCACTAACTACAGCATTGGGCGATGAAAAAGGCAACGAAATGAGTTTGCGTTATGCACGTGCGTTTCCTGCTAGTTATCACGAAAGCTTTTCCGCTAAAAGCGCAGTTTATGATATTCAGCATATTGAAAAACTTTCTCCGCATCACTTATTGGAAATGAGTTTTTATCAGCCGATCGAAATGCCAAAAAATATGGTTCGGTTTAAATTATTTCGCGCAGAACATACGATTCCTTTATCTGATGTTTTGCCAATATTAGAAAATATGGGCATGCGCGTCATTGGTGAGCAGCCATTTCAATTAATTTTAGCTAATGGGAAAAATTATTGGATCAATGATTTTAGCATGCTTTATTCTCGAGTTGATCAGATTAATGCAGCTAATTATAAAAATAATTTCCAGGAAGCATTTGCAAAAATCTGGTTTGGTGAAGCAGAAAATGATGGGTTTAACCAATTAATACTAGCTGCTAGTTTGAATTGGCGTCAGGTCGCTTTAATTCGAGGCTACACGCGTTATTTAAAACAGATTGGCTTTACTTTCAGTCAAGTTTATGTTGAGCAAACATTTGCTAATAACCCGCATGTTGCACGTTTATTGTTGGAATTATTTTCACTGCGTTTTGATCCTATGATTGCGTTCCAATCATTAGAAAGTCAGGAATTGCATGAGCAGGAAATTATTAAGGCCTTGGATGCGGTTTCGAATTTAGATGAAGACCGGATTTTACGGTCTTATTTACATTTGATTAAAGCTACGTTGAGAACAAATTATTTTCAACTTGGAAAAGATAATAATCCTAAACCTTATATTTCGTTTAAATTTAATCCTGAATTAGTTCCCGATTTGCCATTGCCTAAACCGATGTTTGAAATTTTTGTTTATTCGCCACGGTTTGAAGGTGTGCATTTACGCGCTGGCAAAGTGGCGCGTGGTGGTATCCGCTGGTCCGATCGTCGTGAAGATTTTCGCACGGAAATTTTAGGCTTGATGAAAGCACAGCAAGTGAAAAATGCGGTAATTGTGCCGACTGGTGCTAAAGGTGGCTTTGTGCCGCGTTATTTACCGATAGAAAAAGGTCGTGAGGCAGTAATCGATGAAGCCATTAGCTGTTACAAAAATTTTATTTCAGGCTTATTGGATTTGACTGACAATTTATCTAATGGCGATGCTATCAGCCCAGCTAATACAATTATTTATGATGATAAAGATTTTTATTTAGTCGTGGCAGCCGATAAAGGCACTGCTACTTTTTCTGATACCGCCAATAGCATTGCTAAAGAATATGGTTTTTGGTTGCAAGATGCATTTGCTTCTGGCGGCTCAACTGGCTATGACCATAAAAAAATGGCAATCACTGCGCGCGGTGCTTGGGAATCAGTAGCCGAGCATTTTCAGCAATTGCGCTATGACATTCGTCATCATGATTTTACCGTGATTGGTATTGGCGATATGGCGGGCGATGTATTTGGTAATGGCATGTTATTGTCAGAACACATTAAATTAATCGCTGCGTTTAATCATCAGCATATATTTATTGATCCTAATCCTGATGCATTAATCAGTTTTCAAGAACGCAAGCGCTTATTTAATCTACCACGTTCGAGTTGGGAAGATTACAACGCTGAATTAATTTCGAGCGGTGGTGGCGTGTTTAAACGCTCGAGTAAATCCATCAAATTAACGCCGGAAATTAAAGCAGTTTTAAATACGGATTTTAATGTGTTAACGCCGAATGAATTTATTCGCGCGATTTTACGTGCGCCGGTCGATTTGTTGTGGAATGGCGGCATTGGCACATTTGTCAAAGCAACGCATGAAACGCATGCCGAAGTCGGTGATAAAAGCAATGATGTGATTCGCGTCAACGCCAATGAATTAAAAGTACGTGTTGTCGGTGAGGGCGGTAATTTAGGTTTCACCCAAAAAGCCCGCATTGAATATGAATTGCATGGCGGCAAAATTAATACCGATTTTATCGATAATTCCGGTGGCGTTGATTGTTCTGACCATGAAGTCAATTTAAAAATATTGCTCAATCAAATTATGCATAAGGGTGATTTGACTTATAAGCAACGCAATAATTTATTAGTCGATATGACGGCGGAAGTGGCCAGTCTAGTGTTGCACAATAATTACCGCCAGGCTAAAGCCTTGACAGTGGCTATGCAATTAGCTGCGAGCTATTTTAGTTTATATACGCGTTTTATCGATGATAATGCAGCTTCTGGTAAACTTAATCGCGATTTAGAATATTTACCTAGCGATAAAGAATTGTTGGAAAGAAGAGCAGCGGGAAAGAATTTTACTCGGCCGGAATTGGCTGTATTATTAGCTTATAGCAAAATTATTTTGAAAGAAAATATTATTAATTCTGATTTGACACAAGATTTATATTTGACGCGTTTTTTGAATCATGCTTTCCCTAGAGTCATTCACCACCGCTTTAATGAATTTTTAAAACAGCACCGACTGCGAGCAGAAATTATTGCAACGCAATTAAGCAATGCTTTAATTACTGATGTAGGAATCACTTTTGTTCATCAAATGCGAGAAGAGTTGAAAGCAGACCCTGCCGCAGTGGTGCGCGCTTATGTCATTACCATTGAAGTATTTAAATTAAGTAATTATTGGAACGATATTTATTCTCTGGATTATCAAGTCGATCCGGCAGTGCAAATTGATATGATCCTCGAATTAGTTCGTTTGATGCGCCGTTCGATTCGCTGGTTTTTGCGCAATCATGCAACTGATATGGACATTGCGAATTTAGTAAAAACTTATGAAAAGAATGTCTTACAGATTTATCAGATGATGCCAAATTTATTGATGGGCCCCGATAAAGAAAAATATGAGCGTGATTTAGAAAATTATTTAAATTTAAATGTGCCCGAAAAAATCGCTGAAAAAATCGCCCGTATTCCTTCATTGTATCCGGCATTGAATATCACCGAAGCCGCAATCGAATACAATGCGCCAGTGAAAAAAGTGGCGCAAGTGTATTTTGTGATTTCACAGCGATTAAACTTAAATCAGTTTCGTGAAAAAATTAATACCTATGCGGTTTCCAGCAAGTGGAGCGTCATCGCCCGCTCCAATGTGAAAGGTGATTTAGATAGTATCCAGCGTGCGTTGACCATGGCAGTTCTAACCGTCAAAGTAAAAAATAAAAACCCTGAACAATTAGTTGAAATCTGGCTAGAAGCCAATAGCTTACAAATCCATCGTTGGCAAGCGGTACAAGCTGAATTACTAGCTAGCGACACTATCGATTACGCCATGATTGCGGTAGCGATGAAGGAATTATTTAGTTTGATACAGAAAAATTATCACTTTGAAAAGCTGACGGGGTGATTTTTTCGGTGATGGTAGATGTTTTGTACCTTGTAGATCACCCCTCATCCGCCCCGCTGGGGCACCTTCTCCCGCAAGGGGAGAAGGTGCCCCAACGGGGCGGATGAGGGGTGATGTTGTGCCGCCACCCCTTATAAAAAATTAGCTAAGTCCTTCTTCTTTCAAAGCCTGTTGCACTGCTTTTCTTTGTTTCATTTCGTCGAAATAACGTGAGAGATTTTTCCATTTAGCAAGGTCATATTTGATGCCTTGTACCCAGCGCAATACAACAAATAAATAAGCATCGGGCAAAGTTGGATGGTCTTCAACTAAATAAGGATGGTTGGCTAAATGCTGGTCAAGATAATTTAGATGTTTTTCAATTAAAGGACGATAAACTTTTTCCCTGATTTCATCGGGCATATTTGGATTAAAGTATACAGCTACAGATTTGTGAAGATCACTATTAATAAAATTCAACCATTCCAAAACACGATAGCGTTTAAAATCGCCGATGTGCGGCAACATCGAAGAATTTTTATAGTGGTCTGCCAAATATTGTTGAATCACGGCATTTTCCGTCAAAATTTGACCATTTTCTAACATCAAAGTTGGCACAGCGCCTTTCGGATTAATTTTTAAAAAATCTGCGCCAGTCTCGGTTTTTTTGGTTTTTAAATCCACCGATTCAAACGCGCAATGGATTTCCATTTCATGTAAATTGATACGCACGGCGAGTGAGCAAGCACCTTTGGAATAGTAAAGTTTCATAAATTCTCCTCGTTAAATTATAAATACGTAAGATAAATATGTAAGGGCAGGCTGCTAGATTCAATACCTAACTAACCGGACGCGCCATCGCATAATACATATTGTGCTCAAGTGGCGCGTCAGTTCGCCAGGCATAAGCAATCGGATTGCCAGTTTGGGAATCGACCTGCAACACAATCGTGCCCGCACCTATACCGGAGTGATGATGACCATTTCGGGTATCATCACTGTGGCCTGAAGGAGCAGAATCAGATACTCGCACGTAGTAAAGATTGGCCCAATTCTCGTCTCGAGTGGGTTCATTCATTACCACCATCACATGGCCATAAGCACGATGATGTCTATCATTCTTAAAGCGAAATACCAAAATATCGCCAGGTTTTAACTGCGAAACATTGTCGACATGTTGCCAATTTTGTAAAGGGCGTTCATTCAATTGATTAAAGAAACTGAAATAATCATTAGAGGTTGGTTTTTCCGTACCACTCCAATTGCTTAAAGTATCAAACGCAACTGGGTTAGCCTGAGTCAACAATTGGTCAACATATTCGGAACAGTCGACGACATAAACACCATGTTGTGGATTGAAATTAGTGCCGCCTAATTTGTAGGCGGTATAACGAATGGAATTTAGCGTATAGTCCGCTAAAGCAGCCAGGTTTTTTTCAGTGGTGTGTGCATAATAAAGGGAACGGTCGACCAAATAATTATTCGCCCATTTAATCTGGGGCGCAGGCAAACTGCTTTGTTCAGTTTTAGCCGCTATAGGCTCAGGCAAGAGTTGCTGGGGTTTTTTTTTCAGCTGTTTACTATGACAGCTGCTGCTAGCCTTACCACTGGTATGTTGAGAACAGCTAATGGTTTTACTATGACGAATAGGGTGATGATGCGTTTTGTGCTGCTGGTTGACTTGAGCGAACCCCAGCCCGGGTAGCAGCAACAATAATAGTAAGTTAGAAAATGCTTTCCTTTTCACGTTCCAGCTCCGATTAATGTTGTTGATGTAAAGACTTCCGTATCAGGGGCTTATTGTATCCATTATTGGGGGAGAATCAACACTCAGCTCATGCTGATTTGGCAGCAGGGGCTTGAGTAGGCTAGGCGAAATATTAATTTCATTATTATGAATTAGGAATTAAGCACCCGACTAAAAAGTGTATCCAAATCTTCTTCCTTCCTTTCTTCACCATCTGGAGCATCTTGCATTTTGGTATCTAAGGCGCTTGATACAGGCATTTGCATATTGCTCATAGAGCTTACTGTTGTTCGATTTGTCCCATGACCGGGATGAGGAGGGAAAAACCTTGCTCCTGTAGACTGATTAATTGAATGTGTATTTAAACTTACATTTGTAATTTTCCGAGAAATAAAATTATCAATCAGTTCTTTCGGAAGGATACTTTTTAGAAACTGATATGCATTAAGATTTTCTATTATATTGTATATATCTGTGCGGGTTTTATCGTCTATACGAGAATTATGTTCTCCAACATAGGCAGCAAGCTGAGTATCTAAAGCAGTTATTGAGTCGCATATATTCTTTATCAATTCTTCAGAAAATAAACTTTTTTTCTCAGGCTTTTTTCTTGTATTTTTAGGTTGATGTGTGGTTGTTGGTTTGCTGGATATTTTTCCACTGGCATATGCGACATTCAAGGTTGCGCCTAAGTCAATTAATTTTTGACGGAATAATTCAAATGAATCTGTAGGAAATAAAGATAAAAGCTTTGATTGTTGACCCTTGCTGATATCTGTACCTTTTGGCGATAAAAGGGCTGCTACGCTGGTTTTAAAACAAAATTGAATTAACTTAATATAATATGAATTATCAGACTCTTTAAGTTTAGCATGATATTCAAGCAGATAAACCAGAATTTCATTTGCTTCATTTGGATGCATTTTTATTAAGTTTTCATAAGCTGTTAAGACAGAAACATTTATTTCTTCTCTATCAAATAGATCCAAAAATGCAAGATAATTTAAAGCTGAACAATAATTTTTGATGTTAGTTTGAATTGTTGATTTGCTACTTTCACAAATTAAGTCTGCAAAATTTTTGGCAAATGGGTCAATGATTTTTTGTATTTCTTTTCTTGCTTTTAGATCACCTTTGAGTGATAACGCATACTCTAATTGCCAAAATAAATTTGCTAGCTCCACTACTAAATTAATTGAAGCCCGGGGCTGCTGAATAATAGGCGCTGGAATTTTGCTAATGATTAGATTTAAATAATCACGCGCTTGCATCAAACCGAAGAAAATATCTTTAAACTTATGGTAAGTTAAAAGCTGTCTTACATCTAATAATTGATAGTCTTTTAAAAATTTTACAATTTGTTTTTTTAAATTTAATACTAGCGCAAAGTTGTTTTCCATCAGCATGAAAAGACTAGTGGATGGTTTCGACACCAGATCAGCTAATAAATTGAGCTTTTCTACAACATGCTTTGAGCTAGCAAGTTGATCCTTCTCTGATTCCCATTTTTCTGAAATAGTTTTTAACAGGGTTGGTATTAATCTAAACCAGCCGACTAACTTTATGCAGGATGGCGTTAGTAATTCGTGTAACTTACGAGAGCCTATTTCTGTTGAAAAGCGAACGTAAATGCTGGATGAGTCAATAGAAGAAAACAAACAGGAGTATATAGAGTCTAGAGACTGTTTAAACTGAAGATTACCAGCACTTAACCCGAGATTGTTGCTTTGAAAAATAAATGGATATTCTAAAAGCAGACTATTGTCAGAGACGATTGCTTCTGCCCAAAAATTTTCTGAATTTTTCAAAAGATTGATAGCATTTGCAATCTGATCTAACTGTTTTTGGATTGCGGATATCATAGATTGAAGCTCCGAATCCATGGCTTCTAAGTTTTCGTTATTTTTATGTAAAGTGTCTAACGCTACAAGTAAAATCACAAGAGAAGGAGATTGACTGAGTAATGCCATTAACGCTGTACCTTTACTGGCCATATCGAATCGGGTTTCAAGATGTCCAGTATAATCTGAAGGGGTAAGCTGGATAACTTTAACTGTTGTAGTGTTTTTAACTTGATTTTTCCGCGGACGTACTGCTCTCCCAATTGCTTGCATTATTTTGCTGGCTTGCCTGCAACTGTTCATAAAGCAGACAATTTCTAAATCAAAATTTTGCACGTTAAAGCCTTCTACGAAATTTTCTGAAGTCAAAAAAAAAAAAAATTTCATTTCGCGATTTAACTTCTTCAGCCTGTTTAATGAAATTGTCATTGCCGGGGATTTTAATTAAAATATATTTGCTTGACTGATTTTCTTGTTCTAACCGCTTTTTAAATTCAGTTTCAAATCTCTTAATATTTTCTATACTGGAAAAAACAAGTAAAAGACTGAATAACTTTGCGGAGTTTTCTGTTTTATGAGAGGATATTGTCTTTAATAAGTAATCGATTTTTTGTGCTATATTTTCTTGGTTTTTTCTTCTAAAATCTTGTTGCTGCCTGCTATCTAAAGAATCAGCATTTACTCCCGAAGCTGTGAAAAATTGATAAGGACGCACGGGTGTGGTAGCTAAAGTTGATGTTTGCGAGACTGAACGAGGAAAACCTACGTATGATAATTCAGCGCTTGGTATCGAAGTAATACCTAGCTGATCTTTCATCCGCAAATGCAAGTAGCGCTCAAGATTTGACCACACCTCAAGCAAAGACAAATAAGGAGGATTCTCTAATAAAACATTACGTGGCCCATAAAAAGCAGGGCCTACATTTCTTTGCATAATCCATGAAAAATCTGGTCGTTGAGCGGCACACTTGCCCAGATGTTGGACGATATCATAAAAAGTTGTAGTTACAATTGTTCCCGATAAGATAGCTTTAAACCCAGGTGAATTTTTCCATAATCTGTGTAACCAAGATTTACTTTCAGCATCTTCTTCCTCATCTCCTGCGTAAATTGAATCATTGCTTGAAAATAGCTTGAGCCATAACTGTGAGAGCTCAAAAAACATTTCATCATGGGTTTCTCTAATATTGGCGTCTATGATAACGATTGGCGGAGTGAAATCAGAATTATATAATTTAACGATATTTTTGAAGCTATCAATGACGAAACTGGAAAAACCATATTTTTCTAATGCTAGCTTCCAATCTGGGATGACATTTTGTGGCACGATAAGAACTAAAGTTGTGACTGCATTTAATTGCAGTAGCCAGGCAAAAATGCTTAGCAATTGATATGTTTTACCCGCGCCAACAGTATCACCAAAAATACAACCGTTTCCACCCATGATTAATTCCATCATGGCACGGATAACTGTATCGTATTGATGTTTCCAGAGTTCAATAGATGTCGGCGTGCCGGGTGGGCCAGCAATTATTTGGGTTCCGTCATAATTGATGCCTGAAACTGGGCTTTGAAGAGTAAAATATTTGGAAAAAATTTCATTTAAGATGTCTAATTTTCTATTACCTGGAAAAAGCTCGCAATACCTTTTAATGATTTCACTGGCTGTTATAGATTTGCCATTAGGGGGGAGCCGGAATATTCTATTCAACGTAAATATATTATTATTATCTTCCATATTATCTATTTTTAATTTAATGACATAGATTATTGCTTGATTTATAGGATTAAATCAAGTTCTATCGGTAAAAATTAAAAATTTGTATTTTTTAAGACAGACTGAGAAATGTATAGTTGGTTATGGCGCCAATTTATATTTTTATTTTTTCACCTTATAAGAGCGATAAATCTGCTACAAAACATAGCCGTTTATTCAATTTTTTTAATAAAGCCAAATTATTACGGCGTTCATTCAAATTTTCGCTTATGACTAAAACATTCTCAAAAAATTGATCAATAGGTTCTTTGAGATTGGCAAGTTCTTCTAGCCGTTTTTCATAATTTTCGGATGAGTTGGCAGAGCTAGTAAAATCAGCTAACGAAGCCGCGAGTTTTTCAGTAGCAGCGGGCGAATTGGGTAGGGGGGAATATTGCAGCTGAGTAATTTGCTCAGCATTTTTCTTTAATATTTGATGCACACGTTTGTGCGCGCTGATTAAAGCAGTTGCATTCGGATGTTTTAAAAATTTTTGGATAGCAGTGATGCGTTGGTGAATATCGATTAAGGAAAGCGGAATATTTTCATTTTGAAACACGGACAGCACGGCACTAATCGTATGAATGTCGTAGCCTTGCTCTAAATAATAATAGCGAAAGCGTTGCAAAATAAAATCTAATATCATCGACTGCGTATCAACAGAAACTGTTTTATTTTGTTTCTGATAATTTTCTAACGCAAATTTAACTAAACTTCGCAAATCAATTAACCATTTTTTTTCTAAAAAAATTCGAATAACGCCTAAGGCAGCGCGGCGTAATGCGTAGGGGTCTTTTTCACCAGTTGGGGCTTCGTTGACAGAAAAAATACCAGCAATGGTATCGGTTTTATCTGCAAGTGCCACGATAGCGCCAAATTCGGTAGCAGGAATCATATCTTCGGCAAAACGTGGTTGATAATGTTCGCGAATTGCCAGCGCTACTGCTTCAGTTTCGCCGCACGTTTTTGCGTAACAAAAACCCATAATGCCTTGCAGCTCTGGAAATTCGCTTACCATTTGCGTAGTTAAATCGGCTTTAGCTAAAAGTGCAGAACGTTCAGCGGTTTCGCTATTTGATTGCAATTCATTCGCTAAATATTTGGCTATTGCAACCATGCGCAAACTTTTATCATAAATGCTGCCTAATTTTTCATGATAGCGTGTTTGTTTTAATGGCTCTAAATGAAATTGTAGATTTTCTTTTAAATCATTTTGATAAAAAAATAGGGCGTCTTCCAGGCGCGCGCGAATGACTCGTTCAAATCCTTTGATTACGCGTTCAGGATTTTTGCTGACGATATCGCTTACTGTAATAAAATAGGGCTGGATTTCATGATCTTTATTTAAAACTGCAAATACACGTTGATGGACTTTCATCACGGTGATTAAAACTTCTTTGGGCAAGGTCAAAAATTTTTCATCAAATTTTCCGAGTAGCGCAACCGGCCATTCGGTCAATGCGGCCACTTCTTCCAGTAGGTCAGGATCAATCAATGCATGGCCGAGAGGCTGGCTGACGGTTTTTAATTGATGCTCAATATCAATTTTGCGTGTGGCGTAATCAACTTTAACAAAAGCTTTTTTTAATAATTCTTCTGCATAATCTTCTGCCGCATGAATTTTAATTTTTCCTGGCTGCAAAATCGGATGACCGAAAGTGATGTTATCGGATTGGATACCAAAAACTTTCGTGTGAATTGCAGTTTTGCCGTAAATTAATGCAATCGAATGAATCGGACGAATAAATTCATATTCGCCATTTCCCCAGCGCATTTTTCTTTCCGCAGGTAATTTTTCTAGCACTTGAGTTAAAAGCATAGGTAATAAATCAATTGTTTTAGCACCAGCTTTTTTTTGTATGTAAAATAAATAATCGCCTTTTTCGCTGGATTTGGTTTCAATAGCTTTTAAATCAACGCCCAGCGATTTGGCAAAACCCAGCGCTGCTGGCGTTGGATTACCGGAATTGTCATAAGCTTGCGCGACAAAAGGGCCTTTGCGTTCGATAATTTGTTCTGCTTGCTCAGCAATTAAATCATAAATAATTAACGCTAATCGCCGAGGGCTAGCAAAGCTTTCGATTTTGCTAAAAGTTAATTGCTGTTTTTCTAACTGCTCAGTAATTTTTTGTTTGAAATTTTCAATTAATTGCAACAACGCTTTAGGTGGCAATTCTTCGGTTTTTATTTCAATTAAGCAATTTTCTTTCTGGTTCATGCGATTGTTTCCTTCAATAAAGGAAATCCAAGATTTTCGCGCATTTGATAATAAGACTTGGCTAAAAGGAAAGCGCATTTTCGGATACGTAAAATATAGTGCTGACGATCAGTCACGGAAATCGCGTGGCGCGCATCTAATAAATTAAATGTGTGAGAGGCTTTTAAAATCATTTCATATGCAGCCAAAGGCAGATTTTTTTCAATTAAAACTTGGCATTCTTTTTCATAATCGGAAAAATGCCGCAATAAGATTTCCACATTGGCTGCTTCAAAATTATAAGCAGACATTTCGCGTTCATTTTGCAGGAATAAATCGCCATAAGTTACAACGCCTGCCGGCGTTTCTGCCCAAATTAAATCGTAGACGTTATCGATATCTTGCAAATACATCGCAATTCTTTCTAAACCATAAGTCAATTCACCGGTAATGGGTTTACAAGCGAGACCACCGACTTGTTGAAAATAAGTAAATTGCGTAATTTCCATGCCGTTTTGCCAAACTTCCCAGCCAATCCCCCAGGCGCCTAAAGTGGGGGATTCCCAATTGTCTTCGACAAAACGAATGTCATCGATTTCAGGATTAATGCCGATATGGCGCAATGAGTCGAGATAAAGTTGCTGAATATTCAGCGGTGCAGGTTTTAATAAAACCTGAAACTGAAAATAGCGTTGTAAACGATTGGGGTTTTCTCCATAACGGCCATCAGTAGGGCGGCGGCATGGCTGCACATAAGCGCAATGCCAGGGTTCTGGCCCAATAGCTCGTAGAAAAGTTGCGGTATGAAAAGTGCCTGCGCCCATTTCCAGATCGTATGGCTGGTTAATGACGCAGCCTTGTTTTGCCCAATAGTTTTCTAGAGCAAAGATCAAGCCTTGAAAGGTTTTGATATGGGTTAATTGAGACATGCGGAATTTTGAAAATAAAGCGAAGAACGGAGCCAGCTATCATCAGACATACAGTGAGTTAATATACCATTCCCCTCTGACACCGTCCTCGCATAATTTAATGTAGCAGCTATTTAATAAAATTTCTAATAAATAGCTGCAAGTGTTTGATATTTAGATTTATTTAAGTTTGCCGATAGTTTCTTTTAGCTTATCTAAAGTGGTAGCACCCGGGATAAAGCTGGTGTTGTCACTATTCAGTTGATTATCCGTTTTACCTACGTTCCATTTTGCAATCACAAAGCTTGGCGTACCCATGATTCCCATTTTTTGGGCGAGCTTAAAGTTTTCTTCGATCTGATCATTAATTGCCTTGTCATCCATTGCTTTCTTCAAAGCATTTACATCAATACCAGAATCTTTCGCGATTTTCAGCACTTTGTCCTGATTTAACGGATTAGATGCTGCCATTAAAGCATTATGAAATTTCAAATAAGCTTTAGGATTGATTTTGCTGACAGCCAAAGCCGCGGTCGAAGCAAAGCGTGAATTCGCACCAAAAATCGGTAATTCTTTGAAAACGACACGCACGTTTTTGTCGCTAGAAATCAATTGCTCAATAATTGCCGTCATATCTTTGCAGTGCGGGCATTGGTAATCAAAAAATTCAACTATAGTAACGCTGCCATTCGGATTGCCAGCAACTGGGCTCATGGGATCAGCAAATAGCTGAGTTGCATTGGTTTGAATTGCCGATTGCGCATTTTGTTCTGCCTTCGCCATTTCCTGCTTTTGTAAAGCTTCGGAAGCTTCAATCAATACTTGAGGCTGATTGACCAGGTAATCATGCACAATGGTTTGGATCGCTTTGGTTTGTTCCGGTGTAAAGCTGGTGTTGTCAGCTGCCATAGCGGGTGCTAAGGCAAATCCGATTAAAGCTGCAGGTAAGAATTTGATAAATTTCACGGTAAATTTCCTTGTACTTTAAGGTTAAACTAGCGCATGAATCACGCTTTCCCAAGAGGGCGCAAGTATACACACAAGAAAGGTAGTGCGGCAACTCAACCTGCTTGCGACACAAAATATCCTGCATAATAGGTCTCTTTTTCTGTAAACCTATTTAAACCATTTGTGGTTTAATCAACCATATTTTGTTTATAATGGTTTAGTTTGAAATTAAAGAGAGGACGAAATGCAGTGGCAATCATTGGGGTTTAAAGACGATCCTTTGAGCACTGACCCAATAAGCACGGAGACTTTGGATCTCTACACAGGTCATGAGCAAGAAATAAAGCTCTGTATGAATGTATTAGGTGACGGCAACAGGCGGGTAGTAATTGAAGGTGCAAGAGGGGTGGGAACAACCTCGTTTGCTAATTTTGTGCGATTTTCTCTTCAGAAAAAGAAATTATTGTTTACGCCTAGCAATGAGATCCGGGTCGATGCCAATTGGCAAATTGAAACGCTGTTATCAGTTGTGGTTGCCAATATTGTTCGTGAAATTGAATTATTTGGGCAAAATGCGCTTATTGAGGACAAACGTTTCCAAAATGCAAAGGCGCTATCAACACGCATCGCAGAAACTTATCGTAATTTTGGGATTGATGCATTTGGCGTCGGTTTTAATTATGGCAAAAGTGCTGGTATCGTGACTCAGCCAATCCTCGTGCCGGCAGCTGTATTAGGACATCATCTCGAAGATTTGGTTTCGCTTGCTAAATCAGCGGGGTATGAAAAGGGCATCCTGATTCAACTAAATAATCTGGATGTTGGTGAAATTCATGATGAGGCACATTTAAAATATTTATTTAATGCGCTTCGGGATTATTCACAAACAAAAGGGATGAGTTGGTTATTTGTTGGGGATGTAGGCCTAAGGAAATTCATTGCGCAACAGGTAGATCGACTGGATGATATTATTTCTTTTGAAGTAGAAATTAATCCGCTAAATAAATCAGCCTTTGAACAACTTATTTTAAAACGGGTTAATTTTTATCGGGCGAATCCAAAAGTTGAGATGCCAGTGGATAGTGATGTATTCCTCTATTTGTTTGATCTGACAAAAGGAAGATTGCGTTATATTTTTGGTTTGCTTGCGCGTTTAATGGCGAGTTTACATATTGGTGATTTAACAGATCGTGTTACGCTAAATATTGCAAAACCCATGTTAATGACGCTGGCAAAATCTCGTATCCAAAAAAATAATATTACACCCGCAGAAGAAGAAACTTTAAAAGTGATTGTTCAGCAAGGTGAATGTATAGCGAGTGATGTCGCAAAGATCATAGAAAAATCGGCGCAATATACGGGGAAAGTCATCAATAAATTATTTGAAGCTAAATTAGTAAGTGCCAGGAGACATGGAAAAAATAAATATTATGCCCCGTCTCTAGATGCAATGATTGCTTATTCTGAGAATCCCTCTCTTAAATAACTAGTGCAGCTTTAACCCATGCTGTCTATAATAGCCAACTTTTTAAGGAAGCGGTTTAAGGCAGGGATGGAGAATCATATGAAAACGAGGTCAATTTCATGGCATTAGAACAAACACTATCAATAATCAAGCCTGATGCGGTTGCAAAGAACCATATTGGCGCCATCATGCATCGTTTTGAAAAAGCAGGATTGAAAATTGTGGCGGCAAAAATGCTGCAGTTAACATCGCGCCAAGCGGAAGAATTTTATGCCGTGCATAAAGAACGGCCGTTTTTTAATGATTTAGTGCGCTTTATTAGCTCTGGGCCGGTATTGGTGCAAGTGCTAGAAGGAGAAAGCGCGATCCGCAAAAACCGCGATTTGATGGGCGCGACCAATCCAAAAGATGCGGCCCCTGGCACGATTCGTGCTGATTTTGCCGCTTCGATTGATGAAAATGCTGTGCATGGCTCAGACAGCCCCGAAACGGCAGCAGAAGAAATCAAGTTTTTCTTTGCTGATGAAGAAATTTATTCCGAGCGATAATCTGCTCGACATACTAAAATGAAAAAGTGGCCTAGGTCGCTTTTTCATTGATTAAAACAAAACCCTTTATGTCAGAAACAACCACCAAAGTTAACCTCTTCGACTACGACCGAAAAGCGCTTGAAAATCTGCTTGCAGATTTGGGAGAGCCGCGTTTTCGCGCCACGCAATTATTGCAATGGTTGCATCGTGATGGCGTTACCGATTTTCAAGCCATGTCGAATTTGAGCAAAAATTTCCGCGAAAAGTTAGTGGAAAAGGTGGAATTGCGTTTGCCAGAAATTGTTTTGGATAACACGGCGGCCGATGGCACGCGCAAGTGGTTGTGCCGCATGTTTGATGGTAATTGCATTGAAATGGTATTTATTCCAACTGATGATCGCGGCACTTTATGTGTGTCATCACAAGTCGGTTGTGCATTAAATTGCAGTTTTTGCGCGACGGGTAAACAAGGTTTTAGCCGGAATTTGACTGTAGCTGAAATAATTGGCCAGCTTTGGCAGGCAGTGCGTTTGTTATCAAAAGATAATAAACGGCATGACCGCCAGGTGACGAATGTCGTCATGATGGGCATGGGCGAGCCCTTATTAAATTTTGATGCGGTGGTGGCGGCGACCAATCTCATGTTGGATGAATTTGCCTATGGCTTGTCAAAATACCGTGTCACCATTAGCACCTCAGGCCTTGTGCCAGAAATGCAGCGATTGCGCGAAATCAGTCCGGTGGCATTAGCAGTTTCATTGCATGCGCCTGATGATGGATTGCGCAATCAAATTGTACCCATCAATAAAAAATACAATTTAAAATCACTAATCGATATCTGTAAAATTTATTACGAAAATGAAACTAAGCGTTTTGTGACGTTTGAATATGTGATGTTAAAAAATGTGAATGACTCATTGGCGCATGCCAAAAAATTACTTAAATTATTAGCGGGCGTGCGTTGCAAAATTAATTTAATTCCATTTAATCCGTTTCCCGGCACAGAATACCAATGCAGCGATGCAGATACAATTTTAAATTTTCAACGCAGTTTGCAACAAGGTGGTATTGTTACGACTATTCGTCAAACCCGTGGTGATCCAATTGCAGCGGCTTGCGGTCAGTTGGTCGGAAACTTTTCTGATCGTACTGGCAGAAAAGCCCGCATTGAAAAACAAAAAAGGAAAAATGATGCTGCGTGAAAAAATCATTGTCATAAAAGAAAACGAAGAAAAAATAAAACCTGGAAATATCCTGCGCAATTTGCGTGAAAAAAAACATTTAACGCTAAAAGATATTTCAAAAGCCATTAAAATTCATCCAGATATTATTTCCGCTCTCGAACACGATAATTATGAACGCATAAAAAACACTACTTATATTCGTGGCTATTTACGGCTATACGCGCATTTTCTAAAACTTCCTGATAATGAAATCCTGGAATTGTTTGAGCGTTTGAAAGTAGTGGAGCAAACGGAAATATTGCCAAAAGCAGATGAAAAAATAGCTGTTGATAGAAGTTATTTATTGAATCATAAAAAAATCATTATTATTTTTATTTCAGTTTCATTTTTGTTATTACTAGGCTATCTAGCCTTTCATCATGGCGCTAAATCTCAAACTAGCCAAATGCCAAGCGCTAAAGCTACAAAAAGTAGTACCGATCCAGCTACTGCGCCGATCAGCATTCTGCCACCACCGGTACAGGATGGTTCTCAATGAAAGAAAAAATCGCGAGCATTCGCGGGATGAATGACATTTTGCCCGCCAAGGGCAAAAAATGGCAGTGGCTTGAAACACAACTGCAGCAGGTTTTGCATCAATATGGTTATCAAGAAATTCGTTTGCCGTTAGTGGAAAAAACTAAATTATATAAGCGTTCTGTTGGTGAAAGCAGTGACATTGTTGGCAAGGAAATGTACAGCATGGTGGATCAAAGCGGCGATGAAATCAGCCTTCGTCCCGAAGGCACCGCCGGCTGTGTACGCGCGGTGATTGAGCATGATTTAACTTATCAAGGCGTGCAAAGGCTTTGGTATTACGGGCCGATGTTTCGCCATGAACGGCCACAAAAAGGGCGTTATCGTCAATTTACGCAATTAGGTGTTGAAGCCTATGGCATGGAAAAAGAAGCAGCCGATGTAGAATTAATTGCTATCAGCGCACGCCTATGGAAAATTTTAAATATCAGCGATAAAGTCCAGCTTGAAATTAATACTTTGGGCGATGAAAATTCACGCGCTGCCTGGCGTCAAGCATTAGTCGATTATTTTAATAAAAATTATGATGGGCTTGATGAAGACAGCAAAAAACGCCTCGAATTAAATCCTTTGCGAATTCTCGATAGCAAAAATCCAGCGCTGCAAAATTTAATCAGTCATGCGCCAACGATTATGGATTATTTGACAGCAGAGGAAATATCACGCTGGCAAAAAATATTAAATTTATTGCAAGAACTAAATATACCTTATCAAATTAACCCGCGTTTAGTGCGCGGATTAGATTATTATGTCGGCCTGGTATTTGAATGGAAAACGGAATTACTCGGCGCACAAAATACCATTTGCGCCGGCGGCCGCTACGATAAATTACTGGAAATGCTAGGCGGGCGCGAGACGCCCGCCTGTGGTTTTGCTGTGGGTATTGAGCGTTTGCTGGAATTGGTAGAATTTTCTGCAGATGTTAAAAAAGATAATGTTTATGTGATTTCTGCTAGCGAAAATTATTATGCTTATGTTTTAGGGTTGGTTGAAAAATTACGTGATCATTTGCCACAATTTGATTTTTTGGTAGATTTGCAAGGCGGCAGTATTAAAAGCCAATTTAAACGCGCGGATAAAAGTCAGGCGCGTTATGCGATTATTGTCGGTGAAGAAGAATTTTCGCAATCGAAAATAGCTTTGAAAGATTTGCGGCAAATGGCGGAGCAGAAATTATTGACGTTAGACGAATGTGTTGGTTTTTTAAGGTCATATGAAATTTTAAATTAGCGGTTTTATGTTGGTCGATGCTTTTTTACATCGCGTAACTAATTATTGAGAAGGGCTTTTATACTCAAAACGAATCGGTTTTAGGTGTTATTGCGCCGAGTGATGCGTGAGATTGTCACGTTTTGATTGAGCAAAAGCGCAGGAATAGTGATTCTATTTCGAGCTTTTGCGATTGAAAAACGTGACAATCTCACGCATCAATCGGATGCAAGAACACCTAAAACCTATTCGTTTTGAGTATATATTACCCCTCATCCGCCCTAACGGGCACCTTCTCCCACAAGGGGAGAAGGGCAACTTTATATTTATAAACGTCTGCCAATAAATTAATCTCTATGCAATAAAATAGGCTTATTTGCAGGAAGCTATTAGGCGATGAAGAAATCCTTCTCCCCTTGTGGGAGAAGGTGCCCCAACGGGGCGGATGAGGGGTAACTAAATGACACCCAATATATACCTTTTACACTTGAGAATGGGATTTTTCAGGCGCATCTTGCGGCGGATTTGAAACGTTCTTCAATCGGAAAACCTCGAAATAGAGTAACTATTCCTCCGGTTTTCCTCAATCAGAACGTTTCAACTGCTTGCAATCTGCACCTGAAAATTTCCCATTCTCAAGTGCAAAAGGTATTAACGATTAAAGGAACTTTAATATGGCTTACACAAATAACGATGAACAATTTGAACTGGTAAAAAAATGGTGGCAAGAACATGGTATGGCGACCATTATTATCGTGGTTTTAGCGATTGCCGCTTCATTCGGTTGGCGTTTTTGGCAGAACTATACTGCTAAAAAATCAGCAGAAGCTTCGCAAATTTATGAGTTTGCGCTAGATGCCGTGCGGCAAAATCAATTATTAGCGGCGGATAAATATATTGATGAATTAAAGCAACATTACCCACGCACGCCATATGCTAGCGCAGTTATGTTGTTGCACGCGCAAACCGGCGTAAATAAAAATCAGCTAGACCAGGCTGCGCTGGATTTAAATTGGATAATCGAGCATGGCAAACCCAAATTATTGCGCCAATTAGCGCAATTGCGTTTGGCGAGAATTTATTTGCAACAAA
Source organism: uncultured Gammaproteobacteria bacterium (assembly GCA_964441315.1). Taxonomy (GTDB): domain Bacteria; phylum Pseudomonadota; class Gammaproteobacteria; order CAYTUN01; family CAYTUN01; genus CAYTUN01. The sequence goes on along the minus strand of CAYTUN010000013.1, from coordinate 16,456 downwards.
ATAAAAAAGATGAAGCTTTAAAGTTAATTAATCAGCTGGACGATAATAATGCAGCCGTCGCGGAAGTTAAGGGTGATGTCTATTTTGCTATGGCGCGTTATGCGCCTGCACAAGCGGCATATAAAAAAGCGTTAGCAAACCTGCCCAAAAATTCGACAGCAGGAGAAATGATTTCGATGAAATTAAATCAAGTGCAAGCTGCAATCAGCTGAAAATGAGGCGCTAACCACCAATATAATTGAATTTCGCTTTTTTATCTTTGATATCGCTACAATAAGCGCCGCCATCATAGGAGTACTGATCCTCAAAATGGCTGACGAGGCGATTACAGGCGGCTTCGGGAATACCAGGATAAGTTATATGAATTAATTTGCCGCCGCTGTAAGCGGTTAATTCAATTTCGGTATTCCAGACGCTGTATATTTTGTTATTGGTTTTATCATGCTCACTGGGATAAAAAGTGCCGATCGCGGCTAAATCTTCGATAGTGATGCCAGTATAATTTTTTCCAGAGCCCCGCCACTCTTCGGCAGCTGCTACGATGCGGGTAATCTGGTCAGTGGTACGGTTGATTTCCGAATTACGCGACGCCAAAAAATAATAGCTGGTGGCTGCTACAGCAAGCACTGCAACAACGCTTAGCGCTAGCATTAATTCCACCATGCTATAAGCGGATTCACTGTTTAATTTAGCCATTTTCATAAAACCTTCAGTTTTAATGCGTGATAACTGCATAAGTGTAACACAAGGCCACGCCTAACCTCTGTAATAGGTCCTAGGGCCTGTTTACAATCTCAAATTTGACGCCATTTTGCCTCGAACCGCGCTTTTTTCGCGACGAAAAAGCAATTGCAAACAGGCCCTAGTATTCTCTAAAGGTTTCCAGTACATTAGGGCCAGATTTTTTCGTTGTGAAAAAGCAGTAGTAAAAATCCTTAAAAATTTATTTTAACGTAAAATTGCAGTGACAAATCAAATTTATTCCCATCACGAACTTCCTCTCGTTGTAATCGTTGGCCGCTTTAACGTTGGTAAATCTTCACTTTTTAACGCATTGGCAAAAAAACGTTTGAGTATTGTCGCCGATGAACCTGGCGTTACTCAGGACCGTATATACGCAGAAGTGGACTTTGACGATAAACCTGCATTTTTAGTCGATACCGGCGGGTTGACTGATGAAAAAAACCTGCTCAAACAAGCCATTGCGGCACAAACTCAGCTAGCAATAGAAGCAGCCAGTCTAGTGATCTTTGTCGTCGATGCGAAATCCGGATTAAATACGGAGGATCAAACGATAGCGGCTTATTTAAGAAAAAAATCAACGCCGATAGTTTTGGTACTGAATAAAATGGACCATCGCCAGGCTGAAGAGAATTTAAGCGAATTTTATCGTTTGGGTTTTGACGCTGTTTTCCCCGTTTCCGCAGAAGCTAAAACGGGTTTAGAAAAATTAATTGCATATATCGCTCAACAATTACCCAAAACATTACGCACAACTCCCACAGAGGTGATGACGCGAATCGCGATTATCGGTCGTCCTAATGTTGGCAAATCGACGCTAACTAATCGTATTTTAGGCGAAGCGCGTACCATCGTCAGTGAAATGCCAGGCACGACGCGCGATCCTGTATCAGTGCCTTTTCATTACAAAGATCATATGTATGAATTAATCGATACTGCAGGCATCCGGCGCAAACGTTCCGTTCAGGAGAAAGTAGAACAGTTTTCTGTAATACAAAGCCTTAAAACAATTGCGCAAGCGGATATTATTATTTTTATATTAGATAGCCACGAAGGTTTAACAGATCAAGACTTGCGTTTATTAGATTTAATTAAACAAGAAGGCAAGGGTTTAATTATCGCGTTTAATAAATGGGATGGGCTCGATTTACTGCATAAACAAACATTAAAAGAATTTCTCGAAAATAAATTAAAATTTGTCGATTACGCGCCGCGTTGTTTTATTTCTGCTAAACACGGTACTGGTGTCGGCGAATTATTAGTCACCATGAATCAAATTGCGCAAGCCCAGGAATTTACTGCACGCACCTCCAATCTGACACAATTACTTGAAAAAGCTATCGCCCTCCATTCTCCGCCAATGGTCAAAGGCCGCCGTATTAAATTGCGTTATGCGCATTTAGGCGCAAAAAAACCGCCGACGATAATTATTCACGGCAATCAAACTGAAGCTTTGCCAGTAGCTTATAAGCGTTATTTAAATAATTTTTTCCGGGAAAAATTAAATATTTTTGGCGTGCCATTACGATTAGTATTCAAAACGGGTCAAAATCCGTTTGATAAGTAATCTTTTGTCATTGCGAGCGTAGTGCATACTTTGTCATTGCGAGCGTAGCGCGGCAATCTCCTGACTTGACTTTAGCACCAGAATTTAGAAAGTGCGCTGCTAATTGAAACTCAGGAGATTGCCGCGCTACGCTCGCAATGACAAAAATTTCTTATTCTTCTCTCACAATTCTTGGCGTTTTGATGCTTGCCATAAATTTATTGGTAATCGCAATGCAAAGCGCTGAAACAATTAAGGTTAAATGAATCACCACTTGCCACATAATGTTATAATTGCTCAAATTTGACGGATCAATAAATGTTCGTAGTAAATGAATCGAAGAAATACCAATTAATGCTAATGCCAATTTAATTTTCATTGTGCCAGCATTGACTTCGTCCAACCATTCCGGTTGATCCGGATGGTCATGCAAGCGCATGCGTGACACAAAAGTTTCATAGCCGCCGATAATTACCATAATTAATAAATTCGCAATCATCACCACATCAATTAAGTTGAGCACATCCAGCATAATGCGATTTTCACTATAGCTGTTAACATGCACTAATAAATCAAACAACGCCAACCCAAATTTATAAACATAAATGCCCAATGTAAAAATTAAACCCACATAAAGTGGCGCTTGAAGCCAACGGCTTAAAAAAATATAGCGGGAGAGGTTTATGGTTTTCATGTATTTTTATATGATTGTTACAAATTTTTTTTTATTTTTTCACTGTGTGCCTGACGCACTTTTGTTATTGCAAGTGGCGCGCATATTTTGTCATTGCGAGCGAAGCGCGGCAATCCCCTGATTTGAGCTTGGTATTAAACTTTAGAAAAAGCTCTGCCAACCGAAATTCAGGAGATTGCCGCGCTTCGCTCGCAATGACAAAAGTAATTGATTACAAAAAAGCGCATACTATAAAATGCGTTTTCACTAACATCAAGTATGATACTGACAACCAAGAAAACCTACCACAAGCTCCGAAGCCAACGCGAAACGTTGATTTTTTGTGCAACAAAAAATATTGTGGTGAGGTTTTCATTAAAAGATAATTAAAATCTCCACTCAAAGCTTCAGGAAACACCGGAAAAATGGCTAATACTAATAGCAAATATGCCGTTATTGGCTCTTTATTGCTGGTCCAATTGATCGATGTCATGGGCATGGGCATTATTTTGCCAGTGTTAGCGCCTTTATTTGTGCATCCGGAAACCAGCATGCTGGCGCCGGACACATCTTTGTTCTTGCGCAATCTTTTTTTTGGCCTTTCCCTCGGGATTTTTGCCATCTTTAATTTTTTTGGCTCACCTTTTATGGGCGATTTATCCGATAAAATTGGCCGCAAAAAAGTGTTGATTTTATGTCTGTTGGGAGTGGCGATCAGTTTTTGGTTATGCGCTTTAGCAATTTATATTAAAAGCGTCACGTTATTGCTTGTTGCACGTGCTATCGGTGGTTTTGCCGCAGGTAATCAAACTATTGCTCAAGCGGCAATTGTCGATATCAGCACGGATGAAGAAAAAGCACGGAATTTATCGCTCATTACTCTGGCAACCTGTATCGGTTTTGTCATTGGCCCTCTATTTACAGCTTTTTTAAGCAAGCCAATCTCAGGTTATAGTGGCTTTGCCTTACCGTTTTTAATTGCAGGATTTTTAGCAGTCGTTAATGCCAGCTTGTTATTAAAAACTTTTAAAGAAACTTTTCATCCGGTAAATTCCACTAAAGTCAATATATGGAAGGGACTGCTAGTAGTAAAAGTCGGTCTCTCGCAAAAAAATTTGGCAATATTATTTCTCGCATTTTTCATGACTGAATATGCCTGGAGCATTTATTTCCAATATATCAGTCTTTATTTGTCGAACCATTTCGACTACGACGCGCATAAAATCGGCTATTTTATGGCAGCGATGGGTTTAGGCTTTGGTTTAACAATGACCTTGATTATCCGTTGGGCATTAAGATTATTTAGTTTAATTGGATTAGTGCGTATCAGTTTAATTTTAATGACTATTGGCTATTTATTATCGGCTTTACTAAAAAATGAATTAGCGCAATGGTTAATTTTAATTCCTTTCACCATCGGCGCTGGCTTGAGTTATGTGGCATTTCTGACAATATTTTCCAATCGCGTCAGCCGCTTAGTACAGGGCATGATTATGGGTGTGTTAGCAGCGATTATTTCCATCTGTTGGGGAATTACCGGTGTTACTCTAAGTTTATTTATCGCCATCAGCGCTAATTTTCCATTATGGCTAGCATTTTATTGCGCTTTGATTGGAACGCTTGCGGCATTTGTTGAAAAAGACAAAAAAATTCGGGTGGAATAGGGATTTTTGATCACCCCTCATCCGCCCTTGCGGGCACCTTCTCCCACAAGGGGAGAAGGACAACTTTCGATGACATCTGCCAACAAAATAAATTCCAATGCAATAAAATAAGCTCGGTTTTTGAAAAGCTCTTGAACTCTGAGGAGACCCTTCTCCCCTTGCGGGAGAAGGTGCCCCAACGGGGCGGATGAGGGGTGATCAAATAATTTCTGCAAATCAATATGCCATCAACCAATTTTTATTACTTCACAATCCGCAGCGCCGCGTCGAAATTGCACACGAATTAAATCTTTTTCTTTCAATTGCTCAGCACTATAAATAATATTCTGGTTCTTAGTTGCAATCGCAAAGCCACGTTCTAATGTTTTTAAAGGACTTAATGCATTTAAAGTACTCGCCTGTTTTGCCAACATTTGTTTTTTAAATTCCAGCAAACGTTGCAAGCTCGCAGTTATTCGAATTTCACTATCATCAATTTCCTGCATCCAGCGTCGAATTTTTTCGCCAGGATGCACCAATCGTTTTTGCAAATAATGAATTTTTTCCTGATAGCGGTCGATTAATTGCAATAAAGGTTTGGCTAAATGTAATTCCAAACGCTCCAATGAATCTTGTAATTCCGCTTTATTCGGCGAAACCAATTCAGCAGCAGCAGTCGGTGTTGCTGCCCTGACATCAGCAACATAATCCGCAATCGTTGTATCAATTTCATGGCCGATGCCACTTATAATTGGAATAGCGCTACTAAAAATCGCTTCCGCCACGATTTCTTCATTGAATGGCCAAAGGTCTTCAAGCGAGCCGCCGCCGCGGACTAAGAGCAAAACATCACATTCCTGACGTTGGTTCGCCAACCTGATCGCGGCGACAATTTCACGCGCCGCCTTTTCACCTTGCACGCTGGTAGGATAAATCGTGATGGGAATAAACGGCGCACGCCGTTTAAGCGCTGTCAGCACATCATGCACGGCAGCGCCTGTCGCTGAACTGATTATGCCGATACGTTTGGGAATTTTCGGTACCGCTTTTTTATGCGCCGCATCGAACAAGCCTTTTGCCTGTAATTTCTTTAGTAATTGTTCAAAGCGGATGCGCAAGCGCCCGTCGCCAGAAGCGATGACTTTTTCTACGATCAGTTGGCAATCGCCGCGAGTTTCGTACAAAGAAACACGCCCTAAAGCCAAGACCTGCATGCCTTCAGTCAAATTTTCCGCTAATACCGACTGCAGACCACGAAACCAGGCGCAACGCAATTGCGCTGTTTCATCTTTTAACGAAAAATACAGGTGTCCTGAAGCGGGGGCTTTTAAATTAGAGATTTCACCTTCTACCCAAATCGTATTAAAATTCGATTCTAACAATAATCTCACATGCGCATTCAGCGCAGACACTGTGTAAATTTCATCGTTTTCTTTGATTAAAAAAGAAGCCATTAACCTTGCCTTAAGTTGCAATCATTATGATAAATATTTAGGACCTAATTACAATTACTTTATTTGCAATAAAAAAACAAATTAATTAAGCCCTAAAAGTTACGCCCAGGAAAGATTTTATAACACAAGGAGATTGGACTCATATCAAATTAAAGCTTCAATGAATTGAAGGGCAAATAATGGCACAAGAAGCAATTTTATTAGGACATTATCTCTCACCAGAAGCCCTTCGTAAGACTATTATAAATGCGTTCGGCGATACACCCTATGCGATGCCGAATATCAGTATTGAAACACTTCAAAGTTTGCAATTTAAACCTGAGTATAAAGACCCTCAAAGTCCTTTAATTGCGGAATTTATACCAGAAGGAAATAAATTTGCTAATTGCAACAATATTGTCATAAGAATTTTTCCCCCAGGTACACACGGTTTTTTCCGTTTGGGCAAGCAGATTGAGGCTGCTAAAAACTTAGTATCAGCGGCGAAAGCAATCGGTGAGCGAAAGAAAAAAGACCAAGGATTTAATGAAAAAATTAATCAATACCTTAAAGAGTACGAATCTAATTTAGAAAAATTGTGGGTTAGATACTCCGAAATTTCTCCAGAAGCTTTTATTAAAAATGGCGAATTTGATGTCAATAATGATCAACTAGGCAAATGTAAAGAATTTGCTCAAGAAGCAATACCAATACTGACTGATTTTACGGAAAAACTAATACTTGTTTGCTACGAAGATGATTCTGAAAAAGAAGCGACAGCCGAAAAGAAACAGCAATGGCATAAGGAATTCAAGGCTGAATTAGCCAGCACTTTAGCTAAGACAGCGCAGAAAACACATGTGAATGTTTTTGATATTTCTGAGGATAAGGAGGGGCGCAAAACGGCATTTGTTGATTTGCAAATTCCATCAGGTATTTTGTCTGACCGTCAGCTCTATCGTTTGCTCATATACAATTTACAATTTCTGCCTGAAATTAAAGGTATTATGCGTGAGAGTGATGATTGGTTTACTAAAGCAGCCTATTTGTATAAATTTTTTTTGGATAAATGTCAAAACGATGAAAACAACGAAAAAAAACCAAAGCTTAAATTAATCTCGAAATGTCTTGATGATATATTGCTGCTTGGCAGAATTAAAAAAAAATTTACAGATAATGCAGTAATTGATTATTCTGGGTGCGAAGGCAAAGATCCAGAAAAAATTTTGTATAATCAACTTAATAATGAACATAATTTTTCTAAAATAAATAAACAAGACGCGACGAAAATAATTGATAAAAAAATAGAATTTTTAGAAACTAAATATTATCAAGACTGTTACGGGCTTACTAAGCTAATTGTAAAAGATCCTTTAAAAGATCCTTTAATCATTGACGGCATACCACTTCAACTGGTAAATCTTAACAAAACTGATTCCAGTGAAGAAAACGAAGGATTGGTTTGCTATTTACCTACTTCCAAGCGTGTTACACCTTTCCCTCTCGGTACCGCCAATCATCGAACAGAAGAACTCCATGAAATCACAGGAAATAAAACTGGAAATAAAGCTCAACTTTTAGGCCGTGTAGAGCGTGGCAGTTCTAATCTAGCAATTGGAGTAGACAACACCAAAAGCTATTCCTCTGAGCGCCTTTTAATAGCGCTTGAAACAGCTGAGGCGGAGATAAAATATTTAAAACCCAATGGGCAGCTGCATAACACCTATTTTAGTGATTTTGGAAAAAAATCTTCTGAGTTCTTTAGAATGCTGCTGGGTGGCGCAAAAAAGCGCACAGAAAGTGAATACTTGCAATTATGGGAAACAATTTTCTCCACGCATATGTGCGATGTAGGGCGCAATGAAGCAGAAAGAAAATCCCATCCTTTAATATTGATTAATACCGGTTTTAATTCGCAGGAATCACGCAAGCGCTCAAAATTGGCGAATTTTCTTGGATGGATGGCGCCAAGTAGCCAGCAAGCTTACAACTTATTTGGCCTTATTTCATTTGTGATTACTCATCAAGATAAAATTGGGATTACTATTGATCAGCAAGATTTGAGCCAATTTGCACTGATTCAGAAAAAATTAGATGAGGTTGCATTAAAGGTGCGCCAAGATTTACTCTTGGTTGATAAACTTGGCGATCAAGAACTAATTAAAAAATCAGAAAAGCAAATACAGCAGTATCAAAGCGACTATAAAGATATTTTAAAAACGCATTCCAATGACTTGCTTTCTGTGCTGCATAGTATTGGCAATAAATTGCCTGACGAAGATAAAAATGAACAATCAAATGAAAATTTGAAAAAGCTGGTTAACTATTTTTATTTTAATGAAAATTTACCTGACGGTGGATTTGAAAAATTAATCGATGTGCCTGTTTGTATTCATCAAGTTGCTCAACAATATGGTATTAAATATAAGGGCAATTGCAAAAGCATTACAGATCGCACTGGGGCCGCCATAGAAGAAATGTTCTCATGGGCGATAGCAAAATCTAAAAATCTCATTAAAGATTCTCTGCAAGAATGCAGAAAAGTTTTTGCTTCTGTTTGTTCCGGCGCGCAAGTTTCCATGGCAAATACAAATAATCTCGCTTTACAAATTGGTGGTTATACGCAATGGCCACTGCTTGCTAAATGTCATAAGGCCCTATCTACTATTTCAGTTGCTTCATTAAAAAAAGCGGCCAGTCCAGGATCAAAATCACCACCACCATCACCGCTTAAAACTGAACCAGAGCAAAAAGAAAGTTCTTCTGATATTGGTTTATTTTTAAACAAAAGCAAGCATGAAAATGATCATAATGAGGATGAGGATGAGGGTGATGAGGATGAGCTTGATCAAGAAGACGAAAATGATTTGTGGATTACTAATGAAGCAGATTTAGTCGCGAGATCAGTTGAAAATCCAGCAGAAAAAAAAGAATTATCTCGATTTATTTCAACTGTTACCAAATATGACCTAAAAGCTGACGCTTATGCTACAAACACTTATCCTTGGTTTGAATGGGTCAAGTCGGGATGTTCAGCTGAACAAAAATTTACGTCGAAAGTAGATAATTTGAAGCGCGCTTTGGTAGACATAGTAAAAGCACCAATTTTATCAAAATCCGCACTCCCAGTTTTGCTTAATGCAATAGAAATCAGTATCCGTACTAAGAAGAATATCAGCTTAATGTTTAATAGTTTCCGAGAAATGCTCATCTCGTTGCAAAATGCTTCAACATCTAATCTAGTGATTAAAAAAATCTGTTTCATGTTAGGTCATTATCTCGCTAGCCAAAAAAATGGAGACGAATTATTAAATATTTACCTTAATTCCATGTTTCCCGTAAAAGAGAAAAATGAGCCATCATTTTTTTCACGGTTCTTTGCTAGTAATCAAAAACATTTGAAAGCTCAGGAAGAAATCAAGGCTGATGTGATTGAAATGCTTTTTGAAGTTTTTAGCTGTCCAAAAGAAGGACAAGTAAAAATATCCCAGGAAATTTTACATGTATTACAAAACCATCGTCGAAAAGCTTTTGGCAAAGATAATTTTTCAAGTGAAGATGAACTCAAATCACAAAAATTAAAAAGATATCCTTCAGCATCTGCTAATAGCTGGTATGAGCAGGTGGTAAGTAATGGCGCTGCCACCCCTAAAGAAATCGAGGATGCCCTTATTGGCACTTTGCTGCGGGTCAATAGTAGCCGCTCACTAAAAAGAGCTAGCGTTGAAAGCGAAATTATTGCAGATGATAGGATTACAGTAGACGCGATGATTACGATTTTTGAAGCCGAGCGGAAAAACGGCGTTATCAAGGAGCCGCAAACATTTAAATTAATTCTGTATTTATATTACGAAAAATTCATCGAAGAAAATGATACAGATGAGAAAATCAAAATAAGTAAGTGCCTTAATAAAATTATTGAATTCATGCCTGGCATCTTAAAATCCGACACGAAAACATACTATTTAGCCGACGATTTTTTTCTTCTTTGTGAAGAATGTCTTAAATTTTCCCATGAATTAAAAAAATCTTTTAATGAAAAGTGTTTTTTAACTACGCTGGCCGAAAAAATCACCAGTTTATTCGGATTTCCGGGGAATATCTTTGATAAATTTTTAAATGAGCGCGATGATAGTAAAAAATACAATGAGCTATGTGAATTGGTTTTTCGCGAAGGCCATTTTGATGAAAAATTGTACCAAGCAATTAATCAGTTTTTAAAATTCAAAGAAAAAAATCCGCGTTCTTCCATTAAGGAAATTGATAGTCCAGCTGTTCTGATGACGAAGCAGTTATGTCAAGAGTTTTTCAGCCGCCTGGAAGCTATTAAGTCATCAGCTCCCAATCAGCGCCAAAACTCATGGTACGGTGTTAATTTATTTCGCATTGAGCCTCCTGAGCCTCCTGAGGTTAAGTTATTCAATTCCTTGCCCAATCCGGTCATTGATCAGTTTGAAGAACACATAAAAAATAATCCTGCACATGATAAATTGTATTGGAGCGGATTAGCTAAGTTTTATAGCAGCAAAATCAATCCATTTAACAGTTTTAATCAAATGCTTTCTGTTTTGTTTTCTGATGATGAGAAAAGCGGGCTCGACCCGAAGAATCTGTTTCATATAGATAAAAAACTGACTGATTTTTCCGAGGTGAAAAATTTGAGTGAAGCCAGGATTAATAAATTAATTACAGTTCTATGTTCTGACAAATGGTGTAAATATCTTGATTTTAATCTAGAAAAATCGATTAATTTAAGAAAGTTAAGATACGTGTTATGTAAAACCGCAACAGATAAGGGCTGGCCTTTAGATCCTGAAGTGACTGTTATTTTTAAAAGTGAAAAAGACACTATTGAGTTGAGTGAAACGGATGGTCAATTATCTAATTATGCTCATTAAACTAGATCTATTTAAATAATTTCTATTAAACACACACAAAGCCAGATTTTATCCAGATAAATTTGCTCGCTTACAACCTTTATGCTACCCTAGCGCCCTTTATTTCCAGGGCCATTTTATGGAACATGCGCTAACTTTTGATGATGTTTTATTAGTCCCTCGCTACTCCGATATCCTGCCTAAAGATGTGAGCTTAAAAACCCGCTTGGCTCCGCAAATAGAATTAAATATTCCATTACTTTCCGCTGCCATGGATACGGTCACTGAAGCGCGTTTAGCGATTGCGTTAGCGCAAGAGGGTGGCATCGGCATTATTCATAAAAACATGTCGATTGCTGATCAAGCGCATGAAATCCGCCGTGTCAAAAAATTTGAAAGTGGTGTTGTTGCTGAGCCGATTACCGTCACGCCTGATACCAAAATTTCCGAATTATTGGAATTAACCCAACGCCATAATATTTCCGGCATGCCGGTGGTGGCAGGTGAAGAATTGCAAGGAATTATCACTAATCGCGATGTGCGTTTTGTCACCGATTTAGATCAAACAGTTAAAAATTTAATGACGCCGAAAGCCCGTTTAGTCACCGTAAAAGAAGGCACGGAACGCGCGGAAATTATGTCTTTATTTCACCAGCACCGCATTGAAAAAATATTGATCGTTGACGATGCCTTTCGTTTAAAAGGCATGATTACGGTAAAAGATATTTTGAAAGCCAAAGAAAAACCGTTCTCCTGTAAAGACAGTAAAGGACAGTTGCGCGTTGGCGCCGCTATTGGCGTTAGTAGCGATAGTCAGGAACGGGCTTATGCCTTGGTTGATGCGGGTGTGGATGTTTTGATTGTTGATACAGCGCACGGTCACAGTAAAAGTGTCATTGAAATGGTCAAATGGCTGCGCCATAAATTTCCTCAATTGGCGATTATCGGGGGCAATATTGCGACTAAAGATGCAGCCGTAGATTTAGCCAAAGCTGGCGTCAACGCCGTTAAAGTTGGCATGGGCCCGGGCTCGATTTGCACCACCCGCATTGTGGCCGGTATTGGCGTGCCGCAAATTACGGCGATTCACGAAGTCTCAAAAGGTTTAAAACATACCGATGTTTCAATCATCGCCGACGGCGGCATTCGTTTTTCCGGTGACATTGCCAAGGCGATTGCAGCGGGCGCGCATTGCATCATGATCGGCGGTCTATTTGCTGGTACTGAAGAAGCGCCAGGCGAAATTGAACTTTACCAAGGCCGCTCTTATAAGTCATATCGTGGAATGGGCTCGCTTGGCGCCATGGCAATGGGTTCCTCTGATCGCTATTTCCAAGAACGCCGCGAAACTGACAAGCTGGTGCCTGAAGGCATAGAAGGCCGTGTGCCTTACAAAGGGCCACTGCAAGCGGTAGTGCATCAATTGATGGGCGGCTTGCGTTCCAGCATGGGTTATACCGGTAGCCGTGATATCGAAACGCTAAGGACTAAAACCGAATTCGTCAAAATCACCGCAGCCGGCATGCGCGAAAGCCATGTGCATGATGTGACCATCACCAAGGAAACGCCGAATTATCACGTCGAAGAATAGCTATATGGCAATATTTGCCATATAGCAAAAAATATTCTCGTGCTGGCGCATTATTAAAAGGCCTGCGTCATCGCGAAAATTTATCACAAAAAACATTTGCTGAAAAAATCCATGTGACGCAATCGGATTTATCAAAAATGGAACATGGCAAACGGCCGATTGGTAAAATAATTGCTAAACGCATTGCGCAATTATTTAATGTCGATTATCGCAATTTTCTGGAATAAAAAATGAACACGCATCAACACAAAATTCTAATTATTGATTTTGGTTCACAATATACGCAATTAATCGCGCGGCGCGTAAGAGAAGCCGGTGTTTATTCAGAAATTATGCCGTTTGATGTTGATGAAAAACACATCAAAGCATTTGGCGCGCGCGGCATTATTTTATCTGGTGGGCCGGAAAGCGTGACTGAAATAGCGACGCCGCGCGTGCCGGAAATTATTTTTAATTTGAATTTGCCGGTTTTAGGCATTTGCTATGGCATGCAAGCGATGGCAGAGCAATTAGGTGGCAAAGTTGAAGCAAGTGATAAACGCGAATTTGGTCATGCAAAAATAGAATTAAAAAATCACAGCCAATTATTTCATGATATTGAAGATGAATTTCAAAATGGAAAATCTTTATTAAATGTTTGGATGAGCCACGGCGATCATGTTGTCAAATTACCACCAAATTTTCAGGCGATTGCGTCAACTCATAATGCGCCGATTGCAGCGATGGCCGATGAAAAGCGGCATTTTTATGGCTTGCAATTTCATCCGGAAGTGACCCATACATTGCAAGGACAGCGGATTATTTCCCGTTTTTTATTTGAAATTTGTGGCTGTGAAACATCATGGACGACTTCAAAAATTATTGAAGAAGCATTAATTCAAATTAAAGATCAGGTAAAAAACGACCATGTTTTATTGGCTTTGTCGGGTGGCGTCGATTCTTCGGTAGTCGCCGCATTATTGCATCGCGCGATTGGCAAGCAATTGCATTGTGTTTTTGTTGATACCGGTTTGTTGCGCGAAAATGAAGGCGCGCATTTAATGAAATTATTTCATGAGCATTTTCATCTGGATGTCACCAAAGTGGATGCAGCTGAAGAATTTTTAATGGATTTAAAAAATGTGGATGATCCCGAACAAAAAAGAAAAATTATTGGACGCAAATTTATTGAAATTTTTGAACGCAATGCGAAAAAAATTCCTGAAGTCAAATGGCTAGCGCAGGGCACGATTTATCCGGACGTGGTGGAATCTGCAGCGACAAAGTTTGGTAAAAGTCATGTGATTAAAACACACCATAATGTCGGCGGTTTGCCGGAAAAAATGCATTTGAAATTGCTCGAGCCGTTGCGGGAATTGTTTAAAGATGAAGTGCGTAAATTAGGGTTGGAGTTGGGTCTGCCGCGTGATTTGCTTTATCGCCATCCGTTTCCTGGCCCGGGATTGGCGGTGCGGATTTTAGGCAATATAACGCCGGAAGCGGTAGAAATTGTTCAGCGGGCAGATACGATTTTTACGGAAGTTTTGAAGCAGCGCGATTGGTATCAGAAAGTCGATCAGGCTTTTGTGGTCTATTTGCCGGTGAAGTCGGTGGGCGTGATGGGGGATAGTCGGCGCTATGATCCGGTATTGGCGCTGCGGGCAGTGCAGTCGGTGGATTTTATGACGGCGCATAGTGCGGCGTTGCCGTTTGAGTTACTGCAAGAAGTGGCACATAGGATTGTTAATGAGGTTAAGGGGGTGTCGCGGGTGGTTTATGATGTGACGGGGAAGCCGCCGGCAACAATCGAATGGGAATGAGGTAGTGTGGTCTGTTGCCCTGCGGCTGGGGCGGGAAAGCAAACGCGTCGTGAAAACGTACCTGTATACTCGGGTGTTTCATCCATGAAACACACGGTTTTCTTTCCCGCCCCAGCCGCAGGGCAACAGGGGTTTTTTTGTGGGGGTTGGGGGTGGTTTGGGATCGCGATTTAGACTCGGTGTCGGGTCTGATTGGCGAGGTTGATTATTTAGCGCCGCGGGTGCGGTGGGATAGAGCGGTGATTTAATAATATCGGGCGCTAATTTTATGGTCTCTATTCTTACCAAATCTGCTTTTGCTATTTCTTCCCCTTTGCGTAACTTGCGTTTTTATTGCAATTTTAGCTATATGAATTCACTTCCTGGGACTTAAATTATGCAAGAAAACGATCAATTTTGGATGCAGCAGGCGCTGAATCAGGCGCAGTTGGCATTTGAGCGTAATGAAGTGCCGGTGGGCGCAGTAGTGGTGAAGGACAACCAGTTAATTGCAGCAGGGTTTAATCAGCCGATTTTTTTGAATGATCCGACGGCGCATGCGGAAGTTTGTGTTTTGCGGGAGGCAGGGAAGAAATTAAATAATTATCGGTTGTTGGATTGTGTTTTGTATACCACATGTGAGCCTTGTGCGATGTGTGCTGGCGCGATTATTCATGCGCGGATTAAGCGGTTGGTGTTTGCGGCAACTGATCCTAAAGCGGGTGCGGTGGTCAGTTGCTTGCGCTTGTTGGATATGCCTTTTTTAAATCACCAGCTGAGTTATAACGTTGGCATTTTGCAGCAAGAAGCGGGTGATATTTTGCGGCGATTTTTTCAGGTTCGGCGGGGAGTAAAATAAAATCATTTTTATGGCTCAATTTTGATCGATCTTTGACCAGTAAATGGTTATATTGCACTCCATGATATTATTGGCGCGATCAAAATGGGCCAGAAGTAGATTGGGTGTTGGCAAAAGGAGATGAATTGATCGCTATCGAAGTCAAGTGGACAGAAAGTCCTAATGAAGCGGATATTAAGCATCTTAAATTATTTTTGGAGGAGTATCCGCAATGCAAAATTGCTTATTGTGTTTCGCGGGTGCCAAGGAGGGTTAAATTGGGTGAAGGGGTTTATGCCATCCCATGGCGGGAGGTGGTTGGTTGTCTGTAGCCCTGCGCTGGGAGGGGGAAAGCAAACGCGTCGTAAATACTTCCTTGTAGACTCGGTGTTTCATCCATGAAACACACGGTTTGCTTTCCCCCTCCCAGCGCGGGGCTACAGGGGTTTTTTTATTTGGGATTGGGGGTGTGGGTTGGAGCGGTATTTAGACTGTCGTGGTTAGATGTGTGGGCTTTATTAAAATACCCTGTGATGTTTTGGTGATTGTATACAGGGTAAGGTGGGTTGCCTGGTAAATGGTTTTCGCTCGCTCCATTTAACCAGGCAATAGTTGCTCTGAGGAAAAGACTATAGCGCTGGCACGTTTTTCAGTAATGGAGCTGGCGCTAATTTTTGTGGGGCTGGTGCTACATGCTTAGCTGATAAAGGCGCTAAGTGGGATGTAACAGGTGCAGATTTTAAAGAGGTCAATTTCAGCCCATGCGACGAAAGTAAGCTGTCTTTAGCTAAAGGCGCTAAAACTTTGGTTGCAGGAGCTAATAATGGTGCTTTTTGATGTGATAATTTTTTAACATTGTTGCAGCGTTTTTGTATTTGAAGTTTATCACTTGCTAAGCGGTCTTCTTTTTGCAAATTGGCTTTTTGATGTTGATGGTTTTGGATTAGCAATGATCCTGGTGCCAAATTTTCATTCGCATAAATTGAAGCATTTAATCCCAGCCCTAATAATGCGC
This sequence comes from uncultured Gammaproteobacteria bacterium, assembly GCA_964441315.1. Classification (GTDB taxonomy): domain Bacteria; phylum Pseudomonadota; class Gammaproteobacteria; order CAYTUN01; family CAYTUN01; genus CAYTUN01. Next base: position 321 of record CAYTUN010000013.1, on the reverse strand, counting down.
CTAAAGCCAATGTTTTTAAAACTTTCATTTGATTTGCTTTCATGGTTAATATCCTCTTATTAATTTAATTGACGAAAGAAAGCTTAACCGAAGCAAAAATAAAAAATAAGAATGCACAAAATTGTGGTTCAGTATCAAAAATGATACCGAGCCATGGTGCGAAATAATGAAAGATAATGACAGATAATGACAGTAATAATAAAAAATAGTACAAATTAATAAGTATTTTTTTTGACTTGGCGCTAAATTTTTTTCTGAAAATTTTATTACCCCTCATCCGCCCCTTCGGGGCACCTTCTCCCACAAGGGGAGAAGGCCAAT
>CAYTUN010000012.1:0-38073 GCA_964441315.1 uncultured Gammaproteobacteria bacterium | reverse complement strand
GTTGTCCTTCTCCCCTTGCGGGAGAAGGTGCCCCAACGGGGCGGATGAGGGGTGACTGAACCTAAGCTAAAAACATTATCCAAAAAATTAACACTTACTAAAAAAACACCGTATGACTAATATATTTTTCAAATCAAATTTACCAGCACATAATTCATTACGTCAAAAAATCGACGAATACTACCGCCAAAATGAAACCTACTGCTTAAAAAATTTAATTACCCATCTTAAATTTGGCGAAGAAAAACAAAAAGCGATTGAATCCCGCGCCAGAAAATTAGTTACGCAAATTCGTCAGCAAGAAAAGCATATTAAAGGCGTCGATGCTTTAATGCAGCAGTATGATCTCAGCACTGAAGAAGGCATTGCATTAATGTGTCTGGCAGAAGCTTTGTTGCGCATTCCTGATAACGCCACTGCTGATCAATTAATTAAAGATAAAGTTGCTGATTTAAATTTTGAACAGTACTTAGGCCAAAGCCACTCTACTTTTGTGAATGCAACCACCTGGGGATTGTTATTGACTGGGAAAATCATGCATGAAAATGAATTACCCAGTCAAACCTTATCGCAAACGTTAAAAAAACTCCTGGAAAAAAGCAGCGCGCCATTGATTCGTCGTTTAATTAATCAAGCGATGAAAGTCATGGCGAAACAATTCGTTATTGGTCGAAATATTGAAGAAGCATTAATACGTTCCCAAAAAGGTGCCAGCAAAGGCTATACCTATTCATTTGATATGCTTGGTGAAGCCGCGCGCACGCTAAAAGATGCCGAGCGTTATTTTGAAAGTTATAAAAGAGCTATTTTTGCCGTTGGCAAAAATCAATCGGGCGCTGACATTACTAAAAACCCTGGTATTAGTGTGAAATTATCGGCATTGCATCCACGCTATGAATTTACGCAACAAGAAATTGTGGTGCCTTTTTTGGTGGGTAAATTAAAAGAACTTTGCTTACTTGCGAAAAAATTTAATATTGGTTTGACGATTGATGCGGAAGAGGCTGATCGTTTGGATATTTCACTCGATATTTTTGAGCGCGTTTATCGTGATCCGGATTTAGATAATTGGAATGGTTTCGGTTTAGCATTGCAATCTTACCAAAAACGCGCTTTTTATGTGATTGATTGGTTAGTTGAATTATATCAATCCGTTGGCCGCCGGATTTGCTTGCGTTTAATTAAAGGCGCTTATTGGGATTATGAAATTAAAGACACACAAGTGCGTGGCTTAAAAGATTATCCGGTTTTTACCCGCAAAGCCGCAACTGATGTTTCTTTTCTCGCTTGCGCCAATAAATTAGCGCAATTAGACAGCCAAATTTTTTATTGCCAATTCGGCACGCATAATGCTTATTCGGTTGCTGCCATTATTGAAATGATGGGCGCGCGCAATGATTACGAATTTCAATGTTTAAAAGGCATGGGTGGTGCTTTATACGATCAAATTCTAGCGGATAAAAATGCGGGCTTTTCCTGCCGCATGTATGCGCCTGTCGGTGAGCATGAAGATTTACTGCCGTATTTAGTGCGTCGTTTATTGGAAAATGGCGCTAATACTTCTTTTGTGAATCGCATTTTTGATCGTCAAGCCAATATTGAAGAATTGATACAAAATCCTCTAGAAATTATTAAAAAATATGAGTATACGACGCATCCGAAAATCCCATTACCCATCAATTTATATGCGCCTTTCAGGCGCAATTCGCAAGGTCTGGATTTTTCTGATTATCTTGAAAGAGGCTTATTGCAAAAAAATGTTGAAAAATTTTTCACTCACTACTGGGATTTTTCTCACGCCAGTGAGAAAAAACATGAAATATTAAATCCGGCAAATCATCAAGATCGTGTTGGCGCTGTCAATTTTGTCAGTGAGCAAGAAATTGAAAATGCTTTAAGTGAGGCCTCACGTTCCCAATTCTCATGGGACCAATTAGGCGCTGAAAAGCGCGCTGCTATTTTAGAAAAAATCGCCGATAGTTTTGAAACTGCGCGTGATGAATTAATCGCATTATTAGTGCGTGAAGCCGGAAAAACTTTTTTTGATGCATTAGGTGAAGTGCGAGAAGCGGCTGATTTTTGTCGTTACTATGCTGAGCAAGCAAAAAAACAATTAATCACTAAAATATTACCTGGCCCGACTGGCGAGCATAATGAACTGCAAATGCATGGCCGCGGTGTTGTGTTTTGTATCAGCCCCTGGAATTTTCCTTTAGCGATTTTTACCGGCCAAATTGTAGCGGCATTAGTTTCAGGCAACACTGTTCTAGCCAAACCTGCTGAACAAACTTCCTTAATTGCATTTCGCGCGATTCAACTCATGCATCAAGCCGGCGTGCCAAAAGAAGTTTTACATTTATTGCCAGGCGAGGGTAGTCGTATTGGTAGAAAAGTCATTTCAGATAAACGCATTAAAGCAGTCATGCTCACCGGCTCAACTGAAACTGCGCAAATAATTAATCGTCAGATCGCGGTACGCGATGGTGAAATTATTCCGTTAATTGCAGAAACTGGCGGACAAAACGCGATGATTGCTGATTCCACTGCTTTGCCGGAACAAATGTTAGTCGATGTCATGTCATCTGCATTTGGTAGTGCGGGCCAACGTTGCTCCGCTTTGCGCGTATTATTTTTACAAGAAGAAATCGCCGAACGCTTTATTGAAATTTTGAAAGGCGCAATGGCGCAATTAATTATTGATGATCCAAAATATCTTTCCACTGATATCGGCCCGGTGATTGATGAAGAGGCTAAAGAAAAACTGGAAGCACACATTAAAAAAATTTCGACACAAGGTAATTTAATTTCGCAGGCGAAATTAAATTCTGGCAATGGGACATTTGTGGCGCCAACGGCGGTGGAAATTAGCGATTTATCGCTTTTAAAACAGGAAATATTTGGGCCCGTGCTGCATATTATTCGTTACAAAAAAAATGAATTAAATGCCATTATCGATCAAATCAATGCCACAGGTTTCGGATTAACTTTAGGTGTTCAAACACGTATCAAAAGTTTTGCCGACGAAATTCAACAACGCATTCATGCCGGTAATTGCTATGTCAATCGCAATATGATCGGTGCTGTTGTCGGTGTTCAACCCTTTGGTGGTGAAGGCCTTTCCGGCACCGGCCCCAAAGCGGGTGGGCCACATTATTTGGCGCGTCTTTGTGTTGAGCGAGCTTATACCATCAATACGACTGCTTCAGGTGGTAATGCAAGCCTGATGGCTTTAAGTGGCAGCGAATAGGGCGCCGATTATACACCTTTTTGCCTACCTCAGCCAGCATATTAAAATCCCTCCAAGACCAGGCTTCACCAGCAATCGGCTTTATTCGAACTATAATTACATTCAGATCGCATAACCGAGAACTACCGTGAATACCTACAACATGAATAACTACACGGATGCGAAACAATACTTAGACCAACATCCTTTAGTCGGTCAGCCAGTATATGATTCGAACTTAGGGTATGGAAACGTCCACTATGGCTCGCAGGTCATCCACCAGGGTGTGCTTCAAAAATTACTTTGGTTAATGACGGGTTACGAGCTGCCCCTAGCTGATGATGGGCTTGCGCCTAAAGACAGCACTCAAGTTATTGAGTTGAATGACTATAGCTATGCTAAAAGCTATGGCTACGTCGATAACTCAATTGATCCTAACTTGTTAAAAAGTGGCTCTATTACTTCATCACCAACATTTAACACCCTTTCTGCTGATAGCTCAGTGACGAATAATGTCGCTTTGCTGGATGGCGGCGAAGTCAACAAATTACAAAGTTCAGAACCCTTCTCAGGTTATGGCGTCGAACTTTTAAGTGGTCAAGATGGTTCAGCTGGTGATAGCTTCAGCAGCTTCAGTAGTTTTAGCAGTGGTTTATCGCCCAATGGGCTTCAGGGCGTTGGTTTACTGGATGAGGGTCAGTTGACGATTGAAATCGTCGGTGTCAATGACCTGCCAGTGGCAGTTGCTGATGTTAATGAGATGGTGATTTCTTCTACTAATTTAACCATCAGCGGTAATTTGCTTAGTAATGACTTCGATCCGGATAATGGCGAAACAGCACTTCTCAAACTTACTGAAGTCAATGGCCTTGCAGCGCTCGTTGGCCAGGAAATAGCAGGTCTTTATGGCACATTGAAAATTCTGGATTTACAAGGCAATTATATTTACACCATCGACCCCGATAATGCAGATGTAAAAGGGCTACTCGAAAACGATTCATTACGGGAAGTTTTTACCTATGCCATCAGGGACCCGGCAAATCTCAGCGACCCGCAAGGTACCTCAGTCAGTAGCACATTAACTATCACCATTAATGGTTCTAATGTTGCGCCCACTGCAGGTGATGATAATTTTACCTTGGCTGAAAATGAAACCAGAAGCTTAGATGTTTTAGCTAATGATAGCGATCAACCCGGAGAAAATTTAACCTTGGTTGATTTGGACCTCAGTAGCCTTAGCATTCCTGGTATCAACGTTAGCATTTTTAATAATCAAATCTTATTTAATCCAGGCACTGCATTTGATCATTTGAATGTCGGCAGCGAGGAAAATTTTAGCTTTACATACACCTTGAGCGATAGCAAAGGTGCGACCAGTATTGGCAATGTTTCAATAAAAATTACAGGCGTTAATGATGCGCCGGTTGCAGTCAATGATACTTATGATGATGTAGTCAGCCCTGATACCAATCCGATTGCCTCGGGTAAAAATGTTATTGATAACGATGTAGATGTTGATGACGTAAACAGCGCTTTAAGCGTATTTTCAATTAATGGTTTGGAGTTAAGTTCTTTGCCTGTATTCAATATACAAGGTACTGATTACTACATTACCACAGGTAAGTACGGCTCACTTGGCATTGCCTTGAATGGCTCCTATATTTACGGCTTGGATATTAATGCGCCGCTATATCAGGATTATGAAAAATTGCTACAAGGTCAAACAGCTGTTGACGAATTCAGGTATACCATCAGTGATCCACAAGGTGGTTTGAGCAATGAAGCAGTATTAACAATTGAGGTGACAGGCATTAACGATGCGCCAGTTGCCGCGAATGTGATATTGCCGGGTTTTTTTAGTGAGGAAGATAGTAATTTTACTATTAACAAATTTGATTTCACGGATTTATTAATTCAACAAGCCACAGATATTGACTCGCCAAAAGCAGCATTAAGTGTGATTAACATCATCCCGCCGAATGGTTGGACTGTTTCCGGACCCGATGCGCAAGGTAATTATAGTTTTAGCTTTACCCCAGGCGCATATGATTACTTAAGTTTCACAGAAGAATTGTTAGTTGACTTTAGCTATCAAATTACTGATGGTGGGCCTAATGGTATTAGCTTTCCAGCAACATTCAGCATTAATATTCGAGGCGAAAATGATGCGCCAGTTACCGCTGATTTTAATTATGATTTCATCATTACAGCGAATAATTTTGGCGCTACTTTTCAGAATCTGGATCAGCAAAATAAGCCTAGCGCAACGGATGTCGATACGCCAACCAGCCAATTAAAAGCATTTCTTGTTGCTCTAGGCCCTCAAGTTATCGACCAAAGCATTGACGGTACTTATGGTACTCTGACCTTGAATGCAGATGGCAGTTTTTCATACCGTTTATACGATTCTAGTTCCAGCAATATTCTTAATTTAAAACAATTAAAAGATGGTGAAATAAAGACGGAAAGTTTTGATTTTCGTTTTACTGATCAAACACCAACACTAGGCCAATTTAGCGAAACTGCAAAAATAACCTTCACCATCCAAGGCGTTAATGACGCGCCTGAAGCCAGAGATGTTAATTTAAGTGTCAGCGAAGATGACTTAACTACCAGTTTTGATTTAACTGCGTTTGGCATTGATTATGATGGCGATGCATTGACTATCGATAGTTTTTTCTTCGCGCAAACACCTGAAATTGGTAGTTTTACCATTAATGGTAATGTTGTCACTTATGATTTTGGTAGTTACTTTAATTATTTGGCGCAAGGTGAAACAGCTCAAGTCACCTTTATTTATTCGTTGAAAGATTCTGCTGGCGCTAGCTCGGGGCAAAATGTTATTCAAATTACCGTTGATGGTGTTAACGATGCGCCATTCGCAGCTAGTCAGATTTACAATGATACTTATAACCCAATCATCATAGCTAATAATAGTGCGGCTATCTATCAGGGTTTTGTTAGCGCTAATGATCCAGATTCCTCTGATGCTATTAAATTACAGGTTTTCTCATTTGATACCGGCCTCAACTGGAACTTTAATTCCAGTAATGCAGGTCAGATTGTCGAAGGTATTTATGGCCGTTTAACTTTGAATGCGGATTTTAGCTACAGCTATCAACTCTATGATTACAATTCGCCTGAAGGCGCTGAGCTGGAAAAACTTAAACGCGATGAAATTAAATCAGATGAATTTAATTTTATTGTGACAGACCAATCGGGAGAGGCTAATCAATTAAGTCAACCTGCGACCTTGGTATTTAAAATCACTGGTGTTAACCATCCACCGATTGCGCTTGATAATGTATTAAATGGCGAGCAATACGTTAACGTAATTCGTCAATTTTTTCTCGGCGATCTCAACGTTAGCGACTATGATGCAGATCCTTACATAATAACATCGATACAGGCAGCCAACGGAACTGCTGTGATTTCCGCAAATGGCACTTCTTTTACTTACCAACCCAATGCTAATGACTTCAAATCGCTTGGTCAGGATGCGCCGGGCGTGGATTTCATTACCTATACAATTAGTGATGGTTACGGAGGAACTGCGACCGCCACGGCAACAGTAAACATTAAAGGCATCAACGACAATCCGCTAGCTCTTGATGCACCTGACTTTTTCTCAGTGGATGAGCCTGACCAATCATTTACTATCGAGAATTTTGCGCAAAGATTACTCCAATATGGCTCTGATCCTGACTCAGGCGATAGTATCAGTCTTTTCAGCCCATTAACTAAGGAAGCATTTGAGCAAATTGCAACAATTCAGAATGTTTTTACGGTTACGGTTACCGGTAATGATTATATATTTCAAAATGCTGAGAATATAAATTTTGACTATCTCAAAGAAGGACAAACGCTGGATTTCACATTTAATTACGTCATTCAAGATTCTTACGGTGCACAAAGTGGTGCTTTCGCCACCATAACAATTGTTGGTAAGAATGATGCGCCGATCGCAGCGCCTACTAGCTCTTTGGGCGAAACGAATGTAGGTGAGGGTTTCGTTCTCGATTTAAATCAATTACTCCTTGGCGCAACTGATCCCGAAAATGACGCTATTAGTGTCGTGGTCAATAATATCGATCGCATGGCTGCCTTCACTGCAACGAAAGGTAACATTTATTTTGATTCTGAGAAATCTAATTGGGTTTATAATCCTGACCCGATCGATTTCAATTTAGGTTATAACCAATCAGAAGTCATTACTATCAGATATATCATAACCGATAGTTTCGGCGCCATCAGCACTGGCACAAAAGAAATTACCGTTAAGGGAACTCCTAAGGGCTTAGAATTACAAAATGATAGTTATGTAATTGATGAAAACGAAAACGGTGCTTTCCGATTAACAGTTTTATCTAATGATAAAGACCTCGATGCAGGTGGCCAACCAAATACTTTATCAATTGGGCGTTACGGTGAACCTAGAGATGCTGCGGGTAATGTGTTGGGAACCCTGACCTTAATTAATAATGAATATTTCACTTATGATGCTGGAAGCAACTTCGATTATTTAAAACCAGGTGAATTTATTGAACTCACTTTTATTTACAACGTCGCCGGCATTTCACCAAACGGCGGTTCTGCCGAAGTCAAATTGATAATTAATGGAGTCAATGATGCGCCAGTCGCTGCTCCAGATACTCTCACTGGTAGCTTCGCAATTGGCAGCACAATCAGATTAAATAACAATGACTTTTTAGATAATGATTTCGACGTTGATAATGATAAGACGCAATTATTGATAAGTAATCTTACAGGCTTTAAATACACGACTATTAACCCTCTTGTCACTGATGGCTTTGAGTTAAATATTGATTCAAAAAATCCGGAACTAATTGCATTGGCAGAAGGTGAATTTGCTTACGAAACTTTAACTTACACGATTACGGATGGACTGGCTTCCAGCAGTTCCACCATGACGATTAAAATTGTCGGTGTGAATGATGCGCCGATTACTCAAAATGATTTAAACAGCATCACTGAAGATAGTCCGCTCACTACTGATCCAGTGACTGGTATTGGTCAAATTACAGGTAATGTTTTAGACAATGATCGCGATCTGGATAATGGCAGCAGCATACAATTAACTGATGTGACATTAAAAATTGGCTCCGGTAATCAAACAAAAAGTTTTGGCGCTGATGATAATGTTTTGTTTGACACAAATTTCGGAACTTTAAAAATATTTAAAGATGGCCATTATGAATTTTCTACTAATAATGATAGTTCTATTATTCAAAGATTAGGACTAACTGAAAATACAGCCGCCGTAGTAGAATTTAGCTATACCGTAACCGATGGTCAGCTATCAAGTGCTGGTAATTTAACTATCAAGTTACTTGGCCAAAATGATGCGCCAGTGATTACTATCGCTGACCGCTTAACTGTGCTTGCTGGCTCGACGACGCCTGCAACTGATAATCTGGAATTCAGGGATGATTTCCTGGATACACATATCCTCTCATTCACTTTTGATAATCAGTCATACACTTTAGGTAAAACTGCGCTGATTATTCCGGTTTACGCTAATAATATTTTTTATGGAGAGCTAGTTGTTCAACCGCTTTCAAGTGGCAGACAAAGTCCTTATTTGAATGGCACCGAATATGAATTTATCCCCAGTTCAGCGCTGGATCTTTTAAAATCCTCTGAAACAGTAGATTTAAATTTCGGCTTCACCGTCACTGACCAAAGTGGTTTGAGCGATACCGAAACGCTGACAATTACACTACAAGGTCAAAACCATGCTCCTGTCGCTTTTGATGATAGTGCCACGGTAAATGCCTTCTCAAGCCTACCGGTGCTGGGTAACGTTTTAGATAATGATCAGGATTACGATGATGACCTGCTCCGCGTGATTGATGTTAACGGCGTATTCATCGACAAAACCAGCCCATTAAGTGTTGATATCGCAGGTATGTACGGCACATTAAGGATCTTCGCAGATGGCAGCTACAGTTACTTCTTAAACGTTGACGATCCAAGAGTCAAAGCTTTGGCAGCAGGCGAAAAATTATACGATACCTTTAATTATAAAATTGATGATGGCAATGGATTGAACGATAGTGGCCTATTAACTCAGGAAATCAATGGCAGCGATTTTAAAGTCACCAGCGACGTTGCCACCTTGAATGAAGACCAAGCCATTAATATTAATGTGCTGGCAAATGACGCAGGCACCGGTTTAAGCGTTATTGATTTGGGTATGGCTTCGCATGGTGTGGTCAGCATTAATCCGGATAACACCGTGCGTTATGTGCCTGCTCAGGATTTTAAAGGTACCGATAGCTTCACCTACACTGTTAAAAATGCCGATGGATTGATAGCAGTTTCCACCGTCAATGTCACGGTTAATCCGGTAGCGGACGCGCCTATTATTAGCCATATTAATCCGGTTGTTTTCGATGTAAATGCGCTAAGTCAATCGGAATATGACAATGATATCAGTGATGGCTTTTTATCAGTCCCGCTAGATTATTTTGTTGGTTCCAGCGATATTTCAGGTTCTGAAATCACCAAATTGATTATTAGTGGCATGCCGGCAAATATTAGTTTTACTAAAGGCGTGCAACTTGCTAATGGAAATTGGGAAGTTTTAATTGATGCCAGCAATACTGTAGAACTTCTGGCGCCGGTGTCGTTAAATCAAGGCTTTACTCTGAATGTTTATGCCATGACGCAAGATGGACTTAGTACCGCAGTTTCGCAATCATTCTCAAGTACTATAACATTATTAAAGCAATATACTGCGGGAAATGTGGGTGATGTTAATGCTGCTGTCAGACTGAATGGTGGTGGTGGTAACGATACACTTTATGGTAGCAGCAGCGATGATGTCATGAATGCAGGTTCTGGCAATGATACCGTCTATGCCCGCGAAGGTAATGACACCATACTCGGTGGTAACGGCAGAGATACGATTTATGGCATGGCTGGCGATGACACCATTAATGGTGATGCTTTTGGTGACAACTTGTTTGGTAACGAGGGCAACGATACCCTGAATGGGGGCGATGGTGACGATAAGCTTTATGGTGGTGTTGGCAATGATATTCTCAACGGGGGTTTAGGCAACGACTTTCTTTATGGCGGTTCAGGTGATGACACGCTTAGAGGCGGTTCTGGCGCTGATTACATCGATGGAGGTTATGGCATTGATACCGTAAGTTATAGTGATATAGTCAGTAGTAGTGTCACGGTCAATTTAGAAACGGGCTATGGTGCTACTGCTACTGGCGCCGCTGGTGATACTTATTATTCTATTGAAAATATCATTGGTAGCGGATTAAATGATACATTGATTGGAAATGCTTTTGATAATTTGATTGATGGTGGCAACGGTCAGGATATTATAAGCGGTAATCAGGGCAATGATTATTTAATAGGTGGTGCTGGCAATGATGTGCTCAATGGCGGTGATGGTGATGATGTGCTGCAAGGTGATAGTGGCAGTGACACTTTAAATGGTGGCGCTGGCCTGGACGTAGCTTCCTATGCTTTCTCCTCTGCGGGCGTAACGGTTAATTTGGCAACTGGATTGGCTACCGGTGGCGATGCGCAAGGTGATATATTCAATTCCATTGAAAATGTAATAGGTTCGCAATTTGACGATGTTATCACCGGAAATGCGGCTGATAATATATTTAGTACTTTAAATGGTGATGATGTTACTTACGGAAACGAAGGTAATGATACCTACTTTTTTGATAAAGAGGTGGGCATTGATTATTTCGACGGCGGCAGCGGTAACGATACAATCACACTAGTCAGCAGCGATATACAAAATTCTCGTCCGGGCGAAGGTATTTGGAGCTTTAACTTGCTTAATGGCAATATCTTAGGAGATATAGAGTTTAATCAGGGCGAAAAATCCCCATTTCTATCTCTGACTTTAAGCCCTGATGCCAACGGCCTGATAAGTGGTAGCCTGAATTATACTTCAAGTGATAATTCAATCGTTTACCAACTAAACTTTACAGATGTCGAAAAAATTACCTGGGCGGCTTAAACTGAAAGCAAGGAGAACAAGTAAAACGTATGATTTCCCCACGCTCCTTGTTCAAGCGCTACCAAAGAGACATCGGTTTTTTTATTCAGTCGATTCAATCCTGGTATAGTAAAAAAAACTTTTGGATTGGTTTGGTGCTTTCTTCATTTGCCATCAATCTGCTTGCGTTGGCTTTTCCAATTTTTCTCTTACAAATCTATGATCGCGTTATCAGTAACTTTGCCGTAGCAACATTGTTGGTATTGTTAATAGGGTTACTGGTAGCCATTACATTAGAAACCATTATTCGTATTATTCGCAGCAAAATTATTGCCTGGGGAGGCCTGCGTTTTGAATATTATTACAAAACCCGAATTTATAATTTGATAACCGAATTAAGTTTGCAAGATGTCCAACGTAATAATACCGGTAAATTTTTAGAAAAGTTTGATGAGATTGAACAACTCAAGCAATTTTATGGTGGGCGCTTTTTGATGGTGTTGTGCGATTTACCCTTTGTTTTATTATTTTTAATTTTTATCGGCTATTTAGGGGGTTATATTGTTTTAGTGCCGATTATCATGATTTTTATACAAATCTATTTTGATTTGATCGCTGAAAAAGATATCTCCAAAATTCAGCAGCGCAAAAATCAAATCACCGAGCGCCGTAATAATTTTATTTTAAACTCACTTTCTGGCATCGGCACCATTAAAGCATTTTGCATGGAAGCATTTATGTTGCGCCGTTATGAGCGCTTACAAGATAGCATTTCCACGGAAAGCCTTAAAATGAATTTCACGCAACAAGCAACGCAAAATACCAATAATTTATTCTCACAAATTATGATGGTGCTGATTGCTACATTAGGCAGTTTGCTGGTTTTAAAGCAGGCGCTCAGTTTGGGCGCATTAACTGCTTGCATTATTTTAGCATCAAGAGCGATGGCAATTGTGAATCAGGTTATTGAACAATCGAGTCATTTAGAGCGCATTAAAGTCGTCAATCGTTCACTTGGCAAACTGATTGCGCGTGAAAATAAAGCAGAAAATTTCACCGATTCTTTAGCAACGCCTATTCAAGGTAAGCTTGAAATGCTGCATGTTAGCTATCGTGAGCGCGCAGGAAATCGCAATCAATTGACTGATATTAATTTATTGCTTGAGCCAGGTGAATTTATTTGCATACAAGGTGAGCATACTGCTGCTGAAAATACTTTATTGTATTTGCTGGCGGGATTGATTAAGCCAGATGCGGGCCGCGTTTTGCTGGATGATAAACCTTATTCGATGCATGATCCTGGTTTAATCAATCAAAGTTTAATCTGCCTGACGACAGAGCCCGTTATCTTTAGCGGAACATTGCTGGAAAATTTGACCCTGTTTGAAGCGAAATATACCGAAACGGCAAAAGAGCTATGTAAAAAACTGGGTCTCGATGCGCTTATCGATCGCTTGCCACAAGGTTATGCGACAGAAATCAGCCAATACAGCGGCGAATTACTTGCCACGGGCACACGCCAATTAATTAATATCGTGCGCGCTTTTGCTCGAGATCCGCAGCTGATTTTATTAAACGAAGTCAATTCTTCGCTAGATTACAATAGTGATCGCGCTTTTATGAAATTACTGGCTCAAGCTGCAAAAACCAAGTCGATTATCATGATTAATCATCGCCCTTCCATTTGTCGCCTGGCTAGCAAGCACTATACTTTAGAAGGCACGCATCTCATTTTAGCCGATCACCATTCAGGACGGCCCACGTCATGATAAATTATCGAGACAATAATATTGCCTCTTTGCTTGAAAAGCATTTTGCACTGACTTCTTCTTGCTTAAATATTTTGCTGCCCTTGCTTGAGTCGCTCAATTGGCAGGGTGACCTGCGTCGGCTAGTGGAGGCTTTGCCTCATAAAGCGCAACAGCTTGATATGCCGCTATTATTAAGAACGATTGAAAACCTTGAATATGAGTATCAAAGTTTTGACGCAAAAAAATTTACTTTTGATGCACGCTCATTGCCAGCGCTTTTCGAAACTGATACCGGACAAATCTTTTTGCTCAGCAATGATGAATCGGGCCAGGTTGTTTTGCTTGCAGGCGACGATAAATCGCATGCGACCTGGGATGATTTAAATGCCATGTCAGGCAGAATTTATTTATTCAAGCGAAAGACAGCAGCAGACCAAAAAAATGCACTCAAGAAAAACTGGTTATTTGAAGTGATACAGCGGTATCGCAAACCGCTGTTAAATATATTTCTGGTCAGTTTTTTTGCTAATTTATTTTTTTTGGCAACACCGATCTATATCATGTTTGTTTACGATCGTTTTATTACGACCGGCTCTTATCAAATGCTGACCGGGTTTTTAATTGGCGTTAGTGTGGCTTTACTCGCTGGTTTTTTGCTGCAAATAATTCGCGCTCGTGTGATTGGTTATATCAGCTCGCGTCTGGATTTTTATATTGGCAACGAAATTTTTCACAAGATACTCTATTTGCCGATTATTTTTTCTGAATCATCCAGCACCAGCGCTCAAATTGATCGAATTAAAGATTTTGATCACGCGCGCGAGATGCTCACTAATTTGGTTATTACGCTAATTTTTGATTTACCGTTTGTTTTGCTCGCCTTGGTTCTTATTGGCCTGGTTGCTGGATTTTATATGGCTTTGGTGCCCATTTTTTTATTGCTGCTTTTATATTTAATTAGCTTGATTTTTAGATACGCTATTCGCGCTGATGCTTCTGAATTAGCGCAATTAGGCTTTCGTTACCGCAATTTTTTTACTGAAAGCCTGAGCGAATTAATCGCTTTAAAAGCGCTCGGTGTGATACGTGTCTGGCAAGAAAGGTACAAAGTGCTTTTGTCGGATTATGCTTATAAAACTTACCAAAATGAAATCTTGAATGAATCTATGACGATTTTTTCCAATCAATATGTAATTTTTGCAGGCGTCGTCAGTTTGACTGCTGGCGTATTTGCCGTGTTTACACAGCAGTTAAGCATGGGTGGTTTGATTGCGGTAATGATTCTTATCTGGCGTGTTTTATCGCCATATCGTCTCTTTTTAATCACTTGGGCGAAATCAGACCAGATGAAATTAAGTCTGCAACAAATCAACACGATTATTCGCGCGCCAGAGGATAGTAATCAATTGGCCGTAGTACCTAATAGCGAATCGCTTCAAGGCAATTTGCGTTTTCATCAAGTCAGCATGCGTTATCCACGTGCTGCTGAGCCTGCCGTCATCAATATTAATTTCAAATTGCCTGCGAAAACCATGCTAGGAATTGCAGGGCGCAACGGTTCGGGAAAATCAACTATTCTGAAATTAATACTGGGTTTTTATCCGGTTGATGCGGGCACTATCAGTTTGGATGATATCAATATTCGTCAATTTGATCCGCGGCAAATAAGAATGTTCATGGGCTACGTGCCGCAAAAAAGCCATTTTTTCTATGGCACGATCAAACAAAATCTTCTCTTGGCGAATCCGCAGGCCTCTGATGAAGAGATTCAGCAAGTCTTGCTCGAGCTTGATTTAATGCCGGATATCGAGCGGCTTGGTTTAGGTATCGAAACGGGTTTGCATGATCAGCCCGAAAAGTATTTTTCTTCTAGTTTTTTACAGCGTTTGTCGATTGCGCGTGCCTTATTAAGAAAGCCTTTAATTTTATTGCTGGATGAACCTAGCGCAGGCTTTGATTTTGATCAAGACCAAACGTTTATTCATCTGCTGCAACGTTTAAAACAGAAAATGACCATTATTTTAGTCAGTGAACGTCCGTCACATTTAAAACAGGCGGATTATGTGATGATTTTAGAAAATGGCCGTATGATTGCGCTTGGCAAGGCAGAAGAAGTTGTCGCAAAATTATTGGAAATACTGCGCCATGAATAAATGCTCTGCGGCAAGCAAGCCGCGAGCAATTGCAAGTTAGGGTCATTTAATGCAATTAAAACAAACCATTTCTAAGTCGAGTTTATTGTTCGCAGCAGTCGGTGGCATCGTGGGTTCAGGCTGGTTATTAGGCCCATTTTTTTCGGCAAAAGTTGCAGGGCCGGCAGCCATTGTTGCCTGGCTTATCGGTGGAATTTTAATGATGATAGTGGCGCTAACTTTTGCGGAATTGGCCAGCGCTTATCCAGTCGCGGGCGCTAGCGTTCGCTTCACGCAGTTTAGTCACGGCACATTTGCCAGCTTCACGATGGCCTGGATTTCCTGGCTGGCTTCAGTGATGGTGGCGCCGATAGAAACGTTAGCCGCGCTGCAATATGCGGCTAATTTTTTTCCAGTTTTAATTGAACGGCAGTCAGGCGCCATTGCTTTAAGTAATACGGGTTTAATGATTGCTGCTTTTGTGATGGCATTGATGTGTTTTATTAATTATTTTGGCGTTAAATATTTTGCTAAAAGTAATTCCATGATTGTCTTATGGAAATTAGCAGTGCCTTTTATTACGGTGTTAATTTTACTACAAGCAAAATTTTCCTTAACAAATTTTACCGCGCAAGGATTTATGCCGATGGGTTGGCATGGTGTTTTAGCTGCTTTGCCGACAGCAGGGATTATTTTTTCCTACATTGGCTATAGTGCAGCGATTCAATTAGCACAAGAAGCAAAAAATCCCCAAAAAACCATTCCATTTGCGATTTTAGGCGCAATTTTAATTGCCATTATTTTATATATTGCCATTGAAATTGCATTTATTGGCGTACTCAAACCAGCTGATTTTGCTGATGGCTGGCAGAATTTACAATATAAGGGAGATTCTGGCCCGATTGCGGGATTAATTGCAGGCTTGGGTTTAATTTGGTGGTTAAAAATTATTTACGCTGATGCGATTATCTCGCCGATTGGCACGGCATTTATTTATACAACAGCAACCGCGCGCGTGAATATGGCGATGAGTCAAAATGGTTATTTCCCCAAGTGGATGGAGCATTTAAATTCTTTCGGCACACCGTTTAAAGCAATTGCCAGTAATTATTTTATTGGCTTGTTATTTTTTCTGCCATTTCCCGGATGGCAATCGATGGTAAGTTTTTTAGTTTCCTGTTTTGTAGTGGCTTATGCCGTTGGGCCCATTTCCTGTGCGACGCTAAGAAAGACGCAGCCGCAAATCTATCGCCCTTTTAAATTACCTTACTATCATTTATTTTGTTTGATGGCATTTTATATTTGTAATTTAATTATTTATTGGACGGGTTGGGATGTAATCTGGAAAATGCTGGTGACATTGGCGATTGGCTATATCATTTTTTTCGTCCATTCAATTAAAACCAGGAAACCGCGCGATATGGCCGCGGGTTTTTGGTTATTGCCTTATTTAATTGGCGTTGGGTTAATTTCTTATCTCGGTAATTTTGGTGAAGGTAAAAATTATTTAAGTTTTGGTTGGGATTTTTTAGTGATTGCGTTATTTAGTCTGGTCATTTATTTCATTGCTTTCATCAACGGCAAGAAATTTCATGAGAAAAATCGTGAAGAGATGATTTTTTTGGGCTAACTACGGTATTGCTTTGTTTTACTAATTAAGTTTTGATGATTGAAATTAATGGATATTTCAATCATGACAAAAACCGTACATCAACCGCATGATAAATTTTTCAAGACCGCCATGAGCAATCCACGGGTTGCGATTGATTTTTTTAAAGCTCATTTACCTCAGACTATAAAAGAACTGATCGATTTTGGTTCTTTAAAATTTCACAAAGAAACTTTTCTTGAGACAAATTTAAAGTTACATGCTGCGGACGTAGTTTATAGTGCAAACTTTGCAGGGCGGTTAGGTTATATTTATCTTTTGGTTGAACAGCAAACTGAGCCGGATAAATGGTTGCCGTTACGCATGCATAATTATTTGCTAGGTTTATTAAATTATCATCACAGCCAATATCCTGATTCAGACCTACCCTTAATTTACCCTTTGATTTTTTATAATGGTCTCAAACCCTACAAATTCAGTACCGATTTTTTTCAATTATTTGATAAGCAGAAACTACTAATGCAAAAAGTCTGGAATGAGCCGATTCAGTTAGTGGACCTTCAAAAAATTGCCGATGAGGAATTGAGAGCACATGAATGGGCAGGTTTGATGGAGTTTGTTTTTAAACATCAGTTTAAGCGGGACATGATGCAGTTGATGGCAACTATCATGGCATGGGTCCATGAGGTTGAATTAAATCAAGGCTACGAATTTGCAAAGAACGTGATAAGTTATATCATTAATCAAATTGATGCTGACAATATCGATTTAATTATTGAATTGGCTCAATCTCATCTTTCATCAGAATTGGAGGAAGAAACTATGACAATAGCAGAGCGGTTTCGTTTAAGAGGGGTAGAGCAAGGACTCCAATTAGCACGTAATGAACAGGCCCGTCACCTAAAAAATTTATTAGCTCGTGGCTATCCACCTCAGGAAATCGCAGAAGCCTTTGAGTTAGACCTGGAAGAAGTATTGGCTTTACTTGAAACCGAAGTTACTGAGTAATGAAATCCGCCAAATGTTTTTTTAGCAATTCATTCACTTGCTGTGGATTTGCTTTGCCTTTGGTAGCTTTCATTACTTGTCCAACCAGGAAACCGAACACGCGTTCTTTCCCCGCACGATATTCCGCAATTTGTTCCGGATTTTGTTGAATCACTTCGGCAATCGCTTTGACTAAAGCGCTGTCATCGGTAATTTGTTTTAGGCCTTTTTGTTCAATAATTTGATCCACATCGCCTTTTTCTTGCCACAAGATTTCAAAAATTTGCTTGGCAATTTTTCCGGAAATGGTTTGATCATGAATGCGTGAAATTAATTTAGCCAGTTGGGCAGATTCAATCGGACAATTAGCAATCGTGTCATTATTTTTATTCAGCGCCCCTAATAATTCTCCAATGACCCAATTCGCTGCCATTTTAGCTTGATCGGGTTTTAAATGTTGAATGACGGCTTCATAATAATGCGCAATTTCTAGTTGTTGCACTAATACATCGGCATCATATTCGCTTAAATTTAAACTCGAAATATAACGTTGCTTTTTCTCCCAGGGTAATTCTGGCAGCGTTTTGCGGATTTCATTTAATAATTTTGCATCCACTAAAACCGGCAATAAATCGGGATCGGGGAAATAGCGGTAATCATTGGCATCTTCTTTGCTACGCAAAGAGCGGGTTTCGTCTTTATCAGGATCGTATAAACGGGTTTCCTGGCGGATTTGACCATTTTCGCTTAATACTTCAATTTGGCGCTCAACTTCGTATTCGATAGCGCGTTGGACGAAGCGGAAAGAATTAATATTTTTTATTTCGACGCGAGTGCCGAATTCGTTTTGACCTTTGAGACGCACGGAAACGTTAGCGTCGCAACGGAAAGAGCCTTCTTGCATATTGCCATCGCTGATATCTAAATAACGCACCAGACTATGCAGCGTTTTTAAATAAGCAACGGCTTCTTCCGCTGATCGCATTTCCGGTTCGGAAACAATTTCTAATAAAGGCGTACCAGCGCGATTTAAATCAATGCCCGACATGCCATCAATAACATCATGTAAGGATTTTCCCGCATCTTCTTCCAAATGCGCGCGCGTAATATTAATCCGTTTGGTTTTACCTTCTCCCAAATTAACTTCCAAAAATCCTTTGCCAACTACCGGATACATATGTTGGCTGATTTGATAACCTTTGGGTAAATCGGGATAAAAATAATTTTTACGCGCAAATACTGATTTATCGCTAATTTCTGCATTAATGGCTAAGCCAAATTTTAATGCTTTTTCTAACGCCGCTTGATTTAAAACTGGCAATACACCCGGCAAACCTAAATCAATCGCGCAAGCTTGTGTGTTAGGTTCCGCGCCATATTGATTTGCCGCACCCGAAAAAATTTTCGATTTTGTATTTAATTGCACATGCACTTCAAGACCAATCACGGTTTCCCATTGCATTTAAATCACCTTTTTATCATTTTGCATTTAATCATTTTGTAGGGGGGATTAGCGTAGCGTAATCCACCGTTTTTAAAATGCATCGCGTTTCAATAAACTCTGGAAAAACGGTGGATTACGCTACGCTAATCCCCCCTACATTTATTGAATTTATAAAGCAGCTTTGATCAATATCCCACCGGAATTTTTTTATGCCAATCGGTTTCACGTTGATACATATGCGCCGCATTCAATAAACGGCTTTCCGAAAAATAATTACCCATCAACTGTAAACCAATCGGCAAATTGCCCACAAAACCCGCAGGAATCGAAATCGCCGGAATTCCCGCCAAATTCGCTGAAACCGTAAAAATATCGCATAAATACATGCTGACCGGATCCTGCTTGCTGCCGATTTCAAATGCGGGTGCGGGCGTTGTCGGGCTCAAAATTAAATCCACTTGCTCAAAAGCCGCTTTAAAATCATTACTAATTAATCGACGGATTTTTTGCGCTTTTAAATAATAAGCATCATAAAAACCTGATGAGAGCACATAAGTGCCGGTTAAAATCCGGCGTTTCACTTCTTCGCCAAATCCTTCCGTGCGGCTACGAATATAAAGATCCATTAAATCTTTGGGATTTTCACAACGATAACCATAACGCACGCCATCATAACGCGCCAAATTGGAAGAACATTCAGCTGGTGCAATAATGTAATAAACCGGAATGCCTAATTCAGTATTCGGTAAAGAAATTTCATGAATAGAGGCACCAAGTCGGCGATAAACTTCAATCGCTTCATGAATTTTTGCCGCAGTATTTTTATCTAAATCATCAATAAAATATTCTTTTGGCAAGCCAATTTTTAAACCTTTCAAAGATTGATTTAATTCCTTAGTGTAATCCGGCACTGGCGTATCAACGGAAGTCGAATCTTTCACATCATGCCCCGCCGCCACATTTAGCATAATCGCGGCATCTTCCGCTGTATAAGTAAAAATCCCCGCCTGATCAAAGCTCGAGGCAAACGCAATCATGCCATAACGTGAGATCCGACCATAAGTCGGTTTAATCCCAGTGATGCCGCAAAGCGCTGCCGGTTGACGGATGGAGCCGCCAGTATCGGTTCCACTTGCCATCGGCACCAGGCGTGCCGCAACCGCTGCCGAAGAGCCACCGGATGAACCACCCGGCACGCATTTTAAATCCCAGGGATTTTTCACCGGCCCATAAAAACTACTTTCATTGGATGAACCCATCGCGAATTCATCCATATTGGTTTTGCCCAATAAAATACTGCCAGCCGCTTTATATTTTTCGACAAAAGTGGCGTCATAAGGCGCGATAAAATTATCCAGCATGCGCGAACCGCAACTGGTTTTGATGCCAGTCGTACAAAAAATATCTTTATGTGCAATCGGAATACCGGTAAGCGCTTCAGTTTTCCCGGAAGCAATCGCTTGATCCGCTAATTTTGCTTCTACTAGAGCATTTTCTTCACAAAGTGTAATAAAAGAATTTAATGCGGAATCATATTTTTTAATACGATTTAAATAATGCTCAGTTAATTCCGTCGCAGAAAATTCTTTGTTGGCTAAACCTTGTTTTAATTCAGCAATCGTTTTTTCATGCATTATTCAATCACCTTTGGCACGAGATAAAGAGGAATAGGGGAGGCAGCATGGCCCTGATTATTCGGCGCCAAGCGTAAATATTTATCTCTTTCTTGAGGATCACTGCTTTCCAGGACCACATCCCGACGCAAAGGCTGGCCGCCTTCGGTAGCAGGATGCGCTAATGGCTCAACATCCGCCACATCAATCTGATCAATTTTTGCAATCAGCTCCATTACTTTTTGCAAACGATTAGCAAAATCTTTTGTCATCGCCACCTCTGGCGAAAGGCGAGCTAAATGGGCGATTTTTTCTATGTCTTCGATTTTTAAGCTCATGATTATCATCAGGGTATAACTAGGGTTGGATAGAATAAGAGCAAAACTCCTTTGTTGCAACAACGTTCGTCCCAGTAAAATAGCTCTGAATTTTGTTTTATACTTGCGTAATTTATAGAAAGTTTCTGCAAATAAAGTCTCAAAAAACATCAAGGCCCCTGTCTTGCCTGATTCCACAACGACCACTTTGACAGCGGGAACCGCTGTCTTGTGTTTCAGCCCCGACTCAGTTATAACAACCGGCAATTTTTCTTAAAGCCCTTGGAGGAACCATGCATAACCCCTCGTCATTAGGTAGTTATGTTGCTGCTGAACAGCAGGCGACGATTAATTCTTTTGTGGTGTTAGTTGCGAGCATCGCTGCAGTTGCGGGGATTTTGTTTGGTTTTGATACCGGTGTCATTTCAGGCGCAATTCTTTTTATCCGTAAGGATTTTATGTTGGGCGGCTTGATGGAAGGCTTGATTGTCAGCTCCGTTTTATGGGGTGCGGT
The DNA here is from genome assembly GCA_964441315.1 of uncultured Gammaproteobacteria bacterium. Taxonomy (GTDB): domain Bacteria; phylum Pseudomonadota; class Gammaproteobacteria; order CAYTUN01; family CAYTUN01; genus CAYTUN01. The sequence continues at coordinate 16,481 of CAYTUN010000012.1, read as the reverse complement.
GATTGGCTCGGCAGTCAGTGGTTATTTTGCGGATTATTTTGGCCGGAAGTTGTTATTAATTTTGACGGGGTTGATTTTTATTGTCGGCACTTTGGCTTCGGCCTTTTCGCCGACAGTGTCACTCTTTTTCTTTAGCCGGTTGATTGTCGGTTTTGCAATTGGCGTCGCTTCATTTGTTTCACCGCTTTATATTTCTGAAGTTGCACCGCCGCGTTTTCGCGGCATGTTGGTTTCATTAAACCAATTGGCAATTACCATCGGGATTTTATGTTCTTATGGCGTTGATGCTTATTTTGCGAAAACAGGTGAGTGGCGTTGGATGTTGGGTGTTGGTGTCATCCCAGCTGTGATTTTATTTTTTGGTATGTTGATGTTGCCACAAAGTCCGCGTTGGATTGTGTTGAAAGGACGGATTGATAAAGCGCGCCATATTTTAAAAATGATTCGCAAGCAGGATAACGTGGAAGCGGAATTAAATGATATTAAAAATAGTATTCAGGAAAAACGCGATTGGCGTTTGTTGTTTCAAAAATGGCTGCGTCCGGCAATTATTTTGGGAATTGGTTTGGGATTTTTTCAACAATGCACCGGTATTAATGCGATTATTTATTACGCGCCGACGATTTTTGAAATGGCAGGATTTAAAACGGCTAGTGCTGCTATTTCAGTAACGGCAATTGTGGGTACGGTGAATGTTTTATTTACTATTATTGCACTGCCATTAATTGATCTTTGGGGACGCCGGCCACTGTTATTAATGGGCTTGATTGGCATGGGTTTGAGTTTGCTGATTTTAAGCATTTCATTTCATGTTGGTGCTAATAGCGAAATGCTGAAATGGTCGGCATTGCTCAGCATGGTGGGATTTATTATTTTCTTTGCAATGAGTTTAGGGCCAATTATGTGGCTGGTGATTGCTGAAGTATTTCCGTTGGAAATTCGTGGGTTGGGCACCAGTTTAATGATTTCAGCCAGCTGGATTTTTAATGGCATCGTTGCCGGAAGTTTTATTACTTTGGTTCATTTATTTAATGCTTCAGGTACGTTTTTGATTTTTGCCATTTTAAGTGTTTTGGGAATTGTGTTTGTATATAAGATGGTGCCGGAAACTAAGGGCGTGAGTTTGGAGCATATCGAAGCGAATTTACGCGCGGGCGTGCCGAGCCGGCAGTTGGGGCATAAGTAGAGTAGCAGCATTTTGATGGTGCGGTGCTTGCGCCAATTTTAAATTAGGAAATTGCCTCCGTCGTTTAGTATCTCTATCGCAATGAAAAAAATGTTTTCGTAGGGGGGGGATTAGCGTAGCGTAATCCACCGTTTTTTCAGAGTTTGTTAAAACGCCATGCATTTTAAAAACGGTGGATTACGCTACGCTAATCCCCCCTACGAAAACATGGAGTGAAACGATCATAGCAATTTTCTGATCCTGACATGCAATGCCAAATTACCGAAACACTAAATTAGTATCAAAAAACTCTGATGCCTTATTTTTTCCTAATTAATTACAAAGGAAATAATTTATGAAAATCACCGACGCAAAAGTTTTTGTTTGCTCTCCTGGCCGTAATTTTGTCACCTTAAAAATTTATACTGACCAAGGCGTTTATGGTTTAGGCGATGCCACATTAAATGGCCGCGAATTATCCGTTGTTTCTTACTTACAAGACCATTTAATCCCTTGCTTAATCGGCCGCGATCCTTTTCAAATCGAAGACATCTGGCAATATTTTTATAAAGGTGCTTATTGGCGCCGTGGCCCAGTCACGATGGCGGCGATTGGCGCTATTGATATGGCCTTGTGGGACATTAAAGGTAAAGCGCTCAATACACCGGTTTACAATTTATTAGGCGGCAAATGCCGTCATGGTGTGATGGTCTATGGCCATGCTAATGGACGTGATATTGATCACGCAGTAGAAGAAGTCGGCAAATATATTGATCTGGGTTATTTGGCGATTCGCGCGCAATCCGGCATTCCAGGATTGAAAAGCACTTATGGCGTTTCCAAAGATAAAATGTTTTATGAACCGGCAGAAAAAGGCCTGCCGCCAGAAAATGAATGGTCAACTGAAAAATATTTAAATCACGCGCCAAAATTATTTCAAAAATTACGTGATGTTTATGGTGATGATCCGCATTTCCTGCATGATACGCATCATCGTTTAACGCCAATTGAAGCAGCGCGTTTAGGCAAAGAGCTTGAGCCATACCATTTATTTTGGCTAGAAGATACCGTACCAGCTGAATTGCAAGAAGGTTTTCGCATTATCCGTCAACACACAACGACACCTTTAGCTGTCGGTGAAATTTTCAACACGATTTATGACGCGACGACTTTAATCACCGAACAATTAATCGATTACATTCGTATGACAATAGTGCATGGCGGCGGTATTACGCCGATGAAAAAATTAGCCGCATTGGCTGAAATTTATCATGTGCGCACTGGTTGCCATGGTGCAACCGACTTGTCGCCGGTGACCATGTCGGCAGCATTGCATTTCGACTATTCGATCAACAACTTCGGCATTCAGGAATACATGCGCCATACCCCTGAAACCGATGAGGTGTTCCCACATTCTTATTATTTTGAAAAAGGCTATTTGTGCTTGAAAGAAACACCTGGCTTAGGCGTTGATTTTAATGAAAAATTAGCCGAAAAATACCCTTATGAGCGGGCTTACCTACCCGTCAATCGCAAGCTCGATGGCACCATGTTTAACTGGTAAAATCATGGCCAAACCGGCACTAATTCCGGAATGGTCTTGACTATTCCGGAATTGACGTCATAATGGCCAAATGAAACGCAGCCTTCAACCTATCATTCGCCAAGATTTAGCCAAAAAGCTGGTCATTCTCACTGGCCCACGCCAATGTGGCAAAACCACCCTTGCAAAAAACCTCTATCCAGAATGCGATTATCTTAATTATGACGCTCAAGGAGATCGATTAATTTTGCAAAAAAAATCCTGGGACCGAAAAAAACCCTTGGTGATTTTTGATGAATTGCATAAGAAAAAAGATTGGAAACGTTGGCTCAAAGGAATTTACGACACCGAAGGCATTCCACCTGAAATACTCGTTACTGGTAGTGCAAAGCTTGATACCTATCGCAAAGTCGGTGATTCCTTAGCTGGTCGTTATTTTCAATACCAACTACATCCACTCGATTTAAAAGAAGCAAAAACGCATCTGGATTTTTCTGAAAACGAAATTTTCGAACGCTTATGGCAATGCGGCGGTTTTCCAGAGCCATTTTTATCGGGAAATAGAACGGATTATTTACGTTGGCGCCGCAGTCATTTGGATATTATTTTGCGCCAGGATTTAATCGATCTGCATGCCGTCAGAGATATTCAAGCGATTGAAACGCTGGTTTTAATGTTAAAAGAACGTGTCGGCAGTTGCATTTCTTATGCAAATTTAGCGCGTGATTTAGAGCGCGATGCCAATACAATAAAACGTTGGCTGCAATTATTAGAAAATCTTTATATTGTCTTTTCGGTAACGCCTTATCATAAAAAAGTAGCGCGTTCGTTATTAAAAGAACCTAAATATTATTTTTACGATCACGCATTAATTGATCACAATGATGGCGCGCACCTGGAGAATTTAGTAGCAGCTGCCTTATTAAAAGAACTGGATTTTATTGAAGACACCCAAGGCATTAAAACCGGCCTGCATTATTTACGCACAAAAGATGGCAAAGAGCTGGATTTTTTGATCAGTCTCGATTCAAAACCGACTTATCTAATTGAAGTCAAATTATCTGATGAAGAAAGAGCATCGGGATTCAAACATTTTTCAAAATTTTTTCCTGAAATAAAAAAATTACAATTAGTAAAAGATTTATCGCGTGAACAAACTTATCCAGATGGATTAGAAATTCGTGCGTTAATTCCTTGGTTGAGTAGATTAAATTTAATGAGCTGAGTTTTTTATTGAATAAATATGTTTTATTACCCCTCATCCGCCCCTTCGGGGCACCTTCTCCCACAAGGGGAAAAGGACAACTTTAGGTGCATCTGCCAACTCAATAAACTTCAATGCGATAAAATAAGCCTCGTTATGAAAAGCTATTGAACTTTGATGAGACCCTTCTCCCCTTGCGGGAGAAGGTGCCCCAACGGGGCGGATGAGGGGTGATCCAATAAATCACGTCACACTATGGATTTTTTCTAAAACGCCTTCAGTCTCCGGCATTTCGCCAGTCCAAATATAAAAAGCTTCAGCGGCTTGTTCAACTAACATGCCCAAACCGTTTTGAATCAAATTTGCACCTTTTTTTTCTGCCCATTGCATAAAAGCAGTTTTGCCGCCAGCGTATTTCAAATCATAGCAAAGTGCGCCTTGATTTAATTTTAAATCAACCGGTAATAAATTTTCTGGAAATAGGCTGGTTGCATCAAAAACACAATCAAAGGTTTGTCCAGATAATCCAGCAAAAGGTGTTCCAGTTAATTGAGTTAATTCAGTAAATGAAGAAATCATTTCTGCTGAACTAAATTCCTTTACCAAACAAATGGCTTTTTCTTCACTGCGATTAGCAATAATAATTTTTCGTGGTTTTTTTTCCAGTAAAGGCTGCAAAATGCCACGGACAACACCACCCGCGCCTAAAATTAAACAATTTTTATTTTGAATGGAATAATGTAAGCGCTGCTCCGTATCGCGAATTAAACCGACCCCATCGGTATTATCGCCATAACTCGTTTTATCAGGAAAAATTTTAATCGTATTAACAGCTTTGGCGTTTTTTGCGCGAGGACTTAATTTATCGGCCATTTCATAAGCGATTTCTTTACAAGGCGCAGTAACATTGCAGCCATTGCCGCCGGCATTTTTGAAATTTTCTAATAGCGTCGAAAAATCACGGATTGACGTTTTAATTTTTGTGTAGTTAATTGCAATTTTCATTTGCTCAGCAAATTGTTGATGGATCCAAGGCGATAAACTATGATCAATGGGATCGCCGAAAATACAGAGATTTAACATTTTTTCACTCAATTAATTCATTAAATAGTAAATTAACATGCAACTAAACTTATCTTCCAGCAGAAAAAACGCGATTATTTTTATTATGCTGTCCTTTGCTTGCCAGATTTTTTCAAGGTTTATTTCTGGCTGCCTTTGGTGTGACTTCGCGTGCTGTTTTAGCAGATATGCTAGAGCCGCAAAAACTCTTACGTACCATGCCGCTGTTGGCAACCATGTGGGGCTTGGGCCCTATCATTGGTCCCGTCATTGGCGGCTATCATCAACTTGATCAATGTTTCGATGACAGGATTTGCTGCCTTTCTCATGAGTTTCATTTATGCCAAGAGCGCTGTCTTATTGATGATTGTCTATACAATATTGCTTTGCTTAAGTGGCTTAAGTAATCTTGGTTTGATCCGAACAAAACCTGCAGCAAAATAGCGAATCTCTCCAATTTTCCCTCGCAATTGAGAATTTTTTCGGTTAAATTAATTCCACACTTTTATGGTATTTTTCTATCTATTATTAGATAGAAAAAATATGAAAAGGATTTTTGGGTTAACTTCAATTTAATGAAAGGGATCAATTATATGTTTAAAGCATTTCGTGGAATGTTCTCAAATGACTTGGCTATCGATTTGGGAACAGCAAATATTTTAATTTACATGCATAACCGCGGTATTGTGTTGAATGAGCCTTCAGTCATGGCGACGCGGGTCGATTCGATTTCAGGTGATAGCAAGATTGCTGCTATTGGCGTTGATGCTAAACGGATGTTAGGTCGTACTCCTCCTAATATTGTAGCCACACGCCCGTTAAAAGATGGTGTTATTGCTGATTTTTATTTGACTGAAAAAATGCTGCAGCATTTCATCAATAAGGTACATGAAAGCAAAATCTTTCGTCCTAGCCCACGAGTCCTGGTATGTGTACCTTGTGGCGCAACCCAAGTGGAGCGCCGTGCGATTCGCGAGTCCGCTCTCGGCGCGGGCGCGCGTGAGGTTTACTTGATTGAAGAGCCAATGGCTGCTGCCATCGGCGCTGGCTTGCCAGTGGATGAAGCCAGTGGTTCTATGGTAGTCGATATTGGCGGCGGCACGACAGAAGTCGCGGTGATTTCTTTAAATGGTATTGTTTATTCCGCTTCAGTGCGTATTGGTGGTGATCGTTTTGACGATGCTATCGTTAACTATGTGCGCCGAAATTATGGCACTTTGATTGGTGAAGCCACTGCTGAAAAAATCAAGATGGAAATTGGTTCTGCCTTCCCTAGCTCAGAAGTCAAAGAAATCGAAGTGCGTGGACGTAACTTGGCCGAAGGTGTGCCGCGTAGCTTTATGATGAATAGCAACGAAGTATTAGAAGCTTTGCAAGAGCCTTTAGCTGGCATCGTTGGCGCTGTTCGCACGGCATTAGAGCAAACACCGCCAGAACTGGCTGCTGATATTGCTGAGCGTGGTATGGTTTTGACCGGCGGCGGCGCGCTCTTGAAAGATCTCGATCGTTTACTCATGGAAGAAACCGGCTTGCCAGTCGTCGTTGCAGATGAGCCGCTAACTTGCGTTGCGCGTGGCGGCGGACGTGCGTTGGAGCTGATGGATGCTTATGGCGCTAACTTTTTATCCAAGGAATAGGAGAGAACCATTGCTAACTTATTTAGACGGCGCCGTTGGTTAGAACTTCAGGCAGCTGTTTGGCTTGTCATCGCATTGGCTTTAATGGCTTTGAATTTGCATTCTGACAAATTCAAAGCCATGCGTTCGCATTGGGACGCAGCTTTATATCCTCTTGAATATGCGCTTTCTTCTCCGTTACAAGCTTGGGGTTGGTTGACTGTTACCATCAGAACGGAACAAGACTTATTAAGAGAAAACGCCAGCCTGCGCTCCCGTCAATTATTGCTGGAAGCCAGGCTCCAAAAAATGATTGCGCTCGAACAGGAAAATACTCAACTAAAAACCCTCTTAGGTTCTATCGAACAAATCAACAGCAAATACACGATTGCAGGCATTTTGGAAGCCAACTTAACGCCGCTGCAACAAGAAATCGTTCTGAATCAAGGTAAAAATAATCAAATTTATATAGGCCAGCCTGTTTTAGATGCCTATGGTGTTTTAGGGCAGGTGATTGCTGTCAATCCGGTGTCAAGCCGCGTTTTACTGATTACAGACCGTCGTAGCGGTTTGGCTGTGCAGAACAGCCGTTCTGGTTTTCGGGCCATTTTAGTGGGCACTGGTAAATTAGATGAGCTGAATCTCCGTTTTGTTCCGCATACGGCAGATGTACAAGTTGGTGATATTTTTATTACTTCGGGTTTGGGCGGCGGTTTTCCGTTTGGCTATCCTGCTGCAGAAGTTACTAAAGTTGATAAACAAATTAATGCTGGCTTTATTCAAGTGGTGTTAAAGCCGATCGCAAAAATTGATAACAGCCGTGAATTTGTACTGATTTGGCCAGATGAAAATAAAAATGCGTCCAGCCTTCCTCAAGGACAAAAAGCCTCGGGTAAACCATCATGAGAATGATTTTCTCGCTGACACTTTCATTGCTATTGGCAGCTTTGCTGACGATTATGCCATTGCCGATTTGGCTGCAATGGCTACAGCCGCAGTGGGTTGCGTTGGTGCTCATATTTTGGTCGATTTATCTGCCCAACGTCATGAATGCGATGTTGGCTTTTTTTACTGGTATTTTGCTGGATTATTTAACCGGTTCGGTATTGGGGCAGCATGCGATTGCGCTAATTCTGATTAATTACTTAGTACTGCTGTTGAACCGGCAAATACAGTTTTTCACCGAAATTTCACGCTTACTCATCATTTTTTTGTTGATGTTGATTTATCAAGGCGTTATTTTTTGGATACAGGCCCTAATTAATGAAATGCCAAATACTATTTGGTATTGGATTTCATCGCTCACCAGCGTCATTGTGTGGCCATTGGTTTCGTGGATTTTACTCAGCATTGCAACAAAATTACGCATCGTTTCAGCTTATAAAACATGAAAAAGCTATTTCATATTAGCTTGAAAATTTTTCTTCCCTTCTGCTTAGTGCTATTTCTGCTTGTCTTACTTTTGCGCTTTTCACTGCCTTACTTTTTTCAACCGCCAGCAAACTGGAACGCCTGGTTAAGTGAGCATTTACAATTACCGGTGCAGGTTGAACAAGCCAGTTTAAATTGGCGCGGTTTTAATCCGCGTTTTGAATTTAAAAATTTGACATTAAGTGATGAGGCTGGACATGAAATTCAAATTCATCAAGCAGAACTGGTGATTGGTTTTTGGCGGAGTTTATTGCATTTAACAATAGAACCCAAATATGTTTCCGTTAGTGGTAGCCGCATTGTGGTGGCACGGCAAAATACTCAATGGAGCGTCAATGGAATTATTTTAAATAATAATAGTTCTCCGGAGAGCGGCATTAACTGGAAACGTTTTCTGGTGAATTTATTAAATTATGCCCATGTGAATATTAATCAGCTCGACCTGACTTATGTTGAAAATGGCCAAACGATTCAATTTAATCAAATTGATTTATCGCTAACGAAAAATATCCTCAAGCAACAGTTTTTACAATTGAACACTGCCATTTTGTTTTCCAATCAACCACCGATTCCTTTTGATCTACAAGCCAGCTTAAAGATTTCACCAGATTTAATCAGCTCAACCATCAATGGCGCCATTAATCTCAATCAGCTACAACTGCCGGAATTTATTTTAACAAAATTGAAATATGGAAATTATCAAATTTCGCAAGCCGCTATTAAAAAGTTAAGCGTAAATTTTATATGGCGGCAGCATTATTTTGAATTGACCCGGGCAAACTGGTTGAATTTAAATTTGGCTTTAACACGCAGCGATAATAAACAGCTGCGGCTGGTTTCTAATAGCGGCGCTTTAAATATGACCAGCGCTGGCCTTGAAGGCCAACAATTACAGTTAGCTGTCAATAATCAAGCGCTGCAGCCATTTGATATTTTTTTAATGAAAAAAAATAATGATAACCTTCTGCAAATTAATCAAATAGCAATCAACCAATTACTGCCATTTTTAGAATTTTTTGTTCCCGAAAGTGAAAAGTTAAATATCAGTCAATTAAATGGCGTTTTACAGCAATTTTATTTGAGCTGGAAAAGTAATTTCAAAAATATCACGGCTTATAGCGATTTTCATAATCTGGTTTTTCAAAACAAGAATACATTGATTAAAAATTTATCAGGAGAAATTCATTACACATCTGATCAGATTACACTAAATTTAAATGGAAAAAATTTACAGTTACATCCGACTCAGGCATACAAAGCCCCTTTGATCATTTCACACTATGCGATTGATGCAAAGCTTTCGCCAGTGCAAGGGCAATGGTTTTTGACAGTGGACAACGCAGTAATGAAATTTCTACAAGGAAACCTAGATTTTTCTGCCAAAATCCCATTTTCAGCACCTTATCAAGTCAATGTAAGCGGCAATTTTGCATTTACTAATTTAGCTTATCTTAAACAATATTTGCCTTATCTCATCATGAGCCCGCGTTTGAGCCAATGGTTGCAATCCGCTTTGATTTCCAGTCAAGGCATTAAAGGGAAATTTTTATTAGCTGGTGACTTAAGTCAATTTCCATTTGATCAGGGTGAAGGCCAATTTAAAGTTAATACAATAATTGATGACGCCGTGCTTAATTTTAAAACCGGCTGGCCAATTATTTCGCATTTAAATGCAGAAGTAGATTTCATCGGCCGTTCGATGAACATTTTAGCTAAATCCGGCGTGACGGATAATATTCCATTTCAAAATGTGACTGCCACCATGGCAGATTTATCAAAATCAAGCCTGGAAATTAACGCTAAATTTTTGACGACCTTGGAAAAGGGCCAGCATTATGTCAATAATAGTCCTTTAAAAAATAATGTTGGCCGAGATTTAAAAAATTTTCAGTTAAGCGGTAACTTGCCATTAGATTTATCTATTTCAATTCCATTACATGATGATGATATTAAAACACAAGTCAAAGGCTTGATTGCATTTGATCAAGCACGCGTTGATATGCCACGTTGGAACCTGAGCTTAAATAATTTCACAGGTGATGTTAGCTTCACTGAAAATGTGATTGCTGCTCCGGCTTTAAATGCAAATTTATGGCAAAAGCCAGTAGCGCTTGCGATTGATACTGATAAAACCGGTACGGTCCAGGTGAAAATGTCCGGAAAAATCACAGCAGATGATTTGGAAAATTATTTAAATCATTTGCCCCTACTAACATTTTTTAGTGGAGAAACAGATTATTCTGGCTTGCTTAGCATTAACCAGGAAAACAATAAACAAACCGTGACACTCAAATTAGCTTCAGATTTAAATGGAATGAAAGTCGATTTACCTCAGCCTTTGACAAAATCGACAGATGAGAAAATGCCATTTGAATTTACCTTGAAGCAAAATAGTGACAGCGCATTTGATATTGATTTGAAATACAGCGATTTATTAACTGGCCGATTGGGTTTGGCAGAAGTGCAGGGTGATTGGAAAACGATTGCTGCGGGTATTTATTTGGGAAATAAACCAGCGGTATTGCCGGCGAATAATCAAGTAAAAATCAGCGGTAATTTGCAAAACTTTAATTGGGAAGAATTTAAGCCGTTTTTAGACCGTTATCAAACTTTACAGCAAAAGCAAACAACGGGATTAAAGCCGGTGGTGGATTTACAAATAGGAACGTTGACGGCCGCGGGTTTTAATTTAAACAATATTCGCGTTGGTTTGAGTGCTGTAAAAAATGCCTGGTTGGTAAAACTTGCGACAAAAGATTTTTCAGGCAATATCGTTTGGCCGAATGATTTTAATTATCAAGCGTGTTTACCTGTCATTAATTCTACCCGTTCACTGCCACTGCGAGCGCAAGGCTTTGATCGTCTCAATGACAGTGAGCGCGCTTGTCTCAAGCAACATGCCATCAGCATTAACCTGGATTTTTTACGCTTATCAAGCAATCTGGAAAAAAATTTAAAACCTGATCGCGCTATAAAAATTCCTGCTTTATTATTTAGTGCGCGTGATTTCCAATATAACAATAAAAAATTGGGCGCAGTCAGTTTCGATTTATTGCCGCTCGCAGATCGTTATTTAATCAATAATATAATGCTAAATGATGGCGCGACCACTTTGCGCGCTTATATGAATTGGTATCGCAAAACTAAAGATCAATCCGAATTTATTGGGCAGCTCAATACGAATAATTTAGGTAAAACATTAAGTAATTGGGCAGTGAGTAACAATTTGGCTGAAGGCAGTGGTCAGGCAAATTTTCAATTTGCTTGGCAGGGAACCCCGTATGAACCTGATTTAAATACTTTAAGTGGCAAATTAAATTTTGATTTTAGCAAGGGAAGAATCATTAATTTGAGTGAGTCGGCAGAAGCTGATGTCGGTATTGGACGTGTTTTAAATTTGTTGAGTTTGCAAACGTTGACGCGTCGTTTGAGTTTGGATTTTAGTGATTTAACTAAATCAGGCTATAGTTTTGATCACCTGCGTGCTGATTTTAATTTGCGCCAGGGTGCGGCTTATACCGAAAATGCGGAGTTAAATGGTTCGATCGCTAAAATCACATTTAAAGGGCAAATTGGTTTGAATAATCAAACGTATAATTTATTTTTAAATGTAACGCCTTATGTCACGGGTAGTGTTCCCGTAGTGGCTGCTGTCGCCGGTGGCCCGATTGTAGGGGCAGTAACTTGGGTTGCTAGCAAAATTCTCTCGCCTGCAGTCAATCAAATTACCACACAGCATTACCGGGTGACGGGAGCCTGGGACAAGCCTGTGTTTCAAAAAGCCACAAATAATACGCGTTAATCTGTTAAAATCGCGTTCCTGGTTGGGGTTTATGAGGGGCTTCAAACTCAGGAGCTTGCCGCGTCCGCTTCACTCCCTGTTTTTTCGCAGGGGGATTAGCGTAGCGTAATCCACCATTATGCATTGCAGTAACGTGATGCTAAATCGGTGGATTACGCTACGCTAATCCCCCCTACGAAAACATCATTTGTCATTGCGAGGGGAGCAAACGCGACCGCGGCAAGCTCCTGGCCCCGATAGCTTCCAAATTAATTTCTGATAAAACAAAGATAACTGACATACCCATATAAAAACGCCGAGGTCCATGTAATGACAATGACAGCCCCCTACCAATATGCCGAAGAATCCTTACTTAAACCCGCGGATTTAAACGAAATTCAATTGCAAAAAGTTTTAAATCAACTCGCCGGCCCACAAATTGATTATGCCGATTTATATTTCCAATATGCTGTTGCTGAAAATTGGTATCTAGAAGATTCCATCGTAAAAAATGGCAGTTTTCATCTAGACCAGGGCGTTGGCGTGCGCGCTATCAGCGGTGAAAAAACCGGCTTTGCCTATTCCGATGATATTAATTTTAAAGCATTGGAAAACGCCGCTACGATGGCCAAGCAAATCGGTGCAATGCATAAAGCACAATTATTTTCGCCTCAAAAAACACTGGCTGAAAAAACCCTATACCCGGCGATCAATCCGGTCAACACCTTGTCCGATGCAGAAAAAGTGAATTTATTGCAAGCATTAGACCGCTACGCTCGCAGCAAAGACCCGAGAATTCAGCGCGTCAGCATTAGCTTGAGCGGCAGTTATGATTTAGTGTTTATTGCTGCTAGCGATGGCACGCGTGCTGCCGATGTTCGCCCCCTGGTGCGCTTAAATGTCAATGTCATTGCCTCCAATGGTAAAACCACGGAGCAAGGCTATGCGGGTGGCGGCGCCAGGCTCGGTTATGATTATTTTGATCTAGCAAAATGCCGTCATTATGTGGATGAAGCAGTGCGCCTGGCATTGCTGAATCTAGAAGCGGAAGCTGCGCCTGCGGGCGCCTTGCCAGTCGTGCTGGGTGCTGGCTGGCCTGGTGTTTTATTGCATGAAGCTGTTGGCCATGGTTTAGAAGGCGACTTTAATCGCAAAGGCACATCCGCGTTCGCCTCACGTATGGGGCAACGTGTTGCTGCCAAAGGTGTCACGGTAGTTGATGATGGCACTTTATATCAACGCCGCGGTTCGCTGAATTTAGATGATGAAGGCACTCCCAGCCGCTGCAATGTTTTGATCGAAGACGGCATTTTAAAAAATTATATGCAAGATAAATTAAATGCCTCACTAATGGGCCTGGAGCCCACTGGAAACGGCCGCCGCGAATCTTTTCGCGCCTTACCTCTGCCACGCATGACCAATACTTACATGTTGGCAGGCGAGCATGACCCCGCAGAAATTATTGCCTCTGTCAAAAAAGGCATTTACGCCGTTAATTTTGCGGGCGGTCAAGTCGATATTACTTCGGGAAAATTTGTTTTCACCAGCAGCGAAGCTTATTTAATTGAAAACGGAAAAATCACCCGCCCGGTCAAAGCCGCCACATTAATTGGTAATGGCCCCGAAGTGTTAACGCGCGTCAGCATGATCGGCAATGATTTGAAATTAGATGAAGGTGTCGGCATTTGCGGCAAAGATGGACAAAGCGTTCCGGTTGGCGTGGGACAGCCGACATTAAAAATAGATAGTTTAACCGTCGGCGGCAGTGAATTAGCTTGACCCTGAATAAGAACGTTGGTATAAATCCACTTCGCTTCCAGCCTGGCTTTAGACTGGGGCCACAAACTGATCGATGATAGGAAATCGTCAGCTAAGTCTTCAAATTTCTGTCACGACTCAAACAAAATTTGAAGTGTATTCAAAACTTAATGGAAGGAAAGATTATGAGCAAAACGATAAACAAAGCTGATTTAATTGATGCTATTGCCAACTCAGCCAATATGTCAAAAGCTGATGCCGCTCGCGCTATTGATGCGTTCACCTCCAGCGTCATCGACGCCGTTTCTGAAGGCAACATGGTCACCTTAATCGGTTTCGGCAGCTTCGATTGCATGCAATCCTCTGCCCGCAAAGGCCGCAACCCACAAACCGGTGCCGTCATCAACATCCCAGCCAGCAAACGCCCCCGCTTCAAAGCCGGCAAAAACTTCAAGGATGCTGTTAACGCTTAATGATTGATATTTGAAAAGGGGGAGCAATTCCCCCTTTCTATTTCCGCTATTTTCCACAGCGGGTGCTTAGCTCAGTCGGTAGAGCGTCGCCCTTACAAGGCGAGGGTCGTAGGTTCGAGTCCTACAGCACCCACCAATGAAATCAAGGGGTTACATAAATTAGCGTTGCTGGATAGCAAAATCTGGAGTGCAAATGGAGTGCATTTTATAAACGGGTTTTTGGTTTTTACGAATCTTTTTTATCACCTCGCAGCAGCATCATCTGCGTTTTTCCTGCCAAATGTGTGATTGATAGCAACCGTCTGGGTATATTCACTTCGTCATAAATAGAGAAATTTGTGACGGATTTTTTTTAAATCACTAATAAAAAATATTGCTTGATTAGCGTAGTAATTGCCCTATCTATAAATATAAAATTTTTAATAATAATTTAATTTTTAATTATTACGATACAATCAAAGCTAATAATAAAAAATACTATGACAGGAAATGTAAAACATTTCATTATGTTTTGGCATTCTATAATTACTTGGCTCAGAAAATATTCCTCCCTGCTTATGATGTGGCTTTGGATTTTTTAAGATATTATCTCTTGCATGCACGCATTTTAACATAGCGAAGGCGGTAATATCTTTTATGAAAAAAGCATTCATTTGGAAGGTGCATATATGAAAAGCCCCCTCACAGAAAATCACTTCGGCACATTATTTTAATAATAAGATGATTAAAAATACTAAATTAATAACAAAATTTGAAGAATTATTAGCTAAACTAAAAGCTAATTATGTAAATGATATTGATGAAAATTTCAGGGTAACTTTAAATTTGTTAGGCGAGGTGCTATCAAATTTGCGTGATCAAAAAAAATCACATCCCGATCTTTTAGCCTATGTCCGTCAGCTGCTAGGCGCATTTTTAAAAGGTAGAAATGATGTCTTGCTAGAAAATTTCAACAATTATTTTGATTCGGCAAGAATTTTTATTAGTGATCAGTATTTAAATCGCGAATCTCAGCAAACTAATGCTGTTGGCGTTTTGCTTTTTATTGATAGCAATGATGAGCAACCTTATACAATTCTTTTTGAGTATCAGGGTGAAATTACGACCTTGGGTGTAAGAGTTATCAATCAAGATGCTTTTGAAAAAAAAGAGTCAATTTTTGAGGTAGCTCTAAAGCGTCGATTGGAAGATTTAGGGTTTTCTAAAGAAGACGTGATAAGTGTTGCCAAAATTGATAGGAATAAATATGGCTATCAAGAAGAATCAAGTAATTATCATACTACTCACCACATAGTAATTATAAGAAGTCAGCCTAAAGAAGAAATTCAAAATAAAATAAGTGCTGTTGATAATCAACTGGCATGGCTGAAGCCATTTACAAGTAATTTTTTTATTATTTCATTGCAATTGTTTGTAAAAGAAACGCAATTATCACATTTCAAAAATAAAGAAGGATCTATTTCTCAAGAGATTAGAATTAGAGCAGTATTTAGTAATAAAAAAGTGAGGACATCAAGCATATTAATGCTAAGGTTGGCGCTACAAAACCAGCTTTATCGCCGTACTATTAAAGATCTGCCTAAAGATCCGAATGCGCTAACAAGTGATCAAGTTGCAAAAATATGTGAAGATGGAAAACACTTTGTTTCTAGCAAAGAAGCTGCCATCTCTTCTTGGTATCAAAGCAATGTTAATGGAGATTATTTGTCTCAAGAGCCAGCAATCACTTTGTTTAAATTTTTAGATGCTACTACTTTAAATCTTCCGCAGCTCAATCCTGCTTTGATCAAAGAATTAGTATTTCGACTTTTTGAGCTTGAACAGCCTGAAAGCGAGTGGTTTCATGAAAATTTAGGTCATTGGTTTACGACCAAATCTCGCCTGGCCTTGCAAACAGTTACCGCCTTCTTTTTAATTTACAATAGCGCCAGTAATCATTTAACTAGAGAAGAATGTCAGAGCATAATTCAAACGATTAATAATGAAGTTAAAAAAGAATTAAAAGATAGAAAAATTATAGAACAGTTTTTCGAGCAATATCAAAATCCCAACAACTATGAATTTTTAAAAAACTACGTTGCATCTTTATTGCAACCCGATGAACAGTTAATAAATGATCCTCCAAAAGGAAATAGATTTACTGATCATCTCATGTGTGAGCTAGAAGCATACAAAAAAATTCTTACAAGATTTAATAGGTCCAGATATGAATCGTTGGAGCATTTCGGATTTTATTTTTACGCGCCAACAAATTTTCTTACCGTTGTTACCAATATAGTCTGGGCAAGAATCCTAACTGAAACTTTCCAAAAATTTATTAGTCCTCTGGTGGAAAGTCAAGTAAAAAAAATATTCGCAAATAACGTAATTCTACATATGGTTGATTGGCAAACATAGCATTTCCACTTGATTTATAATTTTGATAAAATAATCTCCTTGGTTAGGATT
>CAYTUN010000011.1:0-38574 GCA_964441315.1 uncultured Gammaproteobacteria bacterium | reverse complement strand
CTTATAATCATAAGCCTTATAATCATAAGCCTTATAATCATAAGCCTTATAATCATAAGCCTTATAATCAAGAGCTATTGAATCCTGAAGAGAGCCTTCTCCCCTTGCGGGAGAAGGTGCCCCAACGGGGCGGATGAGGGGTGATAAAAAAGGTATCCAACGCTTAAAAGTTATTGAACTGTATCAAAACCAAAATGTCACATTTCTATTTGGAATAAAAAAACATCCATCATTTTTTTAAAAAACTTTGAATTGGAAAAGCAAAAAAGATCATACGCTCACTGCGGATAAAAAAATTTAAATTCTGGTGAAATATACAATCAAACGTAATCCACACCAATAATTTCAAATTCCACTTTGCCGCCGGGCGTTTGGACTAAAATTGTATCGCTTTCGTATTTACCAATTAATGCGCGTGCAATTGGCGAGGTAATGGAAATTTTATGATGTTTTAAATCGGCTTCATCTTCGCCGACGATTTGATAACGCAATTCTTCACTCGTTTCTGTGTTAGACAAATGCACGGTTGCGCCGAAAATAATGCGGCCATCGTTTTCGATTGTTGTTATATCGATAATTTGTGCATTGGATAATATCGATTCGATATGACGAATACGCGCTTCAGTAAATCCTTGCTGTTCACGCGCGGCATGATATTCCGCATTTTCTTTTAAGTCGCCATGCGCACGGGCTTCAGAAATAGCATTAATAATGCGCGGGCGTTCAATTTTAATTAAGCGCTCTAATTCTTCCGCTAGTAATTTGGCGCCATGCACAGTTAAAGGAGTACGATTAGCCATGTGGGTTCTCTAAAATTTGTTGATGATAGTCCTGGATAGCAAATTCGCTAGCACCGATAGCAATTTCCATTGCAAGGCAAGCGGCGATGCCGCCTGCTAAAGTCGTAGTGTAAGGGACTTTGTGCTGTAATGCACTGCGGCGGATCGTGTAAGAATCGGCAATCGCTTGCGCGCCTTCAGTTGTATTTACAATAAAACTGATTTCATCATTTTTAATCATATCGACAATATGTGGGCGACCTTCGGTGACTTTATTGACGCTGCGGCATTCCACACCAGCTGCGTTTAATGCTTTGGCGGTGCCATGTGTTGCAATTA
Source organism: uncultured Gammaproteobacteria bacterium (assembly GCA_964441315.1). Classification (GTDB taxonomy): domain Bacteria; phylum Pseudomonadota; class Gammaproteobacteria; order CAYTUN01; family CAYTUN01; genus CAYTUN01. Next base: position 37,456 of record CAYTUN010000011.1, on the reverse strand, counting down.
ATTCGAAACCTTTTGCTAACAATAAACGTGCTAAATCAACCACCAGAGCTTTATCGGGATGTCGCACACTAATAAATGCCAGCCCTTTTTCCGGTCTTATGCGCCCTGCTCCAGCTTCTGCTTTGGCATAAGCTTCGCTGAAATTTTTACCGATGCCCATGACTTCACCGGTCGATTTCATTTCCGGGCCTAAGATGGGGTCAACTTCAGGAAATTTATTGAAAGGAAATACCGGCAATTTCACCGAATAATAATTCGGCACAATGCGCGCTGAAATATTTTGCTCAGTCAAACTTTGCCCAATCATACAACGTGCCGCAATTTTTGCTAATGGCAAACCAATCGCTTTCGCCACAAATGGTACCGTACGCGAAGCGCGTGGATTGACTTCCAATACATAAATTTCATTATCCTGCACGGCAAATTGCGCATTAATTAAACCAATCACATTTAATTCCAAAGCTATTTTTTCAATTGATTCGGCAATTTTATTTTGAATTTCTTCCGACAAACTATGCGCTGGCAAACTGCAAGCGGAATCGCCGGAATGCACACCGGCTTGTTCAATATGTTGCATAATGCCCGCAATAAAAACTTGCTTGCCATCAGCAATCGCATCGACATCGACTTCAATCGCATTATCTAAAAAATGATCGAGCAATAATGGCGCTTCAAAAGAAACATCGACTTCTTTCATCATGTAGCGCTGCAATTCTTTTTCGTTATAAATGACTGCCATCGCACGTCCACCTAAAACATAAGACGGCCGCACAATTAACGGATACGCAAAAACATTAGCTAAACGCAAACCTTCTTCAAGACTGCGCACTGTGCCATTCGGCGGTTGTTTAATCTCTAATTTTTTTAATAATTGCTGAAAACGTTCACGGTCTTCAGCGCGATCAATCGCATCTGGCGAAGTGCCAATAATTGGCGCACCCGCTTCGCTTAAAGCGCGCGCTAATTTTAATGGTGTTTGTCCACCATATTGCACGACTAAACCTTCTGGTTTTTCTAAATCGACAATTTCTAAAACATCTTCTAATGTCAGCGGCTCAAAATATAAACGATCGGAAATATCGTAATCGGTTGAAACCGTTTCAGGATTACAATTCACCATGATGGTTTCAAAACCGGCTTCACGCATGGCAAGTGCCGCGTGAACGCAGCAATAATCGAATTCAATTCCCTGGCCGATGCGGTTTGGGCCGCCACCTAATACCATAATTTTGCGTTTATTGCTGGGACGTGCTTCATTTTCTGCTTGATAGGTAGAATATAAATAAGCGGTTTGTGTATCAAATTCACCAGCGCAACTATCCACGCGTTTATACACGGGGCGAATATTTAACGCATGACGATGGGCGCGAAATGTTTTCTCGGAAATATTTAATAATTGGCTCAAGCGTTTATCAGAAAATCCTTTGCGTTTTAATTGACGCATTTTAGCTGCATCAATTTCTGCTAAAGTTTTATTGCTGATTTCATTTTCCAACTGAATTAATTCTTCAATTTGAATTAAAAACCAGGGATCGATATGCGTTAAATTTTGAATTTCTTCTAAAGTAAAACCGGCGCGAAATGCATCGGCGACATACCAAAGGCGATCGCTGCCGGCGACTTGTAATTCGCTTCTTAAAAAAGCTTTTAAATCTTCGCGTTGAAAATCAGTTTTTGGATCGAAGCCCGAAACACCAATTTCTAATCCGCGCAACGCTTTTTGCAAGGATTCTTGAAAATTGCTGCCAATCGCCATTACTTCCCCGACCGATTTCATTTGCGTTGTTAAACGTGCATTGGCTTGCGGAAATTTTTCAAAATTAAAGCGCGGTATTTTGGTGACGACATAATCGATGCTGGGTTCAAATGAGGCTGGCGTTTTGCCTGCGGTGATTTTATTGCCGAGTTCATCTAGCGTATAACCAACGGCTAATTTCGCCGCGACTTCGGCAATCGGATAGCCGGTCGCTTTTGAAGCCAGCGCTGATGAACGCGAAACCCGTGGGTTCATTTCAATCACCACCATGCGGCCATCGTTGGGGTTGACCCCGAACTGGACGTTAGAGCCGCCAGTTTCCACGCCAACTTCGCGCAATACCGCAATCGCGGCATCGCGCATTTTTTGGTATTCCTTGTCAGTTAGAGTTTGCGCTGGCGCAACCGTGATCGAGTCGCCAGTATGAATGCCCATCGGGTCTAAATTTTCAATCGAGCAGACGATGATGGCGTTATCGTTTTTGTCGCGGATCACTTCCATTTCGTATTCTTTCCAGCCGATGATAGCCTCATCGATCAGCAATTCTTCGGTGGGTGACGATTCCAGGCCGCGTTCGCAGATTTCAATATATTCTTCGCGGTTGTAAGCGATACCGCCGCCGGTGCCACCCATAGTGAATGAAGGCCGTATGACAGCGGGAAAGCCGATATCTTCGATGACGGCCAAAGCATCCTCCATGCTATGCGCCAAAACCGAACGCGGCATTTCCAGACCGATTTTTGCCATGCATTCGCGGAACAGTTCGCGGTCTTCGGCTTTATCAATCGCTTCGCGATTGGCGCCGATCATTTCGACTTTGAATTTTTGCAAGATGCCTTCACGGGCTAAATCGAGCGCGGTATTTAATGCCGTTTGCCCGCCCATTGTCGGCAAGATGGCGTCAGGTCGTTCTTTTTCGATGATTTTAGCGATATTTTCCCAGCGAATCGGCTCAATATAGGTGCGATCGGCGATATCCGGATCAGTCATGATGGTGGCGGGATTGGAATTAACCAGGATCACCCGATAACCCTCCTGCCTCAATGCTTTACAAGCCTGCGTGCCGGAGTAATCAAATTCGCAAGCCTGGCCGATGATGATCGGGCCTGCCCCCAGGATGAGGATCGATTTAATATCAGTGCGTTTTGGCATGTGTGTGTTCTCGTTGTGTTCCAATAGACTTCTTACATAACCGGCGTCTTTTGCCGGCTGGCGGCGTTGTGTTGCTTGCTCGGTGCTCATTTACAAGTAGTAAACTCCGCTCCTCGCTGCACAACACGCCTTGCCAGCCAGCAAAATACTTGGTTATGCAAGAAGTCTAATAGCTATCGCATTTCGTAGGGGGGATTAGGCCGCAGGCCGTAATCCACCGAAAAGCTGAGGTGCAGCAATAACTTTATTTAACTGACTGATTATCAATTCAAGCTTTTCCCTTTGTGCTAACAAAAGTGTGAGTTTTACGCATCAACCAGTGGATTACGGCCTGCGGCCTAATCCCCCCTACTTTTTTCTCATCTTTTCCCAGCCTGCATCAAATGTACAAACTCCCGAAAAACCCCATACATATCATGCGGCCCGGGGCTCGCTTCGGGATGACCTTGAAAGCCAATCGCAGGCGCTTCAAGATGGCGGATGCCTTGTATGCTGCCGTCAAATAACGATCGGTGCGTCACTTCCAAATATTTAGGCAAACCTTCATCAGCCACCGCAAATCCATGGTTTTGACTGGTAATCGCCACACTTCCGGCAAGGTAATTCATCACCGGCTGGTTGGCGCCATGATGACCGAACTTCATTTTGACCGTCTGGCCGCCGGCAGCAAGGCCCAATAACTGGCAGCCCAGGCAGATGCCTAGAACAGGAAGCTTCATAGCGAGAAATTGTTTGGTGTATTGAATAGCATAGGTGGTTGCTGCGGGATCACCGGGGCCATTTGATAGCAGGACGCCATCTGGATTTATGGCCATCACCTGCTCCACCGGCGTTTTAGCGGGTACAATCGTGACTTTGCAATTTACCGCCAACAGACAATCGATAATCGCCTGCTTGATGCCAAAATCATAAGCCACCACATGAAAAATCGGTGGATTAACCGGTAATTTCATATAACTTTTTTTAGTAGAAACAATCTCCGTCAAATCCAGCCCGACCATGCCAGGAAATTTCATCGCCTGCTGAATCGCTTCTGCTTCACTCAATTCCGAACTAACGCAGGCATTCATAAAACCTTTTTGCGCAATGTGGCGGGTTAAAGCACGCGTATCAATATCTGTAATGCCAACGATATTTTTTTCGATTAACCAGGCAGAAAAATCTTGTTTAGCGCGCCAGTTGCTGGTGATCGGTGATAATTCACGAATGACTAAACCTTTGGCCCAAACATGCGAAGATTCATTGTCTTCTGCATTAATGCCAACATTACCAATATGCGGATAAGTAAAAGTAATAATTTGCTCGGCATAAGAAGGATCGGTCAAAATTTCTTGATAGCCGGTCATTGAAGTATTGAAAACGATTTCACCGATGCTGCTGCCTGCACTTCCCAATAAACTACCGTGAAAAACTCTCCCATCTGCCAAAGCCAGGATCGCTCGTTGTGTCACTGTTACCTCAAAACGCTGAATGGATTTGTCCTCTGATTTAGCCGGAGGAATTGGCGCCGGATTTTGACATTTTTACTTCGTAAAAATCAAAGTTTTTTTGGTGTTTATGTGTTTTCTCGGGACTTTTGCTGCTAATATGCAGCGGCTTTTTTAAATGTAATCGGTAAAAAATTTTTATTTAACTTTATTATCAATAAACCATGCCACCAAAAATTTCATTAAAAACTTACATCGCATTACTAACAACCCTAATTTTCTGGTCGTCCTCTTTTGTCGCTATTCGCAGCGCCGTGCATAGTTATCACCCAGGCAGTCTCGCTTTTTTGCGTTACATCATCGCTTCGATTTGTTTACTGCCATTATTTATTAAATTACCTAAATCCCAACGCCGCTTACCGGAAGGAAAAGATTGGTTAAAAATCATGGCGCTTGGCGTTGTCGGATTCAGCATTTACAACGTCAGTTTAAATTATGGCGAAATTACCGTCACGGCGGCAATTGCCTCTTTTATCGTGAGCTTAATTCCTGTCGGCGTAGTACTCATCGCCTGGTGCGTATTAAAAGAAAAAATGACGCTGCAATCCTGGATCGGTTTAGCCATCAGCGTGTTCGGCGTAACGATTATCGCCATCAGCGAAAATCAAAACAGCGAAATCCATAATTATTCCGGCATCGCTTGTTTGCTTGTGACCGCCATTGCTGGCGCAATTTATTCGGCGTTACATAAACCTTTACTGAAACGTTACCATCCGATTGCATTTACGGCATTAGCAATTTGGAGCGGCACGCTTTTTATGGCGGTATATTTGCCGGAATTAATTCATGACATCATGCAAGCAAAATTAAGCGCGACATTGGCAGTAATTTATTTAGGCATTTTTCCTGGTGCAATTGGTTATGTGACCTGGAGTTATACTTTGCGGCATATGCCGGCGACAAAGGCGAGTAGTTTTTTATATTTAATGCCGTTATTTGCGATTGGGTTGGGGTGGTTGTTTTTAAATGAAATTCCCCGGTTTTGGCCGCTCATGGGAGGGTTGGTAGCTTTGAGCGGCGCGGTGGTAGTGAATGCCAAAATATATTTGGGTAAAACTGCTCAACAAAGCTAGCAAACGATTTGAAATTTACTCATAACAACTAATTATTTAATTCAATTTTTTCTTCTGGTTTTTTTGTTTCATTTACATCTTTTGTTTTTCTAGGTTTAAATAAACTCAAAAAAGTGTTTACAGGTGGGGTACCAGAATCACTCGTAGATCTTTGTCGAGTTATAGGAGGGCGCTTTTCTAGCTCTTTTGAATCTTGAGATCGAGGCGTACCACCTCCGCTATCCTTAGATGATCTTCTGGAGCTCGGCGGCGGCTGCATGACCCCTGATACGGTACGAGATAATTCATCATTATCTTTTTTAATTTCCATATCTTGCTGTTTTAACCTGTGAGTTAACTCCTTGATAAGAGGAGATAAGTCTTTTTCAAGTGCGTGCTCAAATTGAGTGTATTGGCTTCGGACATCTTGCATAGAAGATTGTATATCGCTGTAGATTCTAATAAAACGTTTGCCAATTCTGCTTGCTTGAAAATTAGGATTGGAGAAATTGACTATTTTTTCTAGAGATTGCTGTAGCAAATCTATTGCATTTGAAGCATATTCTATTGGCGAAAGCTGTAAATTTTTGATGGATGCTAAAAAGGTACTTAGGAGTTTTTCCAGGGAACTTGAATCGATTTTTTTTAATTCAGCGCGTATCGCTTCCATTTTATCATCATTTTTCTTAGGGTCGCTTGCAATAAAAGGAAATAAGGCAGTGAAACCTAGCATATTATTAGCTAAGTCTTGCCAAACTGGTTTTAGATTATCATTTGCAATAGCTTCAAACGATTCAGTTAATTTTTCATCTTTGGGATATTTATCGGATTTTATTAAGATATCTAAATAACCGAATGTTTGAGTGATAACAGTTTTCCAGGCGATTGAAATAATATTTAAAAATTTTAATACATTAGAAATTGAGCTATTAATCTCTAAAAAGGTTTTAATCAAAATTTTTTGCAGATTGAGGCCATTTTTCTCTGCATCAGAGCATCTCTCTAAAGTCAAATCATGAATCGTATCAAGCAAGAAATAGACAAGTTCCAATTTCTCGTGCTCTTTTTCTGACCTGATATCTTGATCTTTTTTAGTCCAGGTCAAAATATTATTTAATTGCACTAGGATTTCCATGTCACGATGCGATATGAGCCGGAGTATCTCATCTTCTTCAAGACCAATTTCCTTTCCTTTTTTTAATAACAAATCTATTCTTTCGTGTTTAAAACTGAAATTTGGTTTGCGATTTTCTTTCTTTAATTTGGATTTTTTGCTGCCAGGAACAACAGTTTCCCCAAGCTCTGCAAATACATACATCTTGAGTAAACCTCTAAAATAATAAGTTCGCGTGACAAAAAGTTTTTCAGCAGCAGGGTAAAATTTATCGCAAAGCAGCGATAACAAACGATCAAGCGTATCGCAACTCTCAGCAGCTGCTTGTAGGACTTTTGAAGCGGTCTCAATCCATGATTCTGATGTGGCTAAATCCGTTTTCGAGTCTTCCATATTCATTCCCTTGAGTATGTATTGTAAACAAAGCCTAGTCCCACAATAAAAAAAATTATGCCTCAAAAAACTTCTTCACCCGATCAAACCAGGACTCTGAGCGTGGGCTGTGTTTTTCCTGGCCGTCACGTGCGAGTGAAGCAGCGAAAGTTTTGAGTAGTTCTTTTTGTTCATTGTTTAAACGCACTGGCGTTTCCACATGGACACGGCAAATTAAATCACCCAAGTTACCACTGCGGGCGGAGCGCACACCTTTGCCGCGGAGGCGGAATTGTTTGCCGCTTTGGGTTTCGGCGGGAATTTTTAGCATGACTTTGCCGTCTAAGGTAGGGATTTCTACTTCGCCGCCCAAGGTGGCGGTGATGAAATCGATTGGAACTTCGCAATGCAGGTCGTCGTGTTCACGGGTGAAGATATCGTTTGGTTTAATGTGGACCTGGACGTAGAGATCGCCGGATGGGCCGCCATTGGCGCCAGCTTCGCCTTCGCCGGCGAGGCGGATGCGGTCACCGTTGTCGACGCCGGCAGGGATTTTGACGGCGAGGGTCTTGCGTTTCTGGATACGGCCTTGGCCATGACAATTGTCACAAGGGTCGCGGGTGACTTTGCCCTGGCCATGGCAATCAGGGCAGGTTTGGGTGACGGTGAAAAAGCCTTGTTGCATACGAACTTGGCCATGGCCTTCGCAGGTGGGGCAAGTCACTGGCTTGGATCCAGCTTTAGCGCCGGAGCCATTACAAACTTCGCAGGTGACTAAATTAGGCAGTTCAATTTTAATTTGCGCGCCATGCACTGCTTGTTCTAAGGTTAATTCGAGGTTATAGACTAAATCACTGCCGCGACGCTTTTGCTGCTGGCCGCCACGGCCACGTCCGGCGCCGGCCCTGCCGCCGCCGAAAGCCTGACCAAAAATATCGCCAAAAATATCGCCGAGATCATTAAAATCAAAGCCTTGCGCGCCACCTGCCCCACCTGCCCAGCCATTGCCGCCAGCAGCACCGGCAACGCCGGCATGGCCAAATTGATCATAGGCATTGCGTTTTTTCTCATCGCTCAAAATATCGTAAGCGCGTTGCACTTCCTTGAACTTTTCTTCCGCTTCTTTGTTGCCCGGATTGCGGTCGGGATGAAGTTTCATCGCCAATGAGCGATACGATTTTTTGATTTCAGCCTGGCTGGCGTTGCGGTTGACGCCAAGCACTTCATAATAATCACGGTCTGCCATAGCAGTTTTGGCCTTATAAATTAAGTTATATTTTTGCTTTATCTGAAGCAAAAAAAGCGAGGTTTAACGCAAAATTTTGTCAAATTTAGAGCTGCATACTAGAACTATGCAGCGAAAATTTGAATAGACTTCTTGCATAACCGGCGTCTTTTGCCGACTGGCGGCGTTGTGCTGCTTGCTCGGTGCTCATTTACGAGTAGTAAACTCCGCTCCTCGCTTCACAACACGCCTTGCCAGCCAGCAAAATACTTGATTATGCAAGAAGTCTAATTAATTTTGAGCAAACCTCGCTTTTTTGCAGTAAAAAAATCAGCCCCTATGCCTTTTAGGATTTTTTCTTGTCGTCGTCCTTAATTTCTTCAAACTCGGCATCGACCACTTTCTCGTCGTTGTTCTGCGCTGAATTAGCATCTTCTGCGCCAGCACCGGCGCCTGCGGCGCCAGCTGTACCTGCTGCACCGGCATCGCCGCCACCTTGTGATGCTGCATAGAATTTTTCCATAATTTTGCTGGAAGCTTCAGTCAGCGTTTTGACTTTGGCATCGATTTCAGCTTTGTCATTGCCTTTCATTGCTTCACGGAGGCTAGTGATTGCAGTTTCAGCAGCGGATTTTTCATCAGCAGTGACTTTATCGCCTAGCTCTCTAATTGCTTTTTCCACACTATGAATAAAGTTGTCCGCTTGATTGCGTGCATCGACTAATTCATGGAATTTACGGTCAGCATCGGCGTTTTCTTGAGCATCTTTTACCATGCGTTGAATTTCTTCTTCCGATAAACCGCTGGAAGCTTTTATCACGATGGATTGCTGCTTGCCAGTTGCTTTATCTTTGGCGGAGACGTTCAAAATACCATTGGCATCGATATCAAAAATCACTTCAATTTGCGGCATGCCGCGCGGTGCTGGGCGAATGTCGGTTAAATCGAAACGGCCTAAGGATTTATTGGCCGAAGCCATTTCGCGCTCGCCTTGCAATACATGCACGGTGACGGCGGTTTGATTGTCTTCTGCGGTTGAGAAAACTTGATTGGCTTTGGTCGGAATCGTGGTATTTTTTTCGATCAATTTCGTCATCACGCCACCCATGGTTTCGATACCGAGGGATAATGGCGTAACATCCAACAATAAAACGTCTTTGACTTCGCCGGATAACACAGCACCTTGAATCGCAGCGCCAATTGCCACCGCTTCGTCAGGATTCACATCATGACGCGGCGCTTTGCCAAAGAAATCTTGCACTGCTTGTTGCACTTTCGGCATGCGGGTTTGGCCGCCGACCAAAATAACTTCCTGAATATCAGTAATTTTTAAACCGGCATCATTCAGTGCAATACGGCAAGGTTCAATCGTGCGTTGAATTAAATCTTCAACTAAAGATTCTAATTTAGCGCGGGTGACGCGAATATTTAAATGTTTCGGGCCGCTAGCATCAGCAGTGATATAAGGCAAATTCACATCGGTTTGTTGTGTCGAAGACAATTCGATTTTGGCTTTTTCAGCAGCTTCTTTTAAGCGTTGCAATGCCAAAGGATCGTTATGCAAATCAATGCCGGCTTCTTTTTTAAATTCGCTGGCAAGATAATCGATTAAGCGTAAGTCGAAATCTTCACCACCTAAAAAGGTATCGCCATTGGTGGCCAATACTTCAAATTGATGCTCGCCTTCGACTTCGGCAATTTCAATAATGGAAACGTCAAAAGTACCACCACCTAAATCGTAAACGGCAATTTTGCGATCGCCTTTTTGCTTGTCTAAGCCATAAGCGAGTGCGGCTGCGGTGGGTTCGTTGATAATGCGTTTTACATCGAGACCAGCGATGCGTCCGGCGTCTTTGGTGGCTTGGCGTTGTGAGTCATTAAAATAAGCAGGGACAGTAATCACCGCTTCGGTAACTTCATGGCCGAGGAAATCTTCGGCAGTTTTTTTCATTTTGCGTAAAATTTCGGCAGAAACTTGTTGCGGCGCATAGCGTTTGCCACTTACTTCAACCCAGGCATCGCCATTGTCAGCTGCGACAATTTTATAAGGCACCATTTTTTTATCGCGCTCAACCACTTCATCACTATATTTACGGCCAATTAAACGCTTGATGGCGTACAAGGTATTTTGTGGGTTGGTCACTGCCTGACGTTTGGCGGACTGGCCTACCAGCACTTCGCCATCGGCAGTGTAAGCAACAATCGAAGGTGTGGTACGATGGCCTTCGGCGTTTTCAATCACGCGCACGCTGTCGCCGTATTTCACTGCCACGCAGGAATTGGTGGTACCTAAATCAATGCCGATAACTTTGCTAATTTGTGGACTTGCCATTCTAAAGTTCTCCTAAAATAATGTTGAATGTAACATAAGGTTGCTTTTAAGAATTTCAAGAGATAATAAGACGGATATTTTTATGATATTAGCTGAAATAATCAGTAACGGTTTTCTCAAGGAATTGAATGCGTTGGAACACCGCCATCACTGCGTACTTTGGGCCAGAGATGCCAGCTATAAAGAGCAGCTGTATGTTAGCCAAAATTATGAAACCATCTGGGGCAGAAGTTGTTACAGCCTCTATAAAAATATGAAAACATGACTTATTTAAAAAATCATTACAATTTGTCGACGCGACAAATTGAAGTGTTTTATTTTATTTTAGCGGGAAAGAGCTCAAAGCAAATTGCAGATAAATTAAAATTATCGCCTCGTACTGTGGAGCGGCATGTGGATTTGATTAAAGAAAAAACTAAGAGCTATCGTAAATCTGAAATTATTACGAAAGCGATTGAAGCGAATTTGGTTGTTATACGGTTGCCGGGGAAATGAAGCTTGTTTATTCATGGCCTTCTGACAATTGCTTTTGCAACTGGGAAAGCAATAATCAGCAGGCTTTTAAAAGCATAAAAATCGTTTAAGAGATTTTATCTTTAGTCACATCTATCTGCAAAGAATGAAGAATTTGTTGTAGCATAGCTTCATTTAATTGAGTAGCCGCAGAAATTTCAGACAAAGATAAACCTTGCTTGATCAGTTCTATAGCAACTAAAGTAGATTGCAATCCTTGTTGCAATCCTTGTTGTAATCCTTGTTGCAACCCCCTCTCTTCCCCTCTTTGTTCAAAGCGTTGCGCTAATGTCATAATTTCCTCTTGAAACGGTTCAGGCAAATATTGTTTTGCATAAAATATAAACAATTGATCTTCATCAGCTTCTAAACTATCAACTACGTAGGTTACCACAGTTTGCACATAATCGTCAGCTTCCGCCCTGGCAAGCCGTGCTAGCAGTTGCATAAATTCTTTGAAGTACGTTGCTTGATCACGCAAGCGCTGGTATTTAAGCGCAAATTCAAACACTCCCGCCCAAATTCGACTTTTAATATCTTCGTCAGATAGACGTGGTAAATCGATGAGTTGATAAGGTTGAAAAATCACACTTCGTGCTAACTCTGCTTGTTCGCCGAACAAAGCATAAATGTCACGCGGCGCATTATATTCAGCAGCACCAGAATAAATCACAATCGGATAAACAACAGGCAGAGGCGATTTAGGATATTGCTTAATATGATTTTCCATCACAGCTATCGTGTATTTCAGTAAACGAAAAGCGATTTGCGTATCTGGCTGAGATTGATGCTCACACAGCACATAAAAATAACCAACTGATTTTGCCAGTTTTACTGAATAAACCACATCCGCTTCACTACTTTGATAGAGCTCATTAATAAAACTGTTTTTTTCTAAACGGAGTGTATTCAAGTCAGCTAAAAGCAAAATATCTTTTGGTAAATGTGCTTCAAAAAAATCACGCGCGACACGAACATCTGCTAAAGATTGTTTAAATAATTTATCTGAAGCTTGATGAATTGGCTGACTCACTTAGCCACCAACACTAAAGCAGGCCGAAGCAAGCGGCCTTTTAGGCTGTAACCTTTTTGCAGGACTTTGATGACGGTGTTGGCAGTTTTATCTTTTGCTTCTTCAGTGCTAATCGCCTGGTGCCATTCCGGTTGAAAAATTTCATCAACGGGATTAATTTGCTCTACGCCATATTTATTCAACACTTTTAAAAATTGCGTCAAAGTTAATTCAATGCCTTCGCATAATTTTTGTTGAATCGGATCATTGGTGTCGTGTGCGATTAGCGCATGTTCCAGACTATCTACTACGCCAATTAAATCCGAGACAAAATTTTTCAGTGCAAATTGATGTGCGTTAGCAACATCTTTTTCTGCGACTTTACGCACATTTTCCATTTCAGCACGGGCACGCAAGGTTTGGTCTTGCGCCTGGCTGGCTTTTTCTTTCCAGTCGGCGAGTTCTCTTTCGATAGCAGCGCAATCATGCTTTTTTGCCGTAATTTCTTCATTTTCCGGCAAAGCTTCGTTTTCTTTTTCGTTTAAATCTTCCATCGGTTTTTCGGAAGGGTTTGAGTTTGTTTCTGACATAAATCATGTTCTCCAAAAATGCAGTTAAATACTAAAATAAGTCCAATTTAACACTTTTCAAGCAGCGGTTCCCGCTGCAAAGTGATTGCGAGTAAAACCAGGGGGATAATGGCACTGGTGTCTTTTTAAAACACTGGTTCCCGCAAGATTGTATTAAATCAAGCTTTTCAAGCTTTTTACAGCGGTGGACTAGTGGGTGTTCTATTTAATGCCCGCGACAACAATTTGGCTGTGACATTGACGGCGCGAATTACGCTCTGATAAGGCATCCTCACCGGCCCGATAACACCAACCACACCGATAAATTGCTGATTTTTCTGATAAGGCGCTGCCACCATGCTGTAAGCATCCAAGGCTTCAATCCCGGCTTCTTCACCAATAAATATTTTCGTGCCTTGTGCGTCAGCACAGCGTTCCATCAAATCCAGCATCATGCGTTTTTCATTAAACGCGGCAAATAAAGCTTGTAAATGTTTTAATCCAATTTCATCGGCAGCAGAAATTAAATGTGATTCACCAGCGACAATATAATCTTTTTGCGGCAATTGGCAAGTTTCAGTTAAAATTTGCATTACAGAATACATCATCGATTCCATTTCACGCTTGTATTGCTGCATGCGTTTAATTAAATCTTCTCGCATAAAATTTAAATCTTTGCCGCGATATTCCATCAATAAAAAATTCGCTGCTTCTTTTAATTGGGTTTCAGAATAATTTTGTTCGGTAATAATCACGCGGTTTTGCACTTCAAAATCATTGATGACTAAAACGACAAGAACACGATGATTATCCAAAGACAAAAAATCAATTTGCCGTAAAATAAAAGTCTGGTTTTTAGGTAAAGTAATTAAGCCGGTCAAATGCGTTAATTCAGTTAATAAATGCGAAGCGCGATGTAATAAGGATTTAGGTTCGTGATTGTTGTCGAAATTTAAATTCAACGTCAAATCCTGATTCTCAATTTGATTTGCTAGCAGATCCACAAAAAAACGGTAACCTTTCGCTGTCGGAATGCGCCCAGCGGAAGTATGCGGCGCCAGCAAATAACCTTCATTTTCCAGCTCCGACATAATATTTCGGATCGAAGCAGAACTCAGCGGCAACTCAAAACGTTCCGCCAACATTTTAGAAGGAATAGGCTTGCCCTCTTCAATATAAAGCTCAATTAATTTTGCTAACAATTTAAATGCGCGGTTTTTGTTTTCAGTATTCATGTTAGGCTCTTAAATCACCCCTCATCCGCCCCGTTGGGGCACCTTCTCCCGCAAGGGGAGAAGGGGAACTTTTCGGGTGACATCTGCCACTTTTACAGCGTGAGCTGCTGTTAGAAATGTTATTATCCTATCAAATTTTCATGACAGTGAGTAACTATGCCGCCTCAAATTTGATACGATTTTGACTCAACCTCTGCTTTTTTCGTGACGAAAAATGAAAAAGCAATTGTAACCAGGCTCTATGGATTCAAAATGCCAGCAAAAAAAACCTTTCACCGCATCGCATTAATCGGCCGCTCCAAGCATCAGGAAATCCGCGCGACTTTAAAAGCCCTGCAGCAATTTCTTTTAAAACAAGGCTGTCAGATTGTCATTGAAGAAGAAACCGCAAAATTGATGGGCGTAAAAGCGCCAGCCGTTACTGCGCATGATTTAGCATCACATGCCGATTTGTTGATTGTTGTCGGCGGTGATGGCAGCTTATTAAAAGCAGCGCACATTGCCGCACATATTAATCTGCCCGTTTTAGGCGTCAATCGCGGCAGCCTCGGTTTTTTGACCGATATTTATCCCGATGATTTGCACAAAATCGCCGAAATTTTAAAGGGTGAATATAATTTGGAAGAACGATTTTTATTAGAAATAAAAGTTTTGGAAAATGAAGAAGTAGTTTTTCACAATGTGGCGCTAAATGATATTGTATTATCCACCGCAACCGTCGCCCACATGATTGAATTTGACGTACTGGTCAATCAAGAACTCGTCTGCCATCTACGCGCCGATGGCATTATTATCGCCACCCCCACCGGCTCAACTGCCTACGCACTTTCCGGCGGCGGCCCGATTATTCATCCTTCATTAAATGCAATTGTCATGGTGCCAATGTTTCCGCACACTTTGAGCAACCGCCCCGTTGTCATCGAAGCACATTCCTGCATCGAAATTAAATTAAGCGGCAACCGCAACGGCAATTCAAAAATTACTTGCGATGGGCAGCATGATATTTCATTTAAACGAGGCAGCACGCTAAAAATTTCGCAGAAAACAAAACCACTGATTTTGATTCATCCGAAAGATTATAATTATTTTGAAACGCTGCGCGCGAAATTAAATTGGCAGACGAGTCCGCGGTTGGAAAGCAAGTAGATTGTTTAAAATAAGAAAAAGCGTTTGACAATATTGTGCATTAATTCCGGCTTGGGAGAAGCTGTATAGTCAGGAGATTGCCGCGTCCGCTTCGCTCCCTCGCAATGACAAGAAGGAGTGCTGTATTCTGATAATGATAAGAAGAAGCATTGTGCCTTTTTTTGTCATTGCGAGGGAGCGAAGCGGACGCGGCAATCTCCTGATTACAACTTGGCACCAAACCTTATTTAATAGTAAAAACCCTAAATTTATAAAAGCCAAATTTAATATGCTGACCCAAATCTACATCAAACATTTCGCCATCATCGAAGAGTTGAACTGCGATTTCGAACATGGCTTTACCGTCATGACCGGCGAAACTGGCGCAGGTAAGTCAATTATTTGTGATGCGCTTGCTATCGCCTTAGGTGATCGCGCCGACAGCCAAATGATTTATCCGGGCGCCGAGCAATTTACCATCACCGCAAGTTTTGCTTTGGCAAAACTTCAGGAGGCGCGGGATTTATTGGAAGCACAAGGATTTAGCGAAACGGAAAATTGCACGATTACGCGTATTATGAATGCGAATGGTAGAAGTAAGAATTTATTAAATGGTCGGCCTGTAAGCCTACAAGAATTAAAAACACTGGGTGAATTTCTAGTGCAAATTCATAGCCAACATCAACACATCGCTTTATTAAAACCCGAAAATCAGCGAGAAATTTTAGACCAATTCGCCAAAAATAAAGATCTACTCGCAGAAATAAAATCGATTTATGCCAAATACCAATCTTGCCTTGAAGCGCTACAACAACTTGAAAATCAAGAAATAAACGCGCATGCGCGTTTATCTTTTTTGCAATTTCAATTAAATGAAATTGAGCAATTAAAACCGCTGGCAAATGAATATGATGAACTCATCGTTACACACAAGCAATTAGCTAATTACGATAATCTAATCGAAGCCTGTCAGGTTTCATTAAATTTGATTTATGAAAACGAACACTCCGTCAGCGATCAATTAAGCCACATTCAGCAAAAATTAAGCAGCATCAGCCAAAATCAAGCGCCGATCTCGGAAATTAATGCATTGATTTCAAATGCTGCCATTCAAATTGATGAAGCCTATCATTCACTCAAACAATTTACCCAGCAATTAAATAACGACCCAAAAGAACTCGCGCGTCTCGAACAACGTTTAAGCGATTACCACCAGTTAGCACGCAAATATAAAACGCAACCGCAATTGCTTTACGAATGGCAAGCACAATTAAAAACCGAAATTGCCGCGTATGAAAATAAAGACGAAAAAATCTCCGCCCATAAAATCGAATTAGAAAAAATCCAGCAAGATTATTTAGCCATTGCCAAAACCCTAAGTAAAAATCGTTTAGCAGCTGCAAAACAATTAAACAGCGCATTAACTGAAACGATTAAAACCCTCGGCATCCCGCATGGCGAATTGCAATTTCATTTGCAAAAAACCGAAACCGAAACGCCCAAACTTTTCGGCCAGGAACAAGTGGAATTATTATTCTGCGCCCACCCTTCCGCCCCACTCGATAAATTATCCCGTGTCGCTTCCGGCGGAGAACTCTCCCGTATTTCGCTCGCCGTGGAAGCCAATTTAATTTCCAGCGAAGACTATAAAACGCTAATTTTCGACGAAGTCGACGTCGGCATCAGCGGCGCCACCGCTGAAATCGTCGGTAAATTGCTGCGCAATTTAAGCGCGCAGCATCAGATTTTATGTATTACCCATTTGCCGCAAGTAGCGGCGTTGGGGCATCAGCATTTTAAAATTACTAAATCGAGTGATCAGAAAGCGGTTAAAACTCGACTTGAAACTCTGGATGAAAAAACCCGTACGGAAGAAATTGCGCGGCTTTTGGGCGGAATTAAAATCACCGAGAAAACACGAGAGCATGCACGGGAGTTGTTGAATTTGGCTGTATAGTTTATCAAACTTAATAAAAATGTAGGGGGGATTAGCGAAGCGTAATCCACCGATTAGCTGACTGGTACTGCAATGCTTAACGGTGGATTACGCTTCGCTAATCCCCCCTACGTTACTAGACTAAGCTAATTTCTGATGAATTATTGCCGTTAAATCATGCCCTTAGCAACTCACCAAAATCCACAATAGAATAAAAATAATCTGCTTCGATCACCTTATCGCTCACACCATTTACGTGAACCAAAATCGGCAAAACTGCCATTCCTCGTGGCAAAGATAAGCGCCGTATTTTATCCTGGACTTGTTCAATGACTTTTGGACTAATTGTATTTCGTGAAAACTTTATCTCAAATAGATAAATATTTTTATATTTGGTTTGCACCAAATAATCGATTTGTACGCCTTTTTTTGCAGCCGTAGCATGTTGGAAAAAAGGATTATCATATAAAACATCTTCTTCACGAATATTCAAGAATTTTAATAGCAATGCGCGGTTACTCACTACTAAATTTTCAAATTGCAAACCCATAATCGTTTCATAAGCAGGTAATGAAGAAAGCGCCACATTTTCATATCGGCCTTTTTCAATTTGTGGTCGCCTTTTCTCAATATAATTTAAATAAAATCGTAAATAATTATCGCTCAACCGGAAGCGGCTTAAACTCGATTGCGCACCTGTTTTTAGTTCCCAAGTGTGATCACGCGCAATAAAACCAGCTTTACTGAGTTCTTCCAAATATTGGCTTAATCGCCCGCTGCTTTTATACTCCGCATTTTTTACAATTTCGTTATATTCTAGTGCGCTGTTTGTTAATGCTTTGATAATTTTCTTATAGAGCCCGTCTTGTTTACCAAACAATTCTTTAAAAATTCGATCATATTCTTCAACTAAAATCCCACCCACAGTAAAACAATGTCGTTTTATATTTTCATCAGCTGAAATATTTCCTTGAATTTGCTCTAAATACCAGGGAATTCCACCTGTCACCGAAAGAATTTTAAATTTTTCATAAGTAGAACCTTTAAAGCCATGAAATTCTAACAAGGTATTAGCATCGGTCAATGGCAGTTGCGTCAAATTGATAGTCCAGGAAATTCGTCCATAAAAACCTGTGCTATTGATAATATTTTCATCAATCCAGGTGGAAATCGAACCACATAAAATTAACATCAACTTGGGATTTTTTTTAAAATATTGCTCCCAGGCATCTTTAAGCTTGCTCATAAAATTAGGATCAGCCGAACCCATCCAGGAAATCTCGTCAAAAATAACAATCACCCTCCCCGTTTTGACCTCGCGCCCTAATAATGCAAACAATTTACTCCAATCATCCGCTTTGATTTCCGGTAACCCCGTCAATGCACTCATCTGCCTGACAAATTCATCACGCTGCTCTTGCGGCATCAATTTATCATGAGGCGCAAGTCCTCGAAAAATATAGGCTTTTTTACCTTTTACAAATTCTTCCAGTAAACGCGACTTTCCTACTCGACGGCGTCCTTTTACTACCACAAGGCTCGCAGTTTTTTTCTTTAATAAGGCATCAAGTGCTTCCAGCTCTTGCTGTCTGCCAACAAACACTTCTTTTTCCATCGTTGTCACCTTTAGAAAGTATTTCGTAAAATCGTTAATTTTATATTCTGCGAACGAAAATATCAAGCACTATTGGTTCGGTATAATAAGTTTGATTTTTTTTACGAATCATTTAAATCTGCTTTTTGCGTTCGTAATAATAGGTTTTGAGGGTGCTTGTGCGGCTGCCTGAATTCAACTTAAATTTCCAGTAAAGACCATAAAAGGCTAATTTTCGATAAGGTTGGCGTCAGTAAATTGCTGCACAATTTAAGCACGCAGCATCAGATTTTATGCATTACCCATTTGCCACAGGTGGCGGCTTTGGGGCATCAGCATTTTAAAATTACCAAATCGGGTGATCAGAAAGCGGTTAAAACTCGACTTGAAACTCTGGATGAAAAAACACGCACCGAAGAAATTACGCGGCTTTTAGGTGGCATTAAAATTACTGAAAAAACGCGGGAGCATGCGAAGAAGTTATTAAATTTAACGGAGTAATTTGACAGAACAATAAAATAAAAATGCAGGGTAAATTAGCGTAGCGTTATCCACCATGAAGCACGGCGCCAGCAATAGCTATCTGGTGGATTACGTTACGCTAATCCACCCTCCATTGCCAGCTAATACAGCTTGCGGACTTACGCATTCAAATTACATTTTTTTGCTTGTAATTAGTCATGAATCAAATGCAATTTATTAATTTCTTCTTAATCGCTCTTCTTTGCCTAATATAATTTGAGCTGTTGTCTTATCAAAAATTTTCCAGAAGCTTTCAGGATAATCAATTTTTTTTTCAACTGAGTTTTCCTTGAAATCTTTTGCTATTTCTTTTCGACGAAATATTGTAAATTCTTTATATAAATTTTTACCTTCTGAATCCCCAAATGCTTCAACCATCAAATCTAATAAAACTATGTGATTATTTGACAAATAACATTTGGTAAATTTAGAAGGTTTTTGTGTTATATCTTGAGAAAACACGTACTTTGAATCAACTAATTCTGGAATTTTAAAAAATAATTTATCGATGGCAATTTCTCGGCTCTCATCTTTACGATCCAGCAATAATTTAACGACATCCCCTATTTTATCAAGCTTATCATCAGGAAATTCAAGCACACGCACACAGTAAACTTTTTTATCGTTCGAATTTGGCAGTTCACTTCCCCTAAAAGCACCTTTATCATAAAGTTTTAACACGACTTTATCTTTTATCTTCTCTAGTCGTGCTGGTATATGATGATCTATCAAACCTGTAGAAATTAAAATTGCGTCGCCTTTCTCAATTAATTTATTTACTAAATTTTCAAGGTTTTTTTCATCTATTCTGTTATCAAATAATTGTTTAACTTTGGTATAAATTAGACCGTTTAGAATTTTTTGGATTTTTTGTGGATCAATTTCTTTGCGGCTATCAAAAAATTTTTCCAAATAATATCGTAAGAATGCGCTTTCTTTTACGCCATTCCCACCAATCCCTTCAAAAACATTCGCTGAATCTTTGTCAAGAAGTGTTGGTAATTTTTTAGAACCGCCAAAAACACTAAAAAATTGTTGTAAATCGACATTAAATTGAGGGGAGGCAGAGCCTATTTTTTTAAGTAATTCTACTACATCAACACGACCAGCCTCATAAGCTAAATCAATAGGAGCCTTATTATCTTTATCTTTTAATCGGAAATCCATGCCCCATTGATTTAAACAGCTGATAAGATTTTCATGCCCATTTTGGGCGATAAGATGCGCTGGAGTAAGACTCATAATAGTTGTTCTAACATTTGGCTCAGCTTTATTTTGAATTAATAACTCAATAGTTTTTTCATGGCCTCGCTCAGCAGCTAAATGAAGAGCTGATTTACCCTTCCCGTTCTTTAGACTGATAATGGTTTTGTCGCGATGAATTAATTCACTAACAATCTCAGTAAAATTATTTTCAGCAGCATAATGCAATGCTGTATCTGAACTCTTAGAATTAACGTTAGGCCTTGCCCCATTATCAAGTAAAAGTATCAGAGCTTGAAGATTATTTTCTTTAGCTGC
This sequence comes from uncultured Gammaproteobacteria bacterium, assembly GCA_964441315.1. GTDB lineage: Bacteria > Pseudomonadota > Gammaproteobacteria > CAYTUN01 > CAYTUN01 > CAYTUN01. The sequence goes on along the minus strand of CAYTUN010000011.1, from coordinate 16,939 downwards.
AACCTGTAATGGTGTCAGACCTTCCTCATCATACTCAGCTAACGGCCCCTTGATTAATAGCCGGTTTTTCTCAAGCTCTAATTTTTTTTTGATAATAAGCGTTAGCTCTTCTACGCTTTTTTTTTGTTTTATTGCTTCATGAAGTTCGTTCGACATATTTATTATTATAATTAATTTATGTAGTAAAATTATGCTTTAGTCAGCTTAAGCAGATGTTAAATTTGCATCGTTTTTGCACATAATCTTTAGGGGGAAAAGGCAACTGAATTCTAATCGTTTCAAGACCTTATTAATTCTTGACTGTAATTGATTCGTGGACAAATCCTTCTTGAGGGCGAAAAGTATTGCAACTGGAAATTTTTAGATCACCCACCACATCCCCTACAAATCCCATAAATCGTCAAACTATGATCCGTAATCCGAAACCCCGCCTGCTCCGCAATCTTCGCCTGCCTGGCCTCAATCGTCTCGTCAACAAACTCCTCCACCCGATTGCACTTCAAACAAACCAAATGATCATGATGCTCACCCGCCTCGATCTCAAATACCGAATGCCCACCCTCAAAATTATGCCGCTTCACCAGACCGGCTTTTTCGAACTGGGTCAGCACGCGGTAGACCGTCGCCAGCCCCACCTCTTCGCCGAGATCGATCAGCGTCTTATAAATATCCTCCGCACTCACATGATGCGGCTCGGCCTGCTCCAGGATTTCTAGAATCCGGCGGCGGGGTTGGGTGACTTTTAGGCCTAAGTTTTTGAGTTCATTATTTGACACGTGGGCTCCGAGTGGGAATACTTAGCGCCTGTTTTCAGTTTTTTGGTTCAAGCTAAAAACGCATGGACCGGACGCTTAGGCGTTTTTATACCTCCTAATAAATTTCGGCGCAATTATAAAAAGGCAAGCTTATGAAAAGATTAATGATGAGTTTAAATTTGCTGGTATCAGTTTTCTTGCTATCGGCTTGTTCGCATCTGCATATGTATCAACCGACGGTGCAACAAGGCAATGTCGTTACTGAAGAAGAAATCAGCCGCATCAAACCTGGCATGTCGCAAGGACAAGTGATTGCGATTTTAGGTGAGCCGGTTTTAGGTAATAGTTTGAATCCGGGTGAATTGAATTATATTTACACTTTGCAAAAAAATGGCGGCAGGATACAGAAGAAGGCGTTGAATTTGTATTTTAGTAATGGGCGGTTGGTGAAGGTTGAGGATAACTATCGCTAATTTATGTTAAATTAAAATTTTTCAAAAATAACAACAAACTAAAATTTTATGCAAGACGATAATAAAAAAAAAGAAACTAGCGCAATAAAAATTCAAAGAGCTTTTAGAAGTCACCGTCACTACCGTCACTCACTTGAAAATTCTAAAAAAAATCCAGTGCGGACAATAGATGTTCCTGAAGGCGAAGCATTAAAAAAAAAACATCCGGATTTATTCTATTATCTTAATTGGTACAATTTAGGCAACAACGCTCTTTACATATCAACTGATCTCTTTAAAATAAATTTATTAGCAGAAATACTTAATACACATGGAGACAACGCTAAAATCTGGGAACATCCAATTTTTCGTCAAGAAAACTTTAATCAAATTGCATTGGCCGCTTATGAAGCAGGAAAAATTACTGAAGAACAGCGAAGCAGTGCTATTAGCTATCACAATTTGATTGTTGATTACGGTTATGAAAAATTAAGCACAGTAAAGTTAATTGAAAATGATCAGCTATCCAAAGAAGCAAAAAACATGCTTCGAGATTTTTTTAATGGACACTTACTGAAATTAGATGCAACTGTAATTGAAGGAATCTTTTCTAGCATCAAACCATCCGAGAATTATCTTACCATAATTGATATTACAGCTTACAAGGCGAAAAAGAAAACTTTATATCATGTCTTGCCAATAGATGGCTGCTTTATTGTGGATAATGCTAATACATATGCTCATTTTATTCACTATGGCGCACTAAAAGCCATTTATCAGCATTTTCTAGGATTTAGTTTCAAATTTATGATTGGTCTTATTTCTCGTGAACAAATTCGTGAAGCGCAAATAAAAGGTTTTAGATTGGCAGATGAACGTCTTGATAGCAAAGAAATAGGATATCTAAAAGACCTACACACTGTTGAAGGGGTCAGCGCTCATGAAACAGGTTATATACATGATATTATGGTCCATGCAGCCATGTCAGGTTCCTTTCCAGAAGATTTTCGGATTTTTTTATTAAACAATATTTATCAAATTGCCGTGGCTCTAAAAAATTTTTGGAATGACGAATATCATCAATTATTTGAATTTTTGCTTGATCAGACTGTCGATTTAAATAGCGCGCGATTTTTTCTTCAAAAATTTGAATACTCTTTGGAAAAATTTAACTTCGGCTCTATAAAAGAATATACCTGTAACGATTTTTTTAGATCAATAATTCTTAATTCTGCTAATGAAAATTATCAGCCCCATGTAATTTTTCTTCTATTTATTTTTTTAACAGCAGATAAAACATTAAATAAAAAAAAATGGAGTGATTTCAATATTGATTTGGCAGAAATTTTTAATGCCTCCATCTATATTTATTACCAAGACCCACACACAAAAAAACCATTACACAAGAGACCAGACGAGAAGAATGAAGAATTTAATTTAGTTTTTGACTTCGAAATACTTACTGATATTATAAGAAATACAATACCCCAAATTACTCATTCTATAGATGTAACCAACAGTGGAGATATGGCACTTTTGGCTGCCAATTGTATCTGCCGTTACTTTGCATCACCAGAAAAAATATCAACTAACCACGACATACTCGGCGCTATTTTAATTATAGCCTCATTGATTGAGGAAATTTCAAATCATGAAGAAATAAAAAATTATGACATTCCTCTATTTGAAAAAATATCTGAATCAAAAACAAAAATCACAAATTTTTTTAATGGGAAAAACAAGGGGAATATAACTAAACGTAAGACATTATCAGAAAAAATTAAAAAGGAGTTAGCGGCTTGTGCCAATGATTCGCTCATAAATCTGCAAAAGCCTTATAATCAACCCAATATTATCAAAAAGTAATCTTGTGAATTGGATAGTTTATAAGTACGAAAACGTTTTCGAATTTAAATCAATGATTTATTTAAGCTTATACAAAGATCATTTGCTTTTTCTTGATCTCAAATGCCGCAATCGCCGTGCCTCTTTCGGATCAATCTTCAACGGACGGTAAATTTCAATACGATCACCTTCCTGCAATATTTCATCCAACAAAACTTTCCGACTAAAAATACCCACAGCGTTTTTATTTAAATCAATTTCAGGATAAAGCTCTAAAATACCGGATAATTGAATCGCCTCACCCACCGTCGCGCCTGATAAAACTTCCAGCCCCATCAACGCCTGCTCATCCGGCGTTGCATAAATGATTTCAATTTTTACCGTAGACTTCATGCGCGCGCTTGCAAAAAACATCGACTAGCATATTGGCGATTTGATTAAAAATTGGGCCGAATGCCATGGCGATTAATACATTGGAAAATTCAAATTCGAGATCGAGTACGACACGAGTGGCTTGATGGTTTTCAATCGGTTCAAACCGCCAAAAACCTTGCAGCCGTTTAAACGGCCCTGAAACCAAGCGGATTTCGATTAGTTTATGCGGTTGCAAGCGATTGCAAGTCGTAAACGCTTTGTGAAAACCGCCTTTAGCAAAAGAAAGGCTGGCGCTCACTTCATCTTCATTGCTACTCAAAATTTTGGATTCGACGCAGTACGGCACAAATTCCTGATAGCGCGCCACATCATTGACCAGGTCATACATTTGTTGGCTTTGGTAAGGCACAGTCGCGCTTTTTTTAATGAGGGTCATCGGTATATACTCGCGGGTTCGCCGTAATGATAGAAAATTTCATCCCCATGGACAACAAACAAATCGCCGTCAATCGCAAAGCGCTGCATGATTACTTCATCGAACAACGTTTCGAAGCCGGCCTGGTGCTCACCGGTTGGGAAGTGAAAAGTTTGCGGGCGGGGCGGGCGCAATTGAAAGATAGTTATGTGGTGATCCAACGTGGTGAGGCTTGGTTGTTGAATGCGCATATTTCACCGCTTTCTAATGTGCCGGAATATATTCACGCGGAACCGGAGCGTAGCCGGAAGTTGTTATTGCATGACCGCGAATTGAATCAATTGGCGGGTAACGTTTCGCGTGAAGGTTACACTTTAATTCCGCTGTCGCTTTATTGGAAAAAAAATAAAGTGAAGTTGGAATTTGGCTTAGCCAAAGGCAAAAAGCAGCATGATAAGCGTGAGACAATTAAAGAAAAAGAATGGAAACGCGAGAAATTGCGATTGCAGAAGCGTGTAAAATAAAGAGAAACTTTCTTGTTAATCATCTAAGTCCTAAAATTACCAAAATGCTATTAGTAATCCACTAAAAATCTTCAAAATATATTGATTACTCATGGCTTCCTAGCCCCGAGCATTTAATATTTCATCTAGATAGCATGGAAAACCTTACATTGTTATTGTAAAAAGTAAAAAATATTTTTATGATTAGAAAAATAAAAAATTTAGAGCAATAACATGGCACAAGAAAAAAAAGAATTGAGAGTTGCTGCTGCGAAAGGCGATATAAATCAAGTCAAGATCCTCTTAAAAAATATTTCAACGAATGGAATAAACATAGACGAGAAAAGCACAAACGGCAAAACAGCTTTACATTGGGCATGCGAAAAAGTAGCTACTGTGGTTGGCCCAATAGAAGAAAACAATCACGTTAAAATCATATTTGAACTAATCAAAGCTAATGCTAATGAAAACTTGCGAGATCAGCAAGGTAAACTAGCCTATGAATATCTCTCTCAAAATCTATCAGATAAAACCAACCGCCAAAATTTCATTTTTATTGCCCAAAATCTTATTCACATAAAAACTTCAAAACTTAATCTTAGCTTAATTCCAGATGTAGAAAGAAAAAAACAAATTATTGCATTCAACAACATTATATCAAAGCGATTTATTGAAATATTAATCAGCGTATTTTCAAATAATGGAATATTCTCAAAATTATCCAAGGAACCGAGTTCAATAAAAATAATCGATCTGGCATGTGGACAGCCACCCGTAATTGGAATTGATTTATTTTTCAGAGTATTTTATGGCTCCATACCAAGATATTACGGAGTAGATATCAATGCTTCTCAAATAGAACATAATAAAAAGCTATATGACAAGTATGAAAACTTCACCTTTATTGAGGCTAGTGCTATTGATTTGGATCAACTTAGATATATTTTAGTTCATAATTTATTTGATATAGGATTATTTGATATAGGAATTTTGAGGAATGGCAATTTCACTGATAAAGAACACGTTAAGCTATTTAATCAAATGTTGACAATTTCCTTACCTACGTTGCTCAAACCTCAAGGCTCAATCATTGCTACAAGTTATAGCCCACAAGAAATCGAGGTCATTAAAACACTTCTAAAAGTAGATAGCTTGCCATCAGATTCAGAAAATGAAGCCTATTATTCTTCTGGAAAATTTAACAACCCGAGCCAAATTGAAGTCTTGGATGCAAAAAGCAACCAAACAGTACCTACAGATCCTGACCAATTTTTTCTTAGAGTAACCAGCAATCCTCCTCAAAATGTTAATGTGGTCAAAATGGGTAATTTAAAATAGTAAATTAAATTTTCTTTTGAAGTTGCAAAAAGGCATTTAAGTTTTGCATTATTTTACTAACTTTACGCACCACATAGACTCGTTTATATTAACTATTAAAATAAGTTAAGTGTCATAAGGAAGGATTTTTTCAGGAGACATACTCATGCAGCTACGCCTTATTTTATCCAGTATTTTTCTAGCAATTTCCCTTTTATTCATCATTTCCCACCCAATTTCCGCCAAACCCACCCCGCCCCTCAACGAACCAGACGCACTAAACCTCGGCGTCGATGCCTATATCTACGGCTACCCCCTAGTCACCATGGAAATGACACGCCGCGTCATGACAAATGTTGCAACGGCTACCAATATGCGCGCGCCGATGGGGCAATTTGCCAATGTACGCACTTATCCCGATGCTTCATTTAGAGATGTCACCGCTCCGAATGCTGACACACTGTATTCCGTAGCCTGGTTGGATTTAACTAAAGAACCCTATATTTTGCAGCTGCCGAATGAAAATGGGCGTTATTATTTAATGCCGATGTTAAGCGGCTGGACGAATGTTTTTGCAGCACCGGGTAAACGCACCACCGGTACCAATGCGCAGACATTTATCATTGTCGGGCCAGAATGGAAATGGAAAGGGAAATTGCCCGATAAAATGCGTGTGATTCAATCGCCGACGAATTTAGTTTGGTTATTGGGAAGGACTTATGCTGATGGCAGCGCTGAAGATTATAAAGTTGTGCATGCGTTGCAAGATCAATATCAATTAACGCCATTAAGTGCTTACGGTAAAACTTACATACCTCCGCGTGCGACGGTTAATCCTAAAATTGATATGAAAACGCCGGTGCGTGATCAAGTGAATCAATTAAACGCAGAAGATTTTTTTAAAATGTTAGCGGAATTAATGAAAACTAATCCGCCAGCAAAAGCGGATGCGCCGATCGTCGCAAAATTAGCAAAATTAAATATTGTTCCGGGAAAAGATTTTGATATTAACCAATTAAATCCCGAAGCACGAAAAGGCCTGGAATCTTCGGTAAAAATTGCGCAAGAAAAAATTTTAGCGCATGCAAAAAATTCAGGAAAAATAATTAATGGCTGGGTTTATAGTGAAAAGACCGGAAATTATGGCACGGATTATTTACAACGCGCTTACATCGCCTGGTTTGGCTTAGGCGCTAATTTACCGCAAGATGCAATTTATCCCAGCGCACGCGTGGATAGTGACGGCAAATTATTAAATGGCGCTAATCAATATAAAATGCATTTTGCTAAAGGCGAATTACCACCGGTAAACGGTTTTTGGTCGCTTACGATGTACGATCAAAATTTCTTTTTTGTCAATAATCCACTGAACCGTTATACCTTGAGTGAAAGAAATGCGTTAAAAACCAATGCCGATGGTTCGGTTGATTTATATTTACAACATGAATCACCAGGCGCCGATAAAGAATCGAATTGGTTGCCTGCGCCAGCTGGTGATTTTGTTTTAATGTTGCGGCTTTATTGGCCGAAAGAAGCGATTATTAACGGCAGCTGGAAACCGCCGGTGGTGGAACGAATTAAATAAGCTTACGTTTCACTCTCATCATCCCATCAAAAATCGGCTGTGAGATTTTACGCGAAAATTTTTTCGGCAATTTAGCAGATACTTGCTCTATAACGGAATCAACTTGATTTAACATATCATCCAGTATCACTTCTGCCCGTTCTACCGAATAATTAGCGCTTTTAGCCGCTTCTAAAAAATAGTGGCGCTGTATCTGATGCCAGAGGTAATGATTATTTTTAGCTTTAAGCGCCATCGCCATTTTTATTTTTTTTGTTTGTAATTGTTTTTCAACGATCAAAGGATGGGCTGACATGATGTCATAAAGTGGCGTCAAACGGTAATTTCCTTCTGGTTCAATAAATACACTGAAATTTTTTGCATGACCATCAATCGCTGCTAATAGCCAGAATAAAATCTGTGAACGATAAAATTGGTCACGGTCTTGCAACGCATTAGCTGAACCTAGCAGCAGACGCATAATTTCACTGATTCCAGGGCCGCCATCGGATTGATATTTTAAATGCGGTGAAATACCAAGGGCTTGACACATGTCTTCCTGTGGTAAACGCATGAGCCAGGTTTTATCAAGGGATAATTGGCGATCAAATCGCTCTACTGCTAAAACTTTTACTTCTTCAAAATAAATAATTTCACAATGCGCGACAGGCAAGCCAAAAGCTTGAGCAATTTGCGCACAGAGCCATTCATTTTCACAACTATCACTCAAATCCATTTGCTGATGCTGAATATATCCGATCGGTAATTTAAAAATATGGCTACTGGGAGTAGCTTTTAGTGGTCTGCACCATTTGCGGATTATCAGGAAGCAAATTATCAAAAAAATTGTAGACAATGTCACCGCTAAATGGTCGCTCAATTAAAGGTAATGATAAAGATATCGGGCGCGCCCCTGGTGTATTCAGCCAACTTTCAGCATACACAAAAACCAAACTACCATTTTTATTTTTTTGTAATTGGCCTACTGGAATTCCATTCATCAACAAGTTAAGAAGACGTGTATGGGGTTTTATTATCACCATTCTTGCTCCCACTTTTTTTCTTTTGCTTTAGTAATCGTTTTTTCTTTTGATACAATTTCCAGATTTAAATTAAGAGCAGATAAAATGAGAAACAGGGTCTCTAATTTTGTACCCCCAGGTTTATTCTCAAATGCAGAAATCGTTTTCTGCTTTAATCCTACCAACTGGCCAATAGCAGTCTGCGATAATTTAAGTTTTTTACGCTGGTTGGTAACAAGTAAAGCAAGTTCTTTAGACGAACGAATTGGCATATACTTCAAAACCTCTAAAATTTTTTTATACCTTGTGATGGATAATTTAATTATATACCCTGTAGACCATAAAAATTAAAATATCACTTTTAGGGGATAGTATAAAATAAAAGCCTAAACCTGGAGTGTGTTCGAAGCTTCGCTGGTTCGTTGCATAAATCAGCTCAATCAACTGACAAAAAAGAGCGCGATTGAAACATTTTAAGTATTTATCGTAAACCCGCTCACTAAAACCCCTCTATAAAGTAAAAATTTTTGCTATACTTAGCGCTCATCTTAATGGGGGCGACCTGGTTTCGACGTGGGTCGCGAAGCTGTTAAGTGCATGTCGAGCATGTAATCTCAACTCGTAAAACTGGGTTGCAAAACACAGACGCAAACGACAACGTAGCGTTCGCACAAGCTGCCTAAAAACCAGCTATGCGCCAATCACTGAAGTTGCTTATGGCTTCTACTGATTGGTCATATCTCATAAGATCGCTTTTAAGTTCGCCTGCCGCTTAAAAGTTAAATTCCAGACAAGCTCGTGACCACTTAGCCTGACAGTTGGCGCAGGGGTCATTAAAACAAACAACTGTACTAAACATGTAGAGCTTACAGTAGAGGATTTACGGACGCGGGTTCAATTCCCGCCGCCTCCACCAGTTGAAAGTTTAATGCCATCCCAATTCTTCCAAAATATCTAATATTTTCAATCAATTAACCACATAAACCGTCCAAGACGGTTTTATAGCTTCTAATGACATCCTGGGGCAACTGGGGGCAATATCGGGGGCAACTTGGTTATAGCTCCTTTGAGTTGCCCCCATGCCCCTAAGCAATACCGCAATCCGTAATATAAAGCCAGATACAAAGCCTATCCGCCTATTTGATGGCGGCGGCTTATATTTAGAAGTTGCTCCCTCCGGCGGTAAATGGTGGCGGCTTAAGTACCGCTTTAATGGTAAAGAAAAACGTATATCGTTAGGCACATACCCAGATATTGGACTGAAAGAAGCGCGGGCACGAAAAGACGAAGCACGCAAATTATTAGCCAATCACATCGATCCCAGCGAACACCGCAAAGCGTTAAGAGCGGGTGATGCAGAAAACACAGCTAATAGTTTTGAAACCGTTGCCAGAGAATGGTTCGCCAAATATTCATTAACCTAGACAGAAAACCATAGCGGTAGAACGATCCGCCGTTTAGAACGCGACGTTTTCCCTTGGATTGGCAAAGAGCCCATCGGTGAAATTACCGCCCCCAAAATCTTATCGATCATCCAACGAATTGAAAATCGCGGCGCACTCGAAACCGCACACCGCACACTGAGTAATTGCGGCCAAATATTCCGCTACGCAATAGCCACTGGCAGAGCCAAGCTTGACCCCTCTATCCATTTAAAAGGCGCACTACCCCATGTCAAAGAAAAACATTTTGCCGCTATAACAGAACCTAAAAAAGTAGCCGAACTACTACAAATCATTGATGGCTACAAAGGCAGCTTAATTGTCCATTGTGCTTTGCGCCTCGCACCATTAGTATTTGTGCGCCCTGGCGAATTGCGGCAAGCAAAATGGGAAAATATTGATATGGATAATGCAGAGTGGCGCTACACCGTCACCAAAACCAACACCGAACACATCGTGCCACTTTCACGGCAAGCGATTGCTATCTTGCGCGAGATTTACCCATTGACCGGACAAGGCGAATACGTTTTCCCCAGCGCGCGAGGCAAGAGCCGCCCCATGAGCGACAATGCCATATTGGCCGCGATGCGGCGCTTAGGAATCGATAGAACCGAAATGACCGGACACGGCTTTAGAGCAATGGCAAGTACCATTCTTGATGAAATGTTGGGGGTTCGTCCTGATTACATTGAGCACCAATTAGCGCACGCGGTGCGTGATCCGAATGGACGCGCGTATAATCGCACAGCGCATTTGAAGGAGCGAAGGGAAATGATGCAGAGATGGGCGGATTATTTAGAAGGTTTAAAAAAGGAGTAATTTAAGAAATGCCAATTTTACAATGGCTCCATCGTGAAGAAACTATTTATGCCGCTCAAAGAGTGCCTTATCGCCTGTTGAAAGTCGATCCTGAGTTATCTTATGGTGAAGAAAAAACGGAAAATATGATAATCCAGGGCGATAATCTGGCTGCCTTGAAAGCATTGCTGCCGTACTATGCAGGAAAGGTAAAATGTATTTTTATCGACCCACCTTACAATACTAAAAGCGCCTTTGAACATTATGACGATAACTTAGAACATAGCCAGTGGCTAGACATGATGTATCCAAGACTTGAGCTGTTACGCGCCTTACTAGCAGAAGATGGCAGTATCTGGGTAACTATTGACGACAATGAAGCGCATTATTTGAAAGTGATAATGGATGAAATCTTTGGTAGAAAAAATTTTGTGGCGAATGTGATTTGGCAAAAGAAGCATACGCGTGCAAATGATGCAAAATGGTTCTCAGATAATCATGATCATATTATATGTTTTGCTAGGAACAAGAATTTTTGGAAATTAAACTTACTCGCTCGCCATAACGATATGTCTGGATACAGTAATATTGACTCTGATCCTCGCGGTCCTTGGGCATCTGGCCCATGCCATGTTAAAACACCAAATCCAAAAGACATTTACGAAATTATCACACCAGGCGGTAGGAAATTAATGCCTCCTGCTGGAACAAGTTGGCGCTTCAGCCAAAATAGATTCAGTCAATTAATAAAAGAAAATAGAATATATTTTGGAAAAAATGGAAATAACGTGCCACGTTACAAAAGATTCAGAACTGAAGTACAAGAAGGGCTTGTACCTATTACAATTTGGCTTGGAGAAGAAGTAGGGCACAACCAAGATGCAAAAATTGAAGTAAAGATATTTAATTCCACAAACGTATTTTCCACCCCCAAACCTGAAAAACTCATTCACCGCATCTTAACGCTTGCCACCAACGAAAATGATCTTGTACTTGACTCTTTTCTCGGCTCTGGCACCACTGCCGCCGTCGCCCATAAAATGGGACGACACTATATCGGCATTGAAATGGGCGAACATGCCAAAACCCATTGCGCCGCTCGATTAAAAGAAGTCATTGATAGCGAACAAGGCGGCATTTCAAAAGACGTGAATTGGAAAGGTGGCGGTGGTTTTCGTTTTTATACACTGGGCGAAACCATTTTTGATGAAAAAGGCCACATTAATCCTCAAATCCGCTTTCAACATTTAGCTGCTCATATTTGGTTTAGTGAAACTCACACCGCTTGGCAATCCAATAGAAAAAACTCCCCCTTACTTGGGGTGCATCATGGAGTTGCTTATTATCTACTTTATAACGGTATTTTAGGTGATAAAAGACCAGATGGCGGCAACGTGCTCACCAGCAAGGTATTGATGAATTTACCACCACACGACGGCCCCAAAATCATTTATGGCGAAACATCCCGCTTAGGTATTGTAAAACTGAATCAGCAACAAATTACCTTTAAACAAACCCCTTATGATATTAAAGCAGGATGACCCAGATGAAATTAAAACTGTATCAAGAGACGGCTTTAGCCACCTTGCAGCGCTATTTAGAAACAGCATGTTTTAAAGGAGCAAAATTCGCCTACGATGAGCTGCAATATGAGCGATTCCAATCTCAGGCATTTAAGCCCTATCAGCCGCTCCTTGGCCTGGAGGAGACGCCTTATGTGTGCTTACGCTTGCCAACCGGTGGTGGCAAGACCTTACTGTCAGCCCATACCGTCAAACTTGCCGCAAGCGCGTATAGTCAAACAGATCACCCGCTGACGCTATGGTTAGTTCCTACTGATATCATCAGAACCCAAACTCTGGAAACCCTAAAAAATCCGGCACACCCTAATTATCAAGTGTTAAACAACGCATTTAATGGCCGTTTCAGGGTATTTGACATTGCCGATTTCAGGCAAATAAGACCACAGGATATTTCAGATAGTAGCTGTATTATTGTTGCCACATTTCAAGCATTACGAGTTGATAAAACCGAAGGACGAAAAGTTTATGCGCATGATGAAAATTTAGAAGCGCATTTTAGTAAAGTCCTTACTACTTTACCTAATATGGAACGTGATGAGCAAACTAACAAACTAAAATACTCGTTGGTCAATTTATTGCACTGGCATAAACCTCTAGTGATTATTGATGAAGCGCACAATGCTAAATCTGATTTGAGCGTCGAAGTATTAAACCGTATTAATGCAAGCTGTGTGATTGAATATACGGCAACACCCGCAAATAATAGCAATATCATTGTTTCTATTTCAGCGGCTGAATTAAAAGCCGAACAAATGATTAAGTTACCCATCATTTTTTCTGAGCATACTGCCTGGCAGCAAGCGATTACAGCAAGTATTCAGACTCAGCAAAAATTGGAGCAAATTGCTATAAAAGACACAGACTACATTCGCCCTATTGTATTATTTCAAGCTGAAAATAAAGGACAGGAAACCACGGTTGAAGTTTTGAAGAAGTATTTACTTGAACAGGAAGGCATACCTGAAAATCAGATCGCTATTGCCACCGGTGAGCAACGCGAATTAGATGAAATTAACTTATTTGACCATAACTGCCCAATCCGTTATGTCATTACTGTTCAAGCATTAAAAGAAGGATGGGATTGTTCTTTTGCCTATGTACTCTGTTCAGTTGCCAACACTAAATCAAAAACAGCTGTCGAACAATTACTTGGACGGGTGCTGCGCATGCCTTATGTAAAATTGCGCACGCAAGCAGAGCTGAATAAAGCATATGCCCATGTCTCGGCTAACAGTTGGCCGCATGCCATTTCAGAACTCCATGACCGTTTGGTCAGTATGGGATTTGAACAGCAGGAAGCAGAAGAATTTATCTGGCAACAACCTTCTTTCGATATAAATCAAGCTGAGCCTATTGCTAACAAGCCATTAAATATTACATTAAGCCATCCGCTTGACTTAACACAATTAACTTTTGAAGAACAAAAAAATATTGCAGTGCAACCAATAGAAGAACAGCGATTTGCGTTACAGATTACTGGCGGCATTAATAATTCATTTGCAGAACGAATAGCTAATGCCGCAACAGATAAACAGGATAAGCGAGAAATACTATTAGCAGCCAACAGCTACTTAATTCATTGGGGTGACAAGCTTGCTCCTGCACAAAAAGGAGAAATTTTTTTGGTTCCTCAACTTTGTTTAAATTTTGCTGATGGAGTTGAACTGGCTGAACCAGAGCTGTATTTAACCGATTCCGGTTGGAATTTATTGGATTATTATGCGCCATTAACGTCTAATTTTTTTAGCATAAATGAACAAACCAAACAATATGTGGCTGATTTATCTGGTAAAAAAATTATGATAAAAGCAGCGGAAAACGTTGAGCAATTTACATTAGACGGAATTTATGCGAATGCCACTGAATTAGACCTGGTAAGATGGCTTGATCGCCGCTTAAGGCAACCCGACATTAAACAAAAAATTTTATTGGAATTTCTTAGAAGGACTGTACGTGATCTTTTAGACAGAAATGATTTAACACTTGAAAAATTATTGCGTGGTAAATTTATTCTAGAAAAAGTATTGCGCGAACGAATAGATTATTATCGAAAACAGGCTTACCATCAGGGCTATCAGCAATGCATGTTTAGCGAAACCGCTATTGCTACTATAAATAAAGAAAATTTTAGCTTCAAATTTGATTGTAATAACTACCCAGCCAATTTACTTTATGAAGGCCCTATCGGCTTTAACAAACATTATTATTCGCGCATAGCAATGATGAATGCTGAAGAGGCAGAATGTGCTCAAGCAATTGATCAGAATCCTACTGTAAAATTTTGGGTGCGTAATCTAGAACGCCAACCGCTTTATGCTTTTTGGTTGCCCACGTCAACTGATCGATTTTATCCCGATTTTATTGCTCAGCTTGTTGACGGCCGGCTATTAGTTATTGAGTACAAGGGGGCCCATCTAAACAATGAGGATACCCAGGAGAAAGCGCTTATAGGCAAAGTATGGGCAGAAAAATCAGGTAATTTATTTTTAATAGCTTGGAAAAAAGATAAGCATGGAGAAAATGTTTATCAACAAATAAATAAATTAATTTCTTAATAATAAAAGGAATTGCTTTAAACGTTTTTTAAAACTCTATTTTGGTTACGAAACGCCCTAATTGCCTAAAATTTTCATAATCTCATTGTCTTTTATACTTTAAGCCTAACCAAAAAACATAAAGTTTATCTGAAATTTGAACAGGTGCATTTTTTGCACTAGTTAAATTGCTCGCCTTCGGAATAATTGCACATAAGCCTCTTGACTTATTAATTTAATTAAGATTTTTTAAAATGAAAAATAAAAAAAATTATAATATAATCACCAAGCTAGCCAAGAGCGAGTTTAGGACACTGAGCTCCTGTTTCTATAAACTTGGTTGGCTTTTTTTATAGCTACTGAATTTCGTCGGCCAGTTTAGAGTCATTGACTTGTTTGCATATTTGATTGAACTCTCGACACTATTTTTGCCCCACCCGCTTCACCTCATCTAAAGTCCGTCCGTCCTTGTCTTTCCAATCCATCCAACCGTTTGATGACCTTCCCAATAAAGTAGCAGACGCGCCGCTTGGCGATTTAAAAAGATGGTTTTTTTTAAAAATCAGATTGCCATTTTCCAAAGCAACCACTTTTGCTTTCAATAGCTCATCGCGAACTTTGTGCCGTTTGTCACTGCGCTTGCCTTCTACAGCTGCTTTTCCTAAAGAACCTGCAAGCACAACAAAACCTTCATCCGTAAAAACTCCTGCACCGCGAATGCCATTGCGCGTGCAGTAAAAAACCTCTTCAGTTGTAGGTTTATTTTCAACCAAAGGCTTAAAAATTGGATAACCTAGCGAGCCAACTAAAATCGTCAGCATATCAAAAAAATCATGACAATCTGATGCTAGCGGAAGAGGCGCATGAGGACAGGAACCTACATTGCCATTTTCCAATTTAAATCTATCAGCCTTGGCAGCTTCATTGATGGAAAGCCATTCTAAAAATAATACATGGGTGTGAATAAAACTATTTTTCAGTGATAGCGCTACGATAGCTCGATCCCAAAATTCTTTACTCTTATGGTGCTGAAGTAAACGTGTTTTTAATTCACTCGACTGGCCAATGTATAGCAATTTTTCACCTTCCTCGTTTTCACCCAACAAGAAGTAGATGCCAACTTGCGATGCTTCTGGCATAGTCAAAAAATTTTCCAACTGGATTCTCGGAATATCAATAACACGAAGTATGCTAGTCGTAATCTCTGCAACTCTAATGCCAGAAGGATCACCACTGGGTAAAAATATTTGTATCGTTTTAGAAGCGTTTTTCATTGGAATCTTTTCACAAAAGTTTTAACTACACTATTTTTAATACGAAATAATCTGAATTGTAATATTTATCGAAAATTTCTACTTCAATATCTCATTGGTAAGTTTCAGATAGCTATAAAATAGCGATCTGATTATTTCAATTTTTAAAGGGAATTTGCAGGGAAAATATAAATCAACGCTTATGCAAACTAAACTAATTCCGCAGGTTGCAATTTTTAAAGATTAGCTATAAGCTGCCTTTGTCAAATCGCATCTAGTGAAATGACATTAGCAGCTTTGCTAATTATTAGCGTACCGCCCAAGTGTAACTAGCACCTGAACGGTACTAACCACAATCTACTGAACTGGAGTAAATCATGGCTAAAAGTAGCTTAAGTGATCGCTCATCCGCGGTCAATTACACTTCTGTCTTTCATTCCCTTTCTGAAGCCCTGCATAAAGCACAAGCAATGATCGAAGTATCACTCAATCATAGAATTAAAAAAAGGCATTAAAGAATATATTTACTTTTATAATTCGAACGCTACCATCAAAGCTTAAATTACGAAATCCCAGCAAATATATTTTTTAATAATGCAATAAAAAATAGTAGTAGTAATATTTATTCATTAAAAATTTTAACCAACCCGAGCAAAAAATACTCTCTTAGTTTTTACTAAAAATTGTCTAAAGAAGGGGGGTCATCTCAGTGCTTCAGCTTATAAATTCTTTTTAAAAAAATACTTCCGCTTAGGATCATTCATCCCCCTCCCAATTTCTACAATCAGACCTTTCTCAATAAGTGTGATTAATCTAGTCCGAGTTATTCTTTGTGATTTATTTATCGCAATAGCAATTTCTTTAGTTGATAATCCATCAGACTTTCTCAACACATCAACAATAGCTCGATCAGTCTCATTTAACTCAGGCTTTTTAATGGCTTGAGTAAAAATAGTAACTTTAAAATGCGTGCCAATCTCCTCAAATTGTGGTTCAGCAAAACCTGACTCCATACAAGAATCAATAATTCTATACCCAAAACGGATAGGTTTTAGGTGTTATTGCGCCGAGTGATGCGTGA
>CAYTUN010000010.1:15697-38584 GCA_964441315.1 uncultured Gammaproteobacteria bacterium | reverse complement strand
CCTTCTCCCCTTGCGGGAGAAGGTGGCCCAACGGGCCGGATGAGGGGTGATTTAAAATGTTATTTTACAAGCAAAAAGTAATTTAATTGCAGAGCATTTTTAAAATGATTAAACTAAAAATTTAATCCACTCACAAACTCCAATCAATCGGTTCTTTGCCTAATTTTTTCAAAATTTCATTGGTCTTTGAAAAATGCTTACAACCAAAAAATCCCCGATGGGCAGATAATGGAGAAGGATGAGCTGCTTTTAAAATATAATGTTTTTGGCTATCAATTAATGCTGCTTTTTTTTGCGCTGGCGAACCCCACAATAAAAACACTACACCTTCTTTTTCCTGATTGATTTTTTCAATAATTTTATCGGTAAATTGGTGCCAGCCGATATTCGCATGCGATTGCGGTTTTCCTGCTTCGACACTTAATGCAGTATTCAATAACAAAACACCTTGTTTTGCCCATTTATCTAAATGACCCTGTTTAGGAATCGGCAAACCCAAATCATCATGAATTTCTTTAAAAATATTTTGCAAAGAGGGCGGGGGAGCAATGCCAGGTAATACCGAAAAACTTAAACCATGCGCTTGCCGTGGGCCATGATAAGGATCTTGTCCTAAAATCACCACTTTAATTTCATCAAATGGCGTTAATTTTAAAGCATTAAAAATATTTTCCGGCGCCGGATAAATTTTTTTGCCTTTTTCCGCTTCAGTTTTTAAAAATTGCAAAATCGATTGAAAATAGGCTAATTGCTTTTCATGGCCTAAAACATCTTGCCAAGTTTGTGGCATTGGGGTTTGCTCCTGTCATCTTTTTTGAATTAAAAATTTTATTTTTAATTTTCTATACCCAAAACGGATAGGTTTTAGTTATACAAATAAGATTTTGGATCATAACAAAAATCAGATTTAGTAAAAATGAATTATTTAGGCTTCTATTTTGTTGGGATAGTATCCGCGCCCTTCGGGGCACCTTCTCCCGCAAGGAGAAGGACAACTGACGACTTCTGCCAATTAAACAAACTTCAATGCAATGAAATAAGCCGAGTTTTGAAAAGCTCTTGAACCATGAGGAGACCCTTCTCCCCTTGTGGGAGAAGGTGCCACAACGGGGCGGATGAGGGGTAATAAAAAAAATCAATTTTCATTAGATACCCCCGAGCAACTACTAAAGCCTTAAAAAAACACCTTAATTCTTGCAGAGAAAACAATAAAGCTATGATAAATTACGTTTTCACTAAAAATGGTAATTAATAAATGAAAATCCTCATTATCGGCAACGGTGGTCGTGAACATGCACTAGCATGGAAAGTCGCGCAATCGC
The DNA here is from genome assembly GCA_964441315.1 of uncultured Gammaproteobacteria bacterium. Lineage (GTDB taxonomy): Bacteria > Pseudomonadota > Gammaproteobacteria > CAYTUN01 > CAYTUN01 > CAYTUN01. The sequence continues at coordinate 37,262 of CAYTUN010000010.1, read as the reverse complement.
CACTCGTCAGTGAAATTTTCGTCGCACCTGGAAATGCTGGCACCGCAGATGAATTAAAAAGCAAAAATATTGCAATCCAGGCAACCGATATTGAAAATTTAATTGCCTTCGCTAAACAAGAAAAATTTGATCTAACTATCGTTGGCCCTGAAGCACCATTGGCGCTTGGCGTGGTTGATCAATTTCATCAAGCCGGATTGAAATGTTTCGGCGCAAGCCAAAAATGCGCGCAATTAGAAACTTCCAAAGCTTATGCCAAAATTTTCATGCAGGAAAATCAGATTCCTACTGCAGGTTTTGGTATATTTGAATCGCTTGAACCTGCCATCGAATTTATTCGCGCGCACCCCAATTATTTAGTGATCAAAGCTGATGGTTTAGCTGCTGGAAAAGGTGTGGTTGTCGCTGATTCAGCAGAAGAAGCGATTCATACAGTTGAAGAAATGTTGGCTGGGCAATTTGGCAATGCGAGTAAAAAAATTATTATCGAGGAAAAGATTTCCGGTATCGAAGCAAGTTTTATGGTGGTTGCTGATGGAAAAACTGCATTAGTATTGCCAACTTCGCAAGATCACAAACGCCGCGATGATGGTGATAAAGGACCTAACACTGGCGGCATGGGCGCTTATTCACCGGCTAAAATTTTAACCGATGTGCTGCAATTAAAAGTGATGCAGCAAGTGATTTATCCTGTATTAGCGGCGATGCAAAAAAACGGTACGCCTTATAAAGGTTTTTTATATGCCGGTTTAATGATACAACCCGATGGTGATTTTAAAGTATTGGAATTTAATTGCCGTTTAGGTGATCCAGAAACGCAGCCGATTATGATGCGTTTAAAAAGTGATTTGGTAAATTTACTGTTGCATGCAGAATCAGGTAATTTAGATCAATCCACAATTGAAATTGATCCGCGCCCGGCTTTAGGCGTGGTGATTGCAGAACAAGGTTATCCGAATCAAGTCAAAACTGGACAAATAATCGATGCTATTCCGTATGATCAAAATGATTGCAAATTATTTCATGCCGGCACTGAAAAACAGAATGGCGAACTATTGAATACCGGCGGCCGTGTTTTTTGTGCCACCGCAATTGCAACTCATCTATCAGATGCGAAAGTAAAAGCTTATCAATTAGCAGAACAAATAGTTTGGCCTGAAAAATATTATCGGCGGGATATTGGAAAACAGTTTCAGAAAACGTATTAAAAATTATTTCGCGTTTGGAAGCAAAATTAGCTCTCTGCAGAATGGAAAGTTAGGAGACAATCTCCCTTCAGAGAAGAACATGCTACAATCTCCCGTCTTAAATTAACCAATCCCTGTTTCATGACACGTTCGACGCTCCAGTTCGCCGCCAGTATCGCTGTCCTTATCATCAGCACCGCCCTGGTTTGGTTCGTGTTGCCCTTGGTCCCTGGTAATGCTTGGTTACAAAATCCCCTGTCGCGTATGGGGATTATTCTGCTATTGGTGTTTTGTTGGGGCGCCTGGCATGCCTGGCGGGGAAAAGCGGCGAATGTGAAATCGGTCAGTTCAGCAGCGTTACAATCCTATATTGAACAAAAAAAGGCTTCGCTGACTTTAAACAGCCAGGCGGCTTACCATTTTCTTTACCAGCACGATCTGCTGGAAAATGAAGTGGTTTTATTTTTGAGCCTGGATTTAAGTCACAGCAACGTGCTGCTGCAAAACCGTTTTGAGCCGATTGTAATAGAAGCGGAAAATACCAATATTTGCCGCTGGTATGTAAAAGACCGGCAAACAATCATCGTGCCCAATTTAGCGGCGATTTATACGGAGTGGAAAGACAGCCATAGCTTTGAAATCGCTAATTATTTTTCGCGCCTATTAAAACCTTATCGTAAGCATGTTAAACAGGTTTATATTTGGCTGGATTTTAATACGTTGACCGAACAAAATTTCAAAAATACTATCAAATTTTATAATCTGATTTTGCCTAAATTTTACTCCCAGCAAAAAATAGCCACCCACTTTATTTTAAATGTCTTACAGCATTTAGACGGTTATAAGCACTTTCTTGAAAATTTTGATGAAGGTGAAAAAACTTTGCCCTTTGGCATTAAAATTCAACATGATAAACACAGCGAATATGCATTAGAAATCGCGCCTGGATTTGAAGATTTGATCGAAACATTACAGCCCAAACAGAATCAGCTTAGCGAATTCATTCGCCACTTTCGTCAATATAAAAACCTTTTGATTCGGCTTGCCGAATCTTTGCCTAAAAAATTTCAATTAAGTGGAATTTATTTTAGCGCTAAAGAAATTGATCAATATTTATTTTCGAATTATCTCATTCAAAAATCGATTGTAAAAAGCCAGCTTTCGCTGGCAAAACCAGCAAGTGGCTATCGTTACGCAATGCTAGGCTTGATCCTCGTTTTATTAAGCAGTGCTTATTTGTATATCGATTATTACCAAGACATAAAACAAGCGCATTTAATTCAATTTGATTGGGACCAATTTAATCAAGAAAATTTAAATACTTTGGATAAATTAAAAAATTTGGATGAAATTATCGCTAAATACGATTACCCAGATTACTTCAGCGTATTTAGAAAATCGGCGAAGGAAAAAGCTTTGCTACAAGAAGCGTATACCAAAGCGCTTTCCACTGAATTTTTACCAAATTTAATTCAACAAACCACGCAACAGCTCGCGCAACAGCAAAATCCACAAGCGCTATATCAATTACTTGCGCTTTATTTAATGCTGACAGGTCAACATGCTTTGGATGACACACTGCTAAAATCAGGACTCGTTGCATTAGGCGCCAAGGACAATAAAACGCTGGATTCAGAGATCAAATTAATTCAAAGTGCCGTAGCAAATAAAGTTCCCCTACCAAACGCTGATCCCAACTTAATCCGCTCGGCGCGTTTTGTTTTATCCAATGCCATGCTAAGCGAAATTATCTATAGCAAAATTCAAGCGCAGTACAATACCGCTAGTGAAAACATAAATTATGATGGCATTGAAATTAACCAGCCAATGTACTTGAGCCGTAATTTTGATGACATTTATCAGAAAAAGATAGCGGATTTAGTTAGACATTTTTTTGAAGATGACTGGGTGACCAAAGGTAATACGATCAATCAAGAACAAATTAATGCCACTATTGAATCAGTAAAAAATCTTTATTTGGCTAATTATCTCGCTTATTGGCAAAATCTAATTTTGAAATCTAACTTTGATTCAATCAAAGATTTGGGTGGTTTAGCTTCGTTTTTAAACCAGATCAGTCAGCAGAAAAACCCGTTTGAAGATTTTTTTAATGCTGCGCAAACCAATTTACTGCCGCTCAACCGTCTTAGCCAAACAGCTAATGCCGCAGGTAACTTAAGCAAATTAACTGCTAAAATGCAGGATTATTTAAATGCTAATCATTTAAATCAAACTTTGGCAGCCTTACAAACCAAAATAAATGCGATCGCAAGCCAAAAAAATAGTAATCAAGCTGCTTATGAATTTGCGGCAAAACGCATGAAAACTGGTGGCGCCACCGATGAAATTGGTAATTTAATGATTGCGGCACACGACGCGCCAGAGCCTTTAAAAACCTGGCTGACGCAAATTGCCGATCAAAGCTGGCGCTTGCTCTTGAATGCCAGTTATCAATATATCGATCAAAACTGGCAGCAGACTGTTTATCCATTTTATATTAAGCATATTAATGCGCGTTTTCCGATTTCTGCTGAAGCGGAAAAAATCATTGAAATTAAAGATTTCTCCAAATTCTTTAATGCCGAAGGCGTTATTTCACAATTTTTCAATCAGTATTTAGCAGATTTCGTCGATACTTCTTCGTTATATTGGAATTTGAAAAGCTTGAATAATCAAACGCTACCCATCACTCAAGATTCACTAGAAATGTTTATGCGCGCTGCGCTGATTCGCAAGATGTTTTTCGCGGGTAATAGCGAAAATCCGCAATTTAGTTTTAGCATGATGCCGGAAGTTGTCGATAGTAAAATTAGAACAGTTAATTTAAATTATAATCAACAAAAAATTGATTTTGCCAATGGCTTGCCAGGCAATACTTTATCATGGCTTGCTGCAAATTCTGATCAAGCCGAATTAATCGTCAACAGTAATGGCAAAAATTTTAGCATTAAAAAATCCGGCCCCTGGGCATTGCTAGCGCTGTTAAATCAAGCCAGCATTCAAGCCACCAATAATCCTAAAATTTATCGCGTTTACTTCACTGTTGACCAGGAAAAAATTCCGTTTGAATTGATTTGCGATGCTTTAATTAATCCCTTTATTCCTGATGTATTAACCGCATTTAACGCCAAACCATCGCTATGAATGAAACTATTTTAAAAGTCACAAAGCAGCCTTTTGGGCTGCTTCAGGTTTCTGGGAGGGATGCGAATGAATTCTTGCAGAATATGCTGACGCAAGACTTGCGGGTAGTGGGTGACGAGCACGCGGCGTTTGCTTTGTTGTGCAATAGCAAAGGGCGGGTTTTGTCGCAGTTTTTGGTGGTTAAATATCTTGATAGCTATTATCTGTTGCTGGATGAGAGTTTATTGGAGCTGACTTTAAATTATCTCAAGCAGCATGTTTTTCGAAAGAAAGTTATTTTAAATACTTTGCCAAATTCGATAGAGCTATATCAATTTTCTGCTGCAGATAATAAAGAATTCCCCGAAGAAAAACTAAAAGTTTTTCTTAAAGTTTTTCTTTCTGGTTCGCATCTTTGCATTAATTTTCTGCAATCGCCGCATCAAATTATCGCCATCAATATTCAGCTAGATAATACCGAGCTCTATCCATCGAGCGGAACGCTCGATTATCCGACCTGGAAAAAACCGCATACCGAAAATGGCTTGGTGTTTTTGACTGCTGCTATTAGCGGCAAATATTTACCGCAAGCTTTAGATTACTTGCATCAAAACATGGTTAGCTTAAAAAAAGGCTGCTACGTTGGTCAGGAAATTATTAATCGAGTTTATAATTTCGGCGAGATCAAACAGGAGCTTCGCATCGCTGTCACTTCACCGCTTGCGGTTAGCATCGATGATGCTTTATTTGCTGAAAGCAAATCGTATGGAAATATTGTTGATATTACTACGAGCGATAATGAGCAAGTTTTATTGGCCGTAGTAGAAAAAAATTCTCCTTCCACTTTAGAAAATAACGAAAAAGAAAAAATTCATTTTAAAAATATTTTTTCTGCGACTTAAAACGGTTTATATGATATCTGATATTTTAAATCACCCCTCATCCGCCCTGTCGGGCACCTTCTCCCACAAGGGGAGAAGGCCAACTTCGGTGACATCTGCCAAACAAATAAACTTCGATGCTATGAAATAAGTTTTGTTACAAAAGCTAGTGAACCTTGAGGAGATCCTTCTCCTGCAAGGGGCATTGTTGAATAAATCCGATTTTTTGTAGGGGCAAGCCCCTGTGGTTACCCTTCGCATCGGTAGCACCGAGACTAGGGCAGGCACAGGAGCCTGCTCCTACATTTTATTTCCCGAATTATTCAACAACACCACTGCAAGAGGAGAAGGATCTCTTCGAACTTCATCAGCTTTTTAGAAAGACTTTTTTAGCAAAGATTATTTCACAGCACGCTATTTATTTTATTGGCAGATATACCCGTTATTTTATTGGCAGATGTACCCGCCAGTTGTCCTTCTCCCCTTGTGGGAGAAGGTGCCCGACAGGGCGGATGAGGGGTGATTTAACATTGCAAGACATATCAGCAAATGCCAATGAAGCGTATGAAAATTCTGCACCATGTTTGCTAGCTTTTCACCCCAAAAATATGCAAAAAATACTGATAATTCACTGGATCATCCGGACAAGCTTTAAAACCGCACTCCAAAATAACGCCAACAATATTAATAATTAAAAGAATTAATAAAATCAAAAATAAACTATATGTGATATGCCGCCAACGAATATTCGCTTTACGCGCCACTTGATATTGGCGATCAACGCTCATCAGCAGTATCGTCACAATCACGACTACCATCGCCGCAACAAATGACCAGCTATAAAGATGCATGCCTAAAATTGCGCTGCCATAACTGCCACTGCCGGGCACCACGTGTAACGCAATTTGTCTTAATGCGACAAAAGCAGTAAACAAAGCACTTAGTAAAACAATAGCGTAATGGCTCGGACGAAAACCAAAACGTAAATTTAATAAAAACCCAAAAGCGACGCCAAAAAATCCAAGACGTTGTAGTAAGCATAGTGGGCATGGCAATTCTTTATAAATAATTTGCCATAACACTGCTAAGCCCAACATAAATAAAATCCCAATGAATTCGATGGCATTGCAAAAACGTTCAAAAGCGGTAATGCGTTTGGTTTCAAACATAAAAAAACCTCCGGTTTTTTAAAGCTGAATGTTGAGTGTGGATGTCATGTGATGTAGGAACACTGCGGTGGATAATACTAAGGTGACAATATAAAAAAAGATTGCGGTTTTTCTTTTACCAAGCCAGGCAAATGAAGTGGAAATTAATAGTAAGATAAATAGACCTGCCATCATGGCGTTTTCTCCTTGGAAATAAGTTTATTGCCATTCGTTGTCAGGAGATTGCCGCGTTCGCTACGCTCTCTCGCAATGACAAAGATTAATTAGATGCTCTTTCTGGTCATTACGAAAAAAACAAAGCGACTTCAGCAATTTCCCAATAGCGAATATAACTAATTCATCCGGCACTATTTTTGATTTTACTTAGCTACAGCGGAAACGCTGTAGTAGGCCGCATTAACGGAAATAAAATCACATCACGAATACTCGGCGCATCAGTAAATAACATGACCAAACGATCAATACCAATGCCTTCACCCGCTGTTGGCGGCATACCGTATTCTAATGCCATAACATAATCCGGGTCGAGTTTCATCGCTTCAGTATCACCGGCTTCACGGGCGCGCAATTGCGATTCAAAACGTTGCAATTGATCTTCCGGATCATTTAACTCCGAAAAACCATTAGCGATTTCTTTGCCAGCAATAAATAATTCAAAACGATCGGTAAATAATGGATCATTCGGATTACGCCGCGCTAGCGGCGAAACTTCATCAGGGAATTGCGTGATAAATGTTGGCTGATCTAATTGATGTTCTGCTAAACGCTCGAATAATTCATATTGAATTTTGCCAATACCATAAGTTTCGGGAATTTCAATTTGATAACGCGCAGCAACTGCTTTAATGCTTTCGATTTCCAATAAATCTTCTAATTCAATATCCGGGCAATAATGACAAATCGCTTCGAGCAAAGTCATGCGTTGAAACGCTTGTGATAAATCGTAAGTTTTTCCTTGATAATTAATTTGCGTACGGCCAAAAATATTTTTTGCTAAGCGGCGAAATAATTCTTCGGTCATATCCATTAAATGATGATAGTCGGCATACGCCAGATAAAATTCTAGCATGGTAAATTCAGGATTATGCCGCGTCGACAAACCTTCATTTCTGAAATTGCGATTAATTTCAAACACACGCTCAAAACCGCCTACTACCAAACGCTTTAAATAAAGTTCTGGCGCAATCCGCATAAATAAATCCAGATTTAACGCATTATGATGCGTAGTAAATGGACGTGCTGCCGCACCGCTGGCAATCGCTTGCATCATCGGCGTTTCCACTTCAATAAATTCGCGCTCAATTAAAAATTGACGAATTTCCGCCACAATTTTTGAACGAATTAAAAATAATTCGCGGCTTTCGGGATTGACCATTAAATCCAGATAACGTTTACGATAACGCTGTTCTTGATCAACTAAACCATGAAATTTATCCGGTAAGGGTCGCAAAGATTTCACTAATAAACGTGCATCTTTGACATGAATCGATAATTCACCGGTTTTGGTCTTAAACACTTCGCCTTCTACTGCAATAATGTCACCTAAGTCCCAATTTTTAAATTCATCATATAAAGGTTCACCGACATCATCGCGACGTATATAAAGTTGAATCTGACCGGAGCGGTCTTGAATATGCGTAAAACTCGCTTTGCCCATGACGCGCTTAGTCATCATGCGTCCAGCAATTTTGCAGGAGATTTTTTTAGCTTCTAATTCTTCTGGCGAAAAATCCTCGTATAAATCATGTAAATTTTGTGCGATGACATCGGGAAAAAAATCATTCGGATAAGGATTGCCCTGTAAACGCAATTGGCCTAATTTCGCTTTGCGTAGCACAATTTGTTCATTTTCATCGAGTATCGGTAAATTATTTTCAGTCATTTTATTTGCCTTCTTTCAAACAAGCTTCAATAAATTTATCCAGCGCACCATCTAATACCGCTTGCGTATTGGAAGTTTCCACGCCAGTCCTCAAATCTTTGACGCGCGAATCATCTAATACATATGAGCGAATCTGGCTGCCCCAGGTAATATCGCTTTTCGATGCTTCCAGATTTTCTTTTTCCGCATTTTTCTTTTTTAATTCCAGCTCATACAATTTCGCTTTTAATTGCTGCATGGCTTTAGCGCGGTTTTGATGCTGCGAGCGTTCACTTTGGCATTGTACAACAACATTGGTTGGAACATGCGTAATGCGAATCGCCGACTCCGTGGTATTCACATGTTGGCCGCCTGCGCCGCTGGAACGGTAGGTATCAATGCGTAAATCCGCGGGATTGATTTCAATTTCAATATCATCATCGATTTCCGGTGTGACAAAAACCGCGGCAAATGAAGTATGGCGGCGATTGCCAGAATCAAATGGGGATTTTCTCACCAAGCGATGGACACCGGTTTCGGTGCGCAGCCAACCATAAGCATAAGCGCCCTCGACATAAACTGTCGCATTTTTAATGCCTGCCACTTCACCCGGCATAATATAAGAAATTTCCGTTTTAAAATTATGTTCGGCGCAAAACCGCAAATACATGCGCAATAACATTTCTGCCCAATCTTGCGCTTCAGTGCCACCGCTACCCGATTGAATTTCCAAATATGCATTATTCGCATCAAATTTACCGCTAAACATGCGCTCAAATTCTAATTGCTCAATTAATTTTGTCAGATTTTCAATCGTATTTTGCACTTCATTAAATTGTGCTTGATCGCTTTCTACCAGCAAAATATCGAGCCAATCCATTTGCTCTGACATCGATTGATCTAATTGTTTGAAACGCTCAACCAAAGCTTGCAGCTTGACTCTTTCTTTACCGAGCTGCTGTGATAATTCTGAATTTTGCCAAACTTCGGGTTTTTCTAAATTTTGATTGATTTCGGCAAGACGTGCTTCTTTAGCATTTAATTCAAAGATACCTCCGAAGCGCTTGTAAGCGTGCATTCAGTGAGATAAGTTTTTCCTTGGCGGGTCTGATATCGATCATTTGATTTTAACCTATAAATATAAATTGAAAATTCAATCATGTTTCGCAAATATTTTCGCAAATATTTTTGTAAATATTTTCGTAGGGGGGATTAGCGTAGCGTAATCCACCATCTTTTACGGACCTTGTAAAACCGGTGGATTACGCTACGCTAATCCCCCCTACGAAAACATTATTTATAAAAATTTATTAAGCCTTAAATAAATTATTCTTCACATAATAATTATTTATCATTTTTGCAGCATTTTCATAATGTTTTAATAATAACTTCGTCGCCAGCAAAACATCCCGCGCTAAAGTCGCGTCCATAATCTTTTTTTGTTCTTTAGCATAGGGCAATCCTTCTTTATGTCCTGTGCCTAATAGCAACCAGCGCCGCCGATAGCGTTCGGTTAATGTATAAAGTTGCTGCTGAATTCGCAACAAACTTTTTTCGTGACGAGAAGGCAATTGTCAACAGATCCTAAAGTTAAATTGACTCACGCTGCGCTCCAGTTAAAATCATTGGTTTTTAACTCATGAAGTTCAGCATGAACGAAGCCAAACAGCACTTAGCTACTATTTTTGGTTATAGCGAATTTCGCGGCCAGCAAGCAGCCATCATTGAAGCTTTAGTCACAGGCAAAGATGCTTTGGTTTTAATGCCAACCGGCGGTGGCAAGTCTTTATGCTATCAAATTCCGGCGCTGATCCGCGCCGGTGTTGCGATTGTGATTTCACCGTTGATTGCTTTGATGCAAGACCAGGTGGATGCTTTACTGCAGCTTGGCGTTAAAGCCGCTTTTTTAAATTCAACTTTGACCAGCAAAGCTGCTAATCAAATTGAGCAGCAATTATTAAATAATGAAATCGATTTATTATACGTTGCACCGGAACGTTTAATGACGCCGCGATTTTTAGATTTACTCAGTCAGGCACAAATTGCTTTATTTGCGATTGACGAAGCACATTGCGTCTCACATTGGGGCCATGATTTCAGGCCGGAATATGTGCAATTATCGATTTTGCATCAGCGTTTCCCAAAAATACCACGCATTGCGTTGACTGCAACGGCGGATAAACATACCAAACAAGAAATTATCGAAAAATTGCGTTTGCAAAATGCACTGGAATTTAATGCCAGTTTTGATCGGCCAAATATTCGTTACAGTATCCATCAAAAAAAGAAACCGCGTGAGCAATTATTAGCATTTTTAGAAAACGAAAAACAACGTGGCAATGCTGGCATTGTTTATTGTTTATCACGTAAAAAAGTCGAAGAAATAGCGGAATGGTTAAATCAGCAAAACTGGATTGCTTTGCCTTATCATGCCGGTCTCGATAATAAAACGCGTCAATTGAATCAGCAGCGTTTTTTACGCGAAGAAGGTTTGATTATGGTGGCAACCGTTGCATTTGGCATGGGCATTGATAAATCGAATGTGCGTTTTGTCGCACATTTAGATTTACCAAAAAATATTGAAAGTTATTATCAGGAAACCGGCCGCGGCGGACGCGATGGTTTACCAGCAGAAGCCTGGATGGTTTATGGCTTAAGCGATGTCGTTATGCTCGAACAAATGCTAATGAATTCCGATGCCAGCATGGAACGCAAACGCATTGAGAAGCGCAAATTAGCGGCATTATTAGGTTTTTGCGAAACCACCTTATGTCGCCGCCAGGTTTTATTAAAATATTTTGGCGAAGAATATAGTGGCAATTGCAATAATTGTGATAATTGCCTAATGCCAATGAGCAGTTGGGATGGAACAGTCGCAGCACAAAAAGCTTTATCTTGCATTTACAGAAGCGGCCAGCGTTTTGGCGTTAAACATTTAATTGATATTTTATTAGGCAAAGAAACCGAGCAGGTGCGAAAATTCCGCCATCAACAATTAAGCACATTTGGTATTGGCAAAGATTATTCCGCGCAACAATGGGACAGCATTTTCCGGCAATTAGTCGCAGCCGGTTACATTAAAGTCGATATTGGCGGTTATGGCGCACTGCTATTAACCGAAGAAAGCCGGCCATTATTGCGTGGCGAGAAAAAAATCGCATTGCGGCAGGATATTGCGATTACGAAAGTGAAAAAAGAAAAAGCTGCAACAAAAAATTCTAAAGAAAAATCCGAGAAAACTGCAGAAAATTTTACAATTGATGAAAAGCTATTAGAAAAACTTAAAACGCTACGCATGCAATTAGCACGTGAACAAGGCGTACCGCCTTATATTATTTTCCATGACAGCACTTTAATTGAGATGCAAGCAAAACGTCCTAAAAATTTGCAAGAACTTTCCACTATTTCTGGAGTTGGCCAGCAAAAATTAAATCGTTATGGAAAAGTATTTTTAGCGGCGATGCTGGAAAATTAGGGCCTGTTTACAATTGCTTTTTTCGCGACGAAAAAGCAAATTGTAAACAGGCCCTAAATGTTAGTAGATTATTTTTTATTAGCCCTCATCCGCCCCTTTTTCAGCGGCACGCTGAAACTTGATCCCCACAACCCAATTGAGTCACAATACGCGCACGCAAAATGTCCCCCTCCTGGAGAAAAAACGATGAGCCACAAATCGCATGATAGTTTTCATTGCAAAGACCATATCCAAGTCGGATCAAAAAAATTTCATTATTACAGCTTAAAAAAAGCAGCCGAGAATGGTCTGGGCAAAATTGATCATCTGCCGATGACTTTGAAAATTTTATTAGAAAATTTATTGCGATTTGAAGATAACAATACAGTTAAAAAAGAAGATATTAAAGAATTGGCCGATTGGACCAAACTCAAACATTCCGACCGTGAAATTGCTTATCGTCCGGCACGGGTATTGATGCAGGATTTTACCGGCGTTCCTGCTGTAGTGGATTTGGCTGCGATGCGCGATGCCATGGTGAAATTAGGCCATGATCCGAAAAAAATTAATCCTTTATCACCCGTCGATTTAGTGATTGACCACTCAGTGCAAGTCGATGATTTCGGCCACGCCGATGCTTTCAAAACCAACGTTGCTTTAGAAATGGAGCGCAATTTTGAACGCTATGCATTCCTGCGCTGGGGCCAAAAAGCATTTGATAATTTCCGTGTCGTGCCGCCTGGTACCGGCATTTGCCATCAGGTGAATCTAGAATATTTGGCGAAAGTCGTATGGTCGCGTGAAATCAATGGCGAGTGGTTCGCTTATCCTGATACCTTGGTGGGTACCGACAGTCATACGACGATGATCAATGGCTTAGGTGTTTTGGGTTGGGGCGTTGGTGGTATTGAAGCCGAAGCCGCGATGCTTGGCCAGCCGGTCAGTATGCTAATTCCTGAAGTGATCGGCTTTAAATTGAAAGGCCGTTTACCCGAAGGCGTGACTGCTACCGACCTGGTTTTGACCGTCACCCAAATGCTACGCAAAAAGGGCGTGGTCGGCAAATTCGTTGAATTTTTTGGCGATGGTTTGGACCATTTGCCTTTGGCAAATCGCGCCACCATCGGCAATATGTCGCCAGAATTCGGCGCCACTTGCGGCTTTTTCCCAGTTGATCAACATACTTTAGATTACTTACAACTTTCCGGCCGCAGTCAAGAAACCATTGATCTTGTTAAAGCTTACTGCCAGGCACAAGGCCTATGGCGCGATAGCAAACATGAGCCGGTTTTCACCGATGTGCTTGAACTCAATTTGGCCGATGTCAAACCCAGCATGGCCGGACCAAAACGCCCGCAAGACCGCGTGACATTAGACCAATTGCCACAAGCGATGAAAGAAGCTTTAGAACAATGGAAAACGCATCAACCGAAATCGAATGATGAATTAGATAACGCTTCCGTCGTTATCGCGGCTATTACCAGCTGCACCAACACTTCCAATCCTGACGTATTAATTGGCGCTGGATTACTGGCGAAAAACGCCATCGCCAAAGGTTTGAAAGTTAAACCTTGGGTCAAAACTTCTCTTGCTCCCGGCTCTAAAGTTGTCACCGAATATTTGAAAAAAACCGGCCTGCAAAAATCCCTCGATCAATTGGGGTTTGAATTAGTCGGCTATGGCTGCACCACCTGTATCGGCAATTCCGGCCCGCTGCCTGATGAAATCGCTGAAAAAATTAATAAAAATAATTTGGCGGTATCTGCTGTCTTATCAGGTAATCGTAATTTTGAAGGCCGGATTCATCCGCAAGTCAAAGCCAATTGGCTGGCCTCTCCGCCATTAGTCGTGGCGTTTGCTTTGGCCGGCACCACAAATATTGACCTCACCAAAGAACCGCTCGGCAAAGGCAGTGACGGCAAACCGGTTTATTTAAAAGACATTTGGCCAAGCGACGAAGAAATCGCGCATTTAGTCCAAACCATCACGCGCGATATGTTCCAAAAAGAATACGAAAGCGTTTTTTATGGTGATGATCAATGGCGTGGGATTAATGTCACTGAAAGCCAAACTTATAATTGGAACAATCAATCGACCTACGTCCAGAATCCGCCATATTTTCAAGGCATGACGATGCAACCGGCTGCGCTAAACGATATAAAATCCGCGCGTGTTTTAGCTCTGTTAGGTGACAGCATTACCACCGACCATATTTCCCCCGCCGGCAGCATCAAAGAAGACAGCCCCGCTGGCAAATATTTGAAAGCCCATGGTGTCGTTTATAAAGATTTCAATTCCTATGGCGCCAGACGTGGTAATCATGAAGTGATGATGCGTGGCACATTTGCCAACATTCGCATTCGCAACGAAATGACGCCGGAAAAAGAGGGCGGTTATACGCGTTTGCAACCCAATGGCGATGTGATGACAATTTACGACGCAGCGATGGAATATCTAAAACACAAAACGCCTCTAGTCGTGATCGCTGGTAAAGAATATGGCACCGGCTCATCCCGTGACTGGGCAGCCAAAGGCCCGGCATTAATGGGCGTTAAGGCCGTGATCGCCGAAAGCTTTGAGCGCATCCATCGCTCTAATCTTATCGGCATGGGCATTGTGCCGCTGGAATTTATCGATGGCCAAAATCGTAAAACCTTAGATTTTACCGGCGCTGAAGAAATTACCATTTTAGGCATTAACAATTTAACGCCACGCGCTGAAATGACCGTCCAAGTCCGCCGCCCTGATGGCAGAACCGATGAATTCACCGCACGTTGCCGTATCGATACGCAAAATGAGCTGGACTATTATCGTAACGGTGGAATTTTGCAATACGTGCTGCGGCAGCTCTAATGTGTTAATTGCGTATTGTTGAGCACATGTAATTGGGTGTTTTTCGTAGGGGGGATTAGCGAAGCGTAATCCACCGTTTTTAATGGACTTACGCAAAACCGGTGGATTACGCTGCGCTAATCCCCCCTACATTATTTTATTTTAATTATTTTTAATTATATTTTTATTGTCATCCCGCCAAGGAAGGCGGGACCCAGCAGACCAGGGATAGTTGAGTGGCAGTTTGCTTATTAAAATCACTGCTAAACCCAAATAACGAGAGAACCATGCCAAAAATCGCCCTCATCATGGGTTCAAAGTCCGATTGGGAAACCCTACGCCACGCCGCCGAAACTTTGAAGCAATTAGAAGTCGATTTTGAAGCCCGCGTCGTTTCCGCCCACCGCACCCCGGATTTAATGTTTGAATTCGCCGAAACTGCCGCCTCCCGTGGCATTCAAGTCATCATCGCCGCCGCTGGCGGCGCAGCGCATTTGCCTGGCATGGTTGCGGCAAAAACGCATTTGCCCGTGTTAGGGGTCCCGATTAAGAGTCCGATTTTAAACGGCGTCGATTCTTTATTATCTATTGTACAAATGCCGAAAGGTGTTGCAGTTGGTACACTTGCTATTGGCGAACCAGGAGCAGTCAATGCGGCTTTATTGGCAGCGCAAATATTGTCACTCTCGGATAAAACGCTAGCAGAAAGAGTCAAAAATTTTCGTCGTGCGCAGACGGAAGCAGTGTTGAAGCAGGGTGATTTAAACGGTTAATAGCATTTTATAGTTAGCGAAATGCGTTTTTTTGATGAAAACTTTACAAACATCATTTGCACAAATTAGTTAGGAAAAGTACTCTAGCGCAATTCGAAGCTTAGGAGATTGCCGCGGCAGCGAAGCTCTCTCGCAATGACAAAACGTGGGCAAATTTGCCCCTTCTTGTCATTGCGAGAGAGCGAAGCGAACGCGGCAATCTCCTAACAAGAATTTAGCAGCAAAGTTGCTATCACAAAACGAGTCACTTAATTATTTTTAGTACCCTAACTATCTAAATTTTTAATTTACTGTCTTTATTTCTAAAAATAATTTTGAATTTTATTGGTTAATTTATTTATTTCAAGCATAAAAAAGCGTCCTATATTAATTCCATAGGACGCTTGTGAAAATTAACTTTAAACTTTATTTAAAAGTGTTTACTTGGCTGAGTTCACCATCTTCTCCTTTTACTTGATAATCATCTTCATCAGATTCATCAGATTCTTCGTTTTTAACGCTAGTTTTATTTGATAGACCTTCAGTTTGTGTAAAAGCACTTTTATTACCACTTAATTGAAATTTCGAAGCACTAGAGACTTTTGCTGGATTCTGAATTTTAGCTTCAGTGTCGCCAGGCAAACCGATTCGACTGCTTTTATTGATAGGATCAAATCCTTTAGATAATACAGTTACCCCTATCTCTGGTGAGTCGGCACCTGATGTAGGCAAGCCTACTTCTCGATCTTTTTGATCTTTTTGATCTTTTTTGAAAATATTTTCCATAATAAATACTCTTATAAATAAACCCATTTTTATAATTATTATTATTATTATTTTAAAATTATTAACTCAAACCAGAAAATTTTTCTGATAAAAATTAATAAATTAATCCATCAATAATAACACATATCTGATAAATTCTTGCTAAGAAGCCTGCTTTTCTTTACCAAATGATATATTGCAAGCTTGAAGCAAAGGATCGATTTCATTGTTTTTATTTTGTCCAAACCATTTAGGCAATAAATTCGAAGTTCCTTTGGTCTTATGAGCCATTTTAGGACTGTTTCCTGGAAGTGCAACTTCCTCAGGGTTTGGCATTACGTTGGTAAATAAAATCGCAAAATTTTCTTCATCAGAAAAAAACTTATTTAAGTTAGTTTCAGGTAAATCATTTTCCAAGTGATAAAATTCCCTCAATAAATTATAAATATCAAAAAGAAAATCCAGTGCTTCGTAGTCGGTATAAATACTTTTGCTATAATCAGCGCTTGCTAAAAAATTTTTTAGCGCCAGCTCTTTGATTTCTTGCCAGGTTTTTCCTGCTTTATCAGTTTGGTAAAAACCAATTAATTCCTGTAGAAAATTAAGATAAGCAAAGATAATCGTATCAACAGGAACGTCAGCTGACCAAATGGCGTGGGTTAGCGCAAGCAAACTAAAACCAAGTTGCAACTGATTCTTTGCGCTGGCATTGGCGCTGAGCTTGTGTAAGTGAGCAATTAAACAGACCTTAGATGGCCCACATACGCAGTTCATAAGATTTCTTTTTAATAAATAAATTAATAACTTTTCTTTTTCAATTGCATTGCCTTCTGCAGACTTGAATTCTGAAAGTTCAGCAATGCGTTGAACTGATATCTCGCGAGGGGCCAAAATCAGGGGAGATGTGCAACTTGGATCAAGCTCCACATTGCCAGGTGTGGCGTTGAAGGAATCGAAATAAATGTCGGCTGAGTGATCTGTTTTTAATATAGCCAGGTTTAAAAGTTTTAGATTGACAGCGGCGCTCAGCGGTAATTGAGTTTGCGCATAAGCTAACATTAGTCCCATTATCTGGGTGCTGCCAAGATCCAAAGCATCAAAAGAGGTTTCAAGTGATAGAAATCGCTTTAATAAAATTAAAAAATTCTTGCTATTAAAAATTTTCTGAATTGCTTTTTCAGACATTATTTGCTTACTAAGAGAAATGGATGAAAAAATTTTCGAAATACCGCTAGCGTTGGGTATGTGGCTTGGGCTAAATGAGAAAGATGCTAAAATTTTTTGTGTCAATAGAAGATCATCGTAAGTTTTGCAAGCTACAATAATTGCTTCAATTGGATCTTTTGAAAAAGCGAATTTTTGAAGCCCTGACTGACAATCATCTAATAAAAGCGCTAATTTCTCCGGTAATTGATGTTTTACGATATTTAATTTTAGTATTTCTCTGCTGATGTAATATAAAGCAGATGCTACAGTTTCTTGAATTTTTGGTGCTGATGAATGGCGATGATATAAGATAAATGGCAAGGTTTCAGCCAATATATTTTTTAATGAGCTTAAATCATCAATATTGCCGACTTCAGTGACTAGTATTTTATTTAACAATTTTAATTTTAGTAACGTACTAATTTTTAATTCAAATACCTGACTTGTTGAATCTTCCATAATAAATTCCTCATGGCTTGATAATTTATGAAATTTAGTAAATTAAAAAGGTTATATTAAGCGGCATAGGTATTGTTATTATTTTTACCATGATTATCGGCAGCTGAGGCTCTATTGTCGTCCCAAAAACCAGCTTTGTGGGTTTCAATTTTTGTAGGTATGCCAACTTCACCCTTGTCCTTGAATTTCCCATCTGCGATGTTTTTATTTTGAAGTGGGGGATCTTGTTCCTGTTTGTCGGTGGGAACCATGGAAGCACGTGCGCTGAGCTTAGGCGAGTCTTCGGGTGAAGAAGGCAAATCAACTTCAGCTTCATTAGGAAGTGGTAGCATCGATACAGTTATTATTTCAGGGCCAGTGGCGCCCATCTCATCACAATCAGGAAGTTCTACATGACTATTGCTAGCCAATAACACCGGCCTTATTGAAATGTTTACCTTTTTACCAGATTGATTAGTGCCGACTTCAAGCAACTCAAACAGCTCTAATCGCTCAAGCTGGTTTTTCTTTAATGAGGGCCAGGAAACAAAATCATTAAAAATCGTGACTACTGACTCTAGTAATTTAAGATAAATTAAATCATTAGGATACAATTTATTATCGGCGAAATTAGGGTTTCTGCAAAGCGACCCTAATCTTATCCATAAAAGGCCATTATCAGCTTTTTGGTAAAAACTGAGCAAGTTTTGCATAAAATCCCAGAAGGTCTGAAATAATAATTCATCACTATTAATCTTTGAGTCTTCTTGAACAGGGTGGTTTAGTAAAAAACCTAGTGCAATTAATGAAAAAGCAGTTTCAACTTGTGTAGTCATATCAACCCAGCCATTATTTTCAGTTTGAATGACATGTTTGCACAATAGATCGATTAAATTTTGCGCGGGGTTCAAATCGAGATTTTTATCGAAAAAGAATTGTCTTAAACTTAAATATTTCTCTTCAGTTGAAATATGTGAATCTAAGGTGGGTGGTTTTTTTTCTTTTGATTTTGCTAAAGACAGCAAGTTTTTTTCTATCTTTGCATAATGGTTATTTGGTCTGCTTCTAGCATTTACTTCATCCAATGGTCTAGTGTTATCCATTGAGCGAATTATTTTTTTATATAATTCGGGATCAAGTTGATATTTCACTAGCGAACTTAAATAGAGAAGATAAATTTTTGACCATTTCAGGTTTTTATAGATGCTATCATAGTTATCTCTATAGAAGAGGTAGTAAAATAAATCTTTTATGGAATCCCCTGTCATTAATCCCGATATCATATCGCCTTCGACCCCTTTAAGTTTTTTCCCTAGAAAAAATTGACTAACATTGTTTTGTATACTCTTGAGAGGAGATGTGTGTGTAGGGGATTTTTTTGCTGATACAAGTATCGAAGTTAATTGAAGGTGAAATCTAAAATTCTCATCAATTTTTAATCTTCCATTTAATTTTTTGTCGCTAATTAGATGTTGTTTTTTGAGGTTTTCCGTTAGCGGGGCTAAAAACTTAGGCTTTTCCATGCTAGTGCTTGAGGGTGTTTTTTCAAAGCTAGATAAAATTTTTTGAGCTAATTGGTCAATCTGAAATAAACAAGCTGCAATTGTAGAGTATTCGCTGTTGCAAACGTTACGATTGTAACAGCCTACAACAAATTCAATATAAACCATGACATGTGAGATTAATTCGTCATTATAAGAAAAAGCATTTTTCTGTATCAGAGAATCTCTATTTTCTCTTAAAAAAATAAATAAAGATTTTAATTGAAGTATAAGCGGTAAAGTTATATTGCCATTTAAATTGGCGTTGTCCCTGGCTCGAAGTGATTCTTCCATTTTGAATTCCTTGTAATTAATGATTACGTTGTTTTTATTATTTTTCTTCTTGAAAAAGAAATCATTGCTTGACGGCTAACTTTTTTTATTAAGCAATGATTTCAATGAGTGATAATAATGTGGTTACATTAAATTATTATTAAGTGAATTAGTTTTTTAAAAAATTTTATTGGTGAAGCTTTTGATGAGTGTGAAATTTCATGGATCACCCCTCATCCGCCCTGACGGGCACCTTCTCCCGCAAGGGGAGAAGGGGTTTTTCAAAGTTAAACAGGCCCTAGCTTTTCATTATCAAGATTTAATTCATGGCGACGCTGTTTATTTTATTGGCAGATATAGCCGAAAGTTGGCCTTCTCCCCTTGTGGGAGAAGGTGCCCGTCAGGGCGGATGAGGGGTAATAAAAAAAATCAATTTTTCTCAATCATTTGCTTCAATTGTTGCAAGCAAATTAGTGCATCAATGGGTGTCATCGTTAATAAATTTAAATGAGAGATTTTGTCTTTTAATTGATTTTTTGTGTCATTTTCTACAGCAATTTTCTCTGCTTTTATTGGTTCATTTATTTGATTCTCTTGTCTAATAAATTGTTTTGCCTGATGAATTATGGCAAGCGGTAAACCGGCAAGCTGCGCTACTTCAATACCGTAACTAGCATTTGCCGGGCCGGGTTCGATTTCGTGAAGGAAAACGATGTGTTCTTGAATTTGCGCCGCGCTGACATGGACGTTTGTGATTGCTGGATATTTATGTGCTAATTGTGTTAATTCAAAAAAGTGCGTGGCAAATAAGGTATAAGATTTTTTTTCACAAGCTAAGTATTCTGCAATTGCCCAAGCGAGCGCGACACCATCGGAAGTTGAGGTGCCGCGGCCGATTTCATCAATAATGACTAAACTATTTTTACTGGCATTTTTTAAGATATTTGCGGTTTGCGTCATTTCCAGCATAAAAGTCGATTGGCCTTGAGCTAGATCATCTGATGCGCCCAAGCGAGTAAAAATGCGATCAATTTTGCCGAAGCGCATTTTTTGCGCTGGCGCATAGCCGCAGATATGCACTAATAATGTGATTAATGCCACTTGCCGCATATAAGTCGATTTACCGCCCATGTTCGGGCCAGTAATAATTTGCATGCGGGTTTCATTAGTTAAATAGGTATCATTAGGAATAAACGCTTCACGCGAAATACTAGCAACGACCGGATGTCTGCCTTGTTGGATTTCAACCATTTCTTCATCAACAAATTCCGCTGCTTTAAAATTTAAATGCTGAATACGTTCAGCAAGTGTTGCCAACACATCAAATTCAGCTAGCACGCGCGCTATTTGAAATAATGGCTGAATATCTTTTTGCAAACGCAATAAAAGCTGTTCATACAAATATTTTTCTCGCGCTAAAGCACGCGAAAAGCTGCTTAAAATTTTATCTTCGAATTCTTTTAATTCCGGTGTGATGTAGCGTTCAACATTTTTTAAGGTTTGACGGCGCGTATAATCTGCCGGCGCAAGTTTTGCTTGCAAGCGGCTGATTTCAATGTAATAGCCATGGATGCGGTTATAGCCGACTTTTAAAGTATTGAGACCGGAACGCTCGCGTTCACGCGCTTCTAATTTTAATAAAAAATCATCGCTATGTTCGGCGAGGTTGCGCAATTCATCTAATTCTTGATCATAGCCGCTGGCAATCACACCGCCATCACGAATTAATAAGGGTGGCTGGGCGATAATCGCTCGTTCTAATAATTGTTGAATTTCGGGAAGTGCCGATGCGGAATTTTTTAAATTCGAAATTAATGTTGATTCGGCAGAACCCAAAATTTGTTGAATCAGCGGCAGCTGATTCAAAGCCTGCTTCAGCATAATTAAATCGCGAGGGCGCGCCGTTAATAAAGCAATGCGTGATAGGGCGCGTTCAATATCGCCAATTTCGCTTAAAATTTCATGCAAGCTGTGGTGCCAATTGTTTTCAATGATTTCTTGCAGTGCAGCTTGGCGCGCTAAAATAATTGAACGATTTTGATACGGCGTCACTAACCAGCGTTTTAATAAACGCGTTCCCATG
>CAYTUN010000010.1:0-15687 GCA_964441315.1 uncultured Gammaproteobacteria bacterium | reverse complement strand
GCTGGTTGCATTTTGGTTCATTAATTTAAATAAACTGCCTTCTGCTTCGCCGCGAAAATTTTGCATAATTTCTAAATTATGCAAGCTAGTGGCATCGATGGCGATTAAGTCTTCAGTATTTTCTGTTTTGATTTCAGTCAGATGTGGAACGCGGGAACGTTGTGTGTAGTCTAAGTAAAATAATAGTGCGCCAGCAGCGTTTTGATTGTTAGATGCAATCACGCCAAATTGTTTTTGTAAGCGTGCTGAAGTTTGATCTTGGTCAAACTCTTGTTCAGGCCGAAATGTTAATTTTAGATTTAAATCTTCAAAATATTTTTTTTGATTCTCGGCAACAATAATTTCCAAGGGCTTTAATTTCATTAATTGGGTTTTTAAATTCTCCCGATCCGAATGTTGACTCGTGCGAAAATTTGCCTGAGATAAATCGCAGTATGCGATTTGGTATTCGGCATTGTTTTTAAATAGTGCCGCTAAAATATTATCCGAAGCTTCTTCTAATAATGCCTCATCAGTCACCGTCGCTGGCGTTAAAATTCGCGTCACTTGTCTTTCGACAATGCCTTTTCCCGCCGTTGGTTCACTCACTTGCTCACAAATCACAACAGATTCACCGAGACGAATTAATTTTGCGAGATAGTTTTCTGCCGCATGATAAGGCACACCCGCCATCGGTATCGGCTTCCCTGCAGATTGACCGCGCGCGGTCAATGTAATATCTAATAATTTTACTGCGCGCTTAGCATCATCAAAAAATAATTCGTAAAAATCGCCCATGCGATAAAATACTAATTTATCCGGATATTGCGCTTTGATGCGTAAATATTGTTGCATCATCGGCGTATGTGCGGAAATTTCAGTGATTTCTTGCTCAAGTGGGAGATGAGTTTGTTGCATATGTCTGTGAATATTTTTGTAAAAGATAAATTTTTATAATTTTGTTATCGGTTTGCTACTCTAAAAGTTTGGCAAGTATACCTGTAATTTTAAAAATGGGAGGTCTATTTACTGATCTTTTGGCATTTTAGATCACCCCTCATCCGCCCTGACGGGCACCTTCTCCCGCAAGGGGAGAAGGGTCTCCTCGTGGCTCAGTAGCTTATCAAAACAAAGCATATTTTATGGCAATTAAGTTTTTTTCATTGGCAGATATCACTAAAGTTGGTCTTCTCCCCTTGTGGGAGAAGGTGCCCGATAGGGCGGATGAGGGGTAATCATAATTATCAAAAATTCGAACTAATTTAACCAAGATAATATACTGACCAGCAAGAATAGGGAGTTTCGTCATGAACAAATTAATCGAAAAAATAGCTGCTTTATTGCTCGAAAAAAACTGGATGCTCGTTACTGCTGAATCCTGCACAGGGGGACGGGTGGCCTCCGTTTGCACTAGCTTGCCAGGAAGTTCAGGTTGGTTTGAGCGGGGTTTTGTTAGTTATAGCAATGCGGCGAAAATGGAAATGTTGCAAGTGCCGCTGGCAACGTTGACACAGTATGGAGCAGTCAGTGAGCAAACGGCGGCAGCGATGGTGAAAGGGGCATTAGCAAATAGTCGGGCGCAACTGGGAGTAGCGATTACCGGTATTGCGGGACCTGGCGGCGGAACTAGCGAAAAACCCGTGGGTTTGGTCTGGTTTGCTTGGGCAAGTCACGAAGGAAAAATGATTACCGAGAAAAAAATATTTTCTTCGGGTTCGCGCCAACTTATTCAGGATGAAGCGTGTCAGTATGCTTTGTCAGGTGTATTTAAAATGTTAACCGCGTAAGTTGAAATCAGTTGGGCGTGTTTACCGCTGCTTTTTTCGTGACTAAAAGCAACGCTAAACAAGTTTTGGAGATTTGCTCAGCTAAACGATTAACGATTAGAATTGCCGCTTCAAAAATCTTTTAAATCAAAACCTACAGGAAACAAAATGAAAGACTGGTTTAATTTATCTGGAAAAACCGCTTTAGTAACTGGCGCCAGCCGCGGCATTGGAAAAGCAATAGCGCTCACACTAGCTGAAGCAGGCGCCACAGTCGCAGGCACTGCGACTAGTGAAAAGGGTGCCGCAGAAATCACGCAATATTTTCAAGAAAATAAATTCAATGGAAAAGGTTTTGTTTTAAATGTCACCGATAAATTATCGGTAAAAAATTGCGTTGAAACGATTAGCAATGAATTAGGCGCGCCATTAATTTTAATTAATAATGCAGCAATTACTAAAGATGATTTGTTTTTGCGGATGGATGATGAAGAATGGGAAAGCGTGATTGAAACCAACTTAACGTCAATTTTTCGTGTGACCAAAGCTTGTATTAAACCGATGTTGAAAGCGCGTTGGGGCAGGGTGATTAATATTAGTTCGGTAGTAGGCACGATGGGAAATCCTGGTCAAGTGAATTACGCAGCAGCGAAAGCGGGCATTGCAGGTTTTAGTAAATCGCTTGGAAAAGAATTAGGCTCGCGCAATATTACCGTCAATATTATTTCGCCCGGATTTATTGAAACCGATATGACAAAAGCTTTGCCTGAAGCGCAGCAAAATGCTTATTTAGATGCAATTCCTGCTGGACGTTTTGGTGTGGCAGAAGATATTGCTGCTGCCGCTTTATTTTTAGCTTCGAATGCAGCCAGTTACATCAATGGACAAAATATTCATGTGAATGGTGGATTATTGATGGTATAGCAGCGGTCGCTGCTATTAATTAAGCTTGACAATAATCTACTAAATTGCCTAGCATCCAAAGGTTTTCAACTTCAAGGAAAAAAGGAATTATAAGATGCGCAAACTTCAATTTTTAAAAAATATTTTTTTGGTTTCCAGTGTGATTAGTACGGCGGCATTGGCAGGTAATGGCGTTAATTCATCACTCAATGGCTGGTATGCGGGCCTTGGTGCGGGAATGGATTTGACGCAGTTGAGTTATAATTATACTGCTTCTTCAATTTTCCAGGCGCTAAACGAAGACGAGAGCCCCCCCTTTCCTAACTCAGATTATGTTAATAGCAATAATCAATATTACCCTTATAAATTTTTAAGCTTGCAAGGCGGCTATCGTTTTCCGATCGATGATAATCATTATGCATTTGCGATTGAAGTTTTTGGTCAAATTGATCAAGGTAAAGCTGAAACTAATCAATCTCTTTTACAAAATATACCATTGGGAGAAGAAAACAATGTGGCTAATTCTGTCAGCTTTGAAACAGAAACCAGGTTGAAATATATCTATGGTTTACGTCTCGAGCCGGGTGTTTATTTTGGTAATAACACGCTTTTATATGGTATTGCTGGTGTTGGTGTGGCGCGTTTTAAAACGCAATTTGGCCCTGTTTTTAACTCTACTGTTGGGTTTGACCTTAATAATGAAAATGGTGTGACTAAGATAGTGAATGCTGCCAACATTAATTCAAGTGAATTTAGCCGTGTTGCGCCGCAAGCAGGTATTGGTATGGAGCAGGCATTAGGCCATCATCTCAGTATCGGCGCACATTATTTGTTTAGCTATTTTGGTACAGCTGAAAACCGGGTTAATTTTACTAGCCCCGATATCATTCCATCTAACGATCCTAATTCGGAGATTTATTACCTGCTAAATGCCAACAACAAACAAAAAATGGTGATGAATGAATTAGCTTTGAGCATCAATTACCATTTCTAAGTTGATTATCAACGATTAGCTGTAAAAGAAAATACTACAGCGGTTCAGGAGATTTATATGAAAGGATTCCAACCATTTTTTTCTTCCATAGCTTTGTCAACAGTGATTGCTGGCGCTCTTGCGCCAGCAGCGTTAGCCTGCACCGGCATTGAATTGAAAGCGCAGGATGGCAGCGCGGTCAATGGCCGCACGGCGGAATTCGCCATGCCGCTTAATCCTTCTATTTTAATTGTGCCGCGCAATTACAGCTTCACCGCAAGCTTGCCAGATAATGCTAGCGGCATGAAATATCAAGCTAAATACGCAGTAATTGGCACTGCAGTAGAAGGCACCGATGCAGTCATTGATGGTTTAAATGAAGCTGGTTTATCAGTCGGCGCATTTTATTTTCCGGATTATGCCGGTTATACCGCTGTCAATTCACAAAACCAAAATCAGGCTTTAGGCCCGTTAGATTTTCCTAATTGGTTATTAACGCAATTTAGCAATATCGATGAAGTCAAAGCAGCATTAAAAAATGTCGTCATTGCGCCCACATTTTTCAAACCCTGGAATACCGTGCCACCTTTTCATTATGTGGTTTACGACAAATCCGGCAAAAGTATTGTGATTGAACCGTTAAATGGAAAATTGGTGGTTTATGATAATCCGCTTGGCGTCATTACCAATTCACCGACATTCGATTGGCATTTAACGAATTTAAGAAATTACGTCAATCTTTCACCTTTAAATGTTGCGCCGGTTGAAGTAAATGGCATGTTGCTGAAATCTTTTGGCCAAGGCTCAGGTTTACGCGGTTTGCCCGGTGATTTCACGCCGCCATCCCGTTTCGTGCGCGCCGCCGTTTTTTCCAGTAGCGCAGTCCCTTCTGATAATGCACAACAAGCCGTATTACAAGCATTTCATATTTTAAATCAATTCGACATTCCGTTTGGCGCGGTGAGAGAACAAAACAACGATAAAATAGAAATTGATTACACCCAATGCACTTCAGTGAAAGATCCACAAAATTCGATTTACTATTTTCGTACTTATGACGATCAGAGTATTAAAAGCGTGAGTTTTAAAAATTTGGATTTAAATGCGAAAAATTTGAAACGGATTAGTCCAGCGGGTAATCAAGAGATTAGTGATGTATCGAAACAAGCGCGTTAAAAAATTAATAAACTACAAATTTATAGTATTTTAGATAGTATTGACAATTAGCACTAAATTATAATTATTTAGATTTTTTTAACTTATTAAGGACAATTAACCATGCCAAGCTCATTAAATAAATTTCTTGCTCGCTTTAGCTTATTAGCTTCTTGCGCTTTTATGATGCAGCAAACATTTTCCTGGCCAACACCTTATGATCCGCGTCTAAGCGCCTGGGGCACGGGCGGTGATCATACTTTGGGACAAGGTGATTTCATGCTGCCATTAGCTGGCAATGAAAGCTTTTTTTGGTATGGCGATGTGCAAGGAAAATATGGCAGTGATGAAAACAGTACCGGTAGTTTTGGTACAGGATTGCGCGGAATTTTCAAATCGGATTATTTACTGGGGGCTTACTTATTTGCTGATTACAATCATTTCGATAACGGTGGTAATTTTTGGTTCTTAAGCCCGGGCGCAGAGTTGATGGGCTTGCGTTGGGACTTACATCTCAATGGCTATTTCCCAATTTCCAGTCAAACGCAATTTGTGGGTCAGGATTTTGGCGATAACTTAGGAATTGCTAATGACGTCAGCTTTGGCCCGCATGAGCAATATGATGATCTGTTTAGCATTTTTAATAGTGTAGGGCCAGGCATTGATGCGGAATTAGGCTATCAATGGTTTAAGCATTATGGTTTTAAAACTTATGTTGGCGGCTATCATTTTTCTCCCAAAATTGGTGACAACATTAATGGTGGCAGCCTCAAATTACTGTTTCCAATCAATCATCATTTTTCGTTACTGGCAGAAGATAATTATGACAATACCTTTCATAACAGTTTCATGGCCGGTGTTCGCCTGACATTTGGTGGCGAAAAGCGCGACATTCTGCCGCAAACACTACAAGATCGCATGCTGGATCCCATTGAGCGTAACCTCGCAACGATCAGTAATGGCAATAGCGTACCCGAAGTTACCAGCTTACAAGATCAAGGCAATCGGGTATTGGAACGCAGCAATATCTATTTCTTTACTAACAACGGCGGTAGCAACTTTGATTCAGCGACGGGCAGCGCCAATTGTACTTTTGCCAATCCGTGTAATGCTGCTTCGTTTACGCAAACGAATATTAATGCGATCAATAGCTTTGCGCCGAGTACTAATTTTTATTTTAATGGCGGTACTTATCAAGCAAATGGCAGTATTTTCGATAATAGTCCAGGCGCTGCGACTAGTTTATCAATCAATAATGGTCAATCATTTTACGGCCGCAGCAGCGACTATAAATTAGCAGCTTCAGGCAATGGACGTCCTAGTTTTATTGGTGGTTTAAATCTGGCTGGCAATAATACAATTGATTCAGTGCAAGTGTTAAATAATGCAGCTGATCGATTAGTTCAAGGAATCAAATTAGTCGATGCGAACAATGTGGTGATTAATAATTCCGTTATTGGCGCCTTAAATTCAGAGCAAGGTTATGCCGAAGGTATTCTGGTGCAAAATAGTAATTTGACGCTGAATAATAGTGTGGTGAATGCGTATACGGGAATCACTGGCGCGCCATCTGATGCTACGATTGGTATACAAATGGATGGCCTTGAAAATAATTTAACCATGAATAATAGCCGTATCAACATTGCTGGGGATGCAGCAAATAGCGTTTCAATTGGAATATGGTTAACTCCATTTAGCGGCTTTCCTGTGAGCGATTCTATTGTTTTGAATAATAGTGAGGTGAATATAAATACTTCGAACGCGGGTGTTATAAATGGCATAAGTGCTGGTGTAAGCGGCACGGCAAATATTACACTTAATAATAGTGAAATTAATACGAATATTATTAATGGAGTTAGTGGTAACGCAAATAGTGGTATCGTGGATCTGATGGAGGGCAATCTCAATTTAAATCATAGCAATATTAGTGCTACCACGACTAATCAATCATCAAATATCAATGTTACAGTTCGTGCTATAGAAGCAGGTAATCCGTCTTCAGGCGCTCAAAATATAGTGCTTGATCATTCAACTATTAGCGCTAACGCCACTACAGGGCCTAATTCATCAGCTGAAGCTTTGGGACTAAGTTTTCTCTTTTTGTCACCCACTACCACTACCAATCTGACCGTCAATGATAGCGTAATTTCAGCTGTTGCTAATGCAGCTAACGACGCTAGAGCAAATGATATATTTATTGATACTAGCTTTGGTGGAACTGTAGGCCTTACTATTAATAATTCTATATTGCGCACATCTGCCACGGGAAGCGGAACAATTGATGATGGTGAAATTGTATATTTCCCATAAAAATCAGGAACAATGAAAAAATAGCTTTGCTGAAAGGGGCGAGGCTATTTATCAAATGATAATTCAAGTTATTGGTTTTTATAATTAATTTTGATAATAATGGAAGAGCAAAAAAACAAGGAAGTAAAGGAAGTAATTGATGGGTGGTTGTTGGAGCAGCTGATTTTATTGGCTCAACAAAGCGCTTTGTCTCAGACGTCGATAATCGCACAAAAAGCGCTTAATTATCTGAACAGTAATCAATTGAATTTAACGCAACAAACCCAAGCGTTAACGATATATATTGTATCGACTAAACACAATGCAATTGACGGAATAAAAAGCTATTTCTTGGAATTATTTAATTGCCTGATGTTGTTATCTTACAAAAATAAGTCAATGGCTATCAGCTTATTGGGTCTGCTTGCAGGAAAGTATTTTAAAGCAGACAATAATTTATTTGCGCTCATAAGCGATATAATTAATAATCCTCAACATCAACTAGCAAATACACATTTTTTTTATACTTATAGCAGCTCTAAATTTGAACTCATTTTAAATACTGCAACTCCGCAAGAATTGATGCTGTATATCTCAATTTTTAAAGAAATCTCGCCTTTTGTTCTCAATTTTAATATTTCCCAAAAAATTATTTTGCAATCCTCTACACAAATCTCGCCTTCTTTGTTTTTTTATTTAAAAAAAATACCAGAATTCTTTACTTCTCAGGCAGTAGATTTATTGGAAAAAATTATGGATTTGGTGGTAAGCACGCCAACCAATAATCTTTCAATTTTTAATAATTATGTGGAAACTGCCATATTGCTATGGAAAAAATTAAATAAATCTGTTGATAAAAAAAGAGTTGCAATAAGAGTGGCTGTTGTGTATCCATCTTTAGAAAATAAAAAAAAATTAATTTTTTCCAAAATTTTTTCTTGTACGGATTTAATTTTTTATAGTAAAGATGAAGAAAAACCGATCGGAAAACTATTTTTGAGAAAACCATCTTTTTTATCGATCAGTTTAACTGAAGAATTTATAAAAGCACTGATCGTTTTTCTAGACGATCATGAATTAAAGCTATATGAGTTACCTAAATATTTAATGCAAGTAAAAAAAATTCAACAGTCATTGGCTATTAATCTGATATCTACTTATTTAAAATTAAAAGGTAATCTGCCTTCAGTTTCCAAGGCAGAAAGCGAGGTTAGCAATAAGGGTGTGTTTAACCTGCTTGCAGAAAATTTAAGAAAAGAGATTGAAAAAACTGGTTTTGTACACGATAAAAATGTTTTGCTGATCTTAATTTTTGCTTTTGCTGTGTGTGATCTTTTTACTCTCACACAGTCCAGAGAATTTTATTATCTGCTTAAGTCATTGATCTATCGCCTGGCTCAAGAAAAAAGCTCACTTAAAAGCTTCATAGCTTACCTCGGCCTGGAATTAATAGAAAAGCTCCGAGATAAACTTTTAGTGCTTAGTCTAGATGAATTTATTGATTTTTTAAGTATGTGTTGGGATGCGTTTCCTGTTTTATTAGATATTCAACCTGATATAAGTGATCCGGTAATGCCTGTTACTTCTATTATTGAAAAAATAGCATTTAATTCTATTGATCCTATTTCCTTATTAAATCGAACACTTGGCAACGCTAATATTTATACGCAGATTATAGGTCTAAAAATTGCAGGTATATTAGGTGCTGCAATGAAACTTGATGCATACGCCTCACTAATCCTTAATTTGTTTTGCAGCACTAATTCTTTACTCGTGCAAAAATATGCTATTAAAGCATTGCTATCTTTCGGTTTTTATTCAAAAGATATAGTGATTGATAGTGCGCTTGGTAAAATTTATAAAAATATCAACCTTCGTAATGCGCTATTGCAAAATATGACAGTCAGTTATTTTACAAGTTTGTCGCTTGCTGAGCAGCAGAAAATAATTCAATGCTTGAATGCAGATAAATTTAATCCTGCTGGTCTAGCAAATTCAGAAATAATTGAAACAATTTTTCGTCTAAGCAAGAGTTGTTCTGATTTATTTAAAAGCACATTAGATGCTTTCAAAGCTGATTTTTTTACACCTGGGGCAGAGCGGTATTTGCAGCTGGCGCCATGTTTGAAAGAGCTGCATCACTTGATAACTACGGAATTGTCAACATCGCATGAAAATTCATTTGTTTCGCATATTGAACCTATTAATGCTTGATAATGTTTTAGCAGTGACAATAGACGCCAATCTAAGCTTAAGCTAAAATTCCGCCTCTTTGATTAAAATAGGCCCCTTCATGAAAATCGGCATCATAGGCGGCGGGCAATTAGCGCAAATGCTGGCTTGGTCTGCTGTTCCGCTGGGCATTAAAACTTTGGTGCTGGATCCCAATCCGGACTGCCCTGCGTCCTTGGCGGCTGAAATTATCGTCGGTGATTATGATGATTTAAATGCCTTGCAGGCATTGGCTAAGCGCGTTGATGTGATTACTTATGAATTTGAAAATGTGCCGACTGCGGCATTGAAGCAAATCAAATCTAAAAAAATTTTTCCCTCATTAGAAATTTTAGAAGTTGCTCAGGAACGTCTAGCTGAGAAGCAATGTTTTGTCGATTTAAAAATCCCTACAACAGAATTTTATGCGGTCAATTCCGAAGAAGATTTAATTCAGGCGGCCAAAAAATTCGGCTATCCCTTTGTTGTTAAAACCCGCCGTATGGGTTATGACGGTAAGGGACAGGCGATTATTCGCGCTGAGAATGAAGTTAAGGTTGTGTTTCAGCAGCTGGGCGGCCAGCCATTGATGGCTGAAAATTGGGTAGAGTTTCAAATGGAAGTTTCGCAGATTGCGGTGCGTGATCAGGCTGGTAAGATTTATTATTATCCACTGACGCTAAATGTGCACCGCGATGGCATTTTGCGGCAATCCCATGCGCCTTACGATAGCAGCTTAAAAATAGCTCAATTAGCAGTGAATTACACAAAGAAGTTGATGGAAAAGTTTAATTATGTTGGCGTCATGGCGATCGAATTTTTCGTTCATCAAGGCGGGTTGATTGCCAATGAAATGGCGCCGCGCGTGCATAATTCCGGCCATTGGACGATTGAGGGTGCTGTCACCAGCCAATTTCAAAACCATATGCGCGCCATCGCAGGTCTGCCTTTGGGTTGCACGGATGATATTCAGCAAACTGTGATGATTAATTTGATTGGTAATCATCCGCCGATCAATGAGTTAATGCAATTTCCTGATGTATATTGTCACTTTTACGGCAAAACCCCCGCCAAAGGCAGAAAACTTGGCCACTTAACTCTTGTCAAAGCCAGCCCTGCCATATTCAAGAAAACTGTGAAAGAATTATTTGAGCTGTTGGGGGAAGATTATTAGGTTCTTATGAAAGAAAAATGTAGGGGGGGTTGAGCTGCGCGTAATCCACCGTTTTTGCGAAGTTAGAGCTTCTCTGAGACCTTGTTGATTCACTGGAATGAGGCCGATTCGATGAGAATTTTCCGAAATATTGCGTTAAAGAAGCTCTTAAAAAACGGTGGATTACGCTTCGCTAATCCCCCCTACAAAAAAAGGTAAAAAGAAGATTTGTTGTCATGCAATAAATCACAGTCCGTTAATTCATAAGTACAAAAAACTAACCGGAGAAACGCAGTGAACCCTGAAAAAATCTCGCAAATGATCGATATGAAATGGGAACAAGACGTTCTGCCTGTTTTGAAACAATACATTGCCATCCCCGCCAAATCCCGTTTATTTGATCCGGAATGGGAAGCCAATGGTCATCTTCAGCAAGCTGCTGAACTGCTAAAAAATTGGGCAGAAACCCGCCAGATCAAAGGGGCGAAAATTGAGCTCCTGAAATTACCTGGCCGCACACCCATCATCTTTATTGATGTACCTGGCCAATCCGACCAGGTCGTTTTGTTATATGGCCACCTCGACAAACAACCCGAAATGAGCGGCTGGGCCCCCGATCTTGGCCCCTGGAAAGCGGTACAAAAAGGCGACAAACTTTATGGCCGCGGCGGCGCTGATGATGGCTATTCGCTATTCGCTGCGCTGACCGCTATTGAAACCATCCAAAAAGAAGGCCTGCCACACGCCCGTTGTATTGTCTTGATCGAAGCCAGCGAAGAGAGCGGCAGTGTCGATTTGCCTGCTTACCTGGATTACCTCGGCGACCGCTTCAGCGCCCCCGACTTAGTTATCTGCCTCGATTCCGGCTGCGGCAATTACGATCAACTTTGGTGCACCACTTCCTTGCGCGGCAATATCACCGGCAGTCTCAAAGTCTCCATTTTAAAAGAGGGCGTCCACTCCGGCACTGCCAGCGGCATCGTGCCGTCCTCGTTCCGCATCCTGCGCCATTTGCTCGACCGCGTCGAAGATGCCGCAACCGGCAAAATATTGCTCGATGCCTTAAGCGTCGACATCCCCGCCGACCGCCTGCGTGAAGCGCAACTCGTCGCCGAAGCCCTCGACCAGCATGTCTGGCGCGAATATCCCTGGGTCGATCAAGCTCATCCCGATCAAGGCGATTTAACCGAATTAGTATTAAACCGCGCCTGGCGCCCAGCCCTAAGCGTCACCGGCGCCGATGGTTTCCCGTCCATCAAGGACGCCGGCAATGTACTGCGTCCTTTCACCGCCTTCAAACTTTCTTTCCGCATCCCCCCCAGCTGCAACGCCGAGCAAGCCGCTAGTGCCATCAAATCAGCACTCGAAGCCCATCCCCCCTACGGCGCAAAAGTCGAATTCAAACTCGACAACGCCAACCCAGGCTGGGAGGCGCCACCCTTGGCCAAATGGCTAGTCCAAGCCATCGACGGCGCCTCACAAAAATACTTCGGCCAACACGCACTCTATTGGGGCGAGGGCGCCTCAATCCCCTTTATGGCGATGCTTGGACAAAAATATCCTGAAGCACAATTTATGATCACCGGTCTGCTCGGCCCTTTATCCAATGCACATGGGCCGAATGAGTTTGTGCATATTCCGACGGCGAAGAAATTGAGTTGCTGTGTGGCGGAGGTGTTGATGCAGCATTATCAGGCGGGGGTGGTTTGAGAATGGGTGGTTTTTTGTTGTATTGAGGGTTAGCGTTTGGGAAATGACTTAATTGGGTGGTCGTCTAAACTCTCGTTAGATGAAATTAAAATTTATTTATATGACAAAAAGTCGTATTGGCTCGAAAATTATCGGGTAAGAATAATTTTCTACTCTTAATGATATTTTAATTTAAGTTCTAGATTATTAATGTGTAAATTAACGCAAAATGGGTGAAAAAATGGAAGAAGAAATATCAAATTCTTTGCCTAGGTTAGATAAATTTCGGGAACTAAGTCACTTCGAGCGTTTAGGGTTCGAATCCAAAGGTACTGTTTCTCCAGAAGAAATAAAAAAAGCTTTTAAAGGTTTAGCTATTAAATATCATCCTGATAAAAATCCTGATGAAAAAGAATTATCTGAAAGTTTATTTCAACTTTTAAGAGAATCTTATGATTTTTTTTGTAAGTCAGAAAATGCAGATGGGGGAGAAAATATTGCTAATTTTTTAAATGAATTAAATGATTATAATATCACTTTTAAAGATATTTTTTTAAGTTTCAAGCAAGATTTGAGTATCGAAAATTATGGTCATATGGCTGAGAATTTTTATGACAACTTAATTTTTTTTGAACAGGATCTTAAAACTTATATTTCTTATATTAAAAACGTTAAAAAACCTAATTATTCTGGTGCTATAGTAGAAATAACGAATTTGAATAAAAAACCGGTAGAAGAAATAATATCCGGTATTTTTAACAATATAACCAGTATCTTGCAGGTTATGTATAGAAATTTTTTGAGGGATTTAGTTAGGACTGATCATGCAATTGCTAAAAAGTTTGATGATGACATAAATAAAATAATTGAAATCCTTTATGGTCTTTTTGAGATCATGAAAAATATTGAATGTGAAGAAGCGCAATTGACTGTTTTTAAAAAAAAACTATGCAATATGCTTTTTGCGCTAACTCGGCCTTATTTAGATGATAAATTATTAGATGCCCTACAAAAAATAACTACAGCTAATAATAATTCAGGCTCATCAAAAAGATTAATTGCTCAAATATTTTCTTTCACTGGCAATAGTGACCATAAAAATCGTACAGTCAGTGATTTTATGGATCGTAAAAAAAATACGCGTACTAATAAGCTCATGTCATTTTTTCTAAGTTTATTGGGCAATCAAACTTTATCTATCATTTTTGATGCCAAATTCGATGATTTGACAGCCAAATTAAATGAACTTTTGAACGCATGTTTCTCTCATAAATCAGCTACCGAGCTTGACGTTCCTAGTCGTGATTCATCTAGCCCATGTGAGAGTTCAGATGATGAGGAGTCGGAAGAATCGAATGTGCTTGATGATGAGGGGTCGGAAGAAAAAGTATCTTCTAAAGCGTCGAATGCACTAAATAGGTCGTTGAAACTTGATTTTTTGGAAGATTTTTCAATTTTGGAAGATTGGATATTTAAATCTGATGATAAATTATCTCATAAATGCGAAGAACTTATAATCAAAATCAATGCAATTGAATTTCCTGTCTCAAAAAATTTGCTCCCTGCTGATGAATCTGAAATTAAGGGTTTAAGAGAAAGTTTTGATGTAAGGGTTAATGAGATTAAACAACAGGCGTATAAGCTAATTTTTGCTATATTTTTTTCTCAAAGTAAATTGTTGTATGAGCAGTTGGAAAAACAGCAGCAGGTTTCTCAAACAACATTTAGCAACTTTTCAAAACCTGAAGGTTCATTTGAAAAAAAATTCATCGATGAATTAGCTTCGAAATATTTAAATTTATGCGGAGCTGACAAATTTTATCGAAATTTTGTAAATAGTTTTTTGCGATTAGATTTTGGCAAGTTACATACAAAACTAGCAACAAACACTCTTTTTTGGGGCAATAAAGTTGATAATTATTTAAAAAGCCTTAGTGATTTACAAAAGACTCTAGAAAAAAGCGCTACAGCAGTTACATCCTCTTCTCTAGACCGATTAACATCATTGCCCTAAAAAACCATTACTCAGCCTACTGCTATACCCATGATAAAAATCAATATTCACGATGCAAAAGATCGTTTGTCTTATTACCTGAAGCAAGCTTTCAAGAAAAATGAGACGATAATTATTTGTACACGTAATATGCCGATTGCAGAAATGCGTGCTATTCCGACCCATGTAGTGCAACAACGTCGGCTGGGTTTGGCGAAATCAACTTTTGAAATTCCTCCAGCTTTTTATGAGCCGTTACCTGTGATTTGGTAATCTATTTGTTTTGAGTATAAAGCCCTCTTTTTACTCAAGTTAATATATTGCCTCCCACCCCCACATTCCGCATAATTAGCCCCTTTTCCGCCCCAAAGGAGCTAAGTCATGAAAATCGGTGTCCCAAAAGAAATCAAGCAAGGTGAGTATCGCGTTGGCATGGTGCCAAATAGTGTAAAAGAGTTGGTGATTAACGGACACGAAGTGTTTGTTGAGAAAAATGCCGGTGCGGGCATTGAATGTTTTGATCGTGACTATGTGAATGCTGGCGCAACGATTTTAGACGACGCGAAGGAAATTTATGCGCGGGCGGACATGATTGTAAAGGTCAAGGAGCCGCAGATTAATGAATATGCTTTGCTGCGCGAAGGCCAGATTTTGTTTACTTATTTGCATTTGGCGCCAGATCCGGAATTGACCCATGCCTTGATTCAAAGCAAATGTATTGCGATTGCCTATGAAACCGTGACTGATGAGCGCGGCGGTTTGCCTTTGTTGACGCCAATGAGTGAAGTAGCGGGCCGGCTTTCGATCCAGGCGGGGGCTTATGCGTTGGAGAAATCTTGTGGTGGTCGTGGGATTTTGCTGAGCGGCGTGCCTGGGGTGGCGCGAGGCAATGTGGTGGTGATTGGTGGGGGTGTGGTTGGTAGCAATGCGGTACGCATGGCGATTGGGATGGAAGCCAATGTCACGGTTTTGGACCGCTCCCTCAAACGCTTGCAAGAATTGAATTCGCTTTTTGGCGCGAAATTGCAGACGGTTTATGCAACCAAAGGCTCGATTGAAGAATATGTCAGCCAGGCAGATTTGGTGATTGGCGCGGTGTTGGTGCCAGGAGCGGCTGCGCCGAAACTCGTTACCCGCGAGATGCTAAAGCACATGAAACCCGGCTCGGTGATTGTCGATGTGGCGATCGATCAGGGCGGCTGTTTTGAAACCAGTCATCCTACCACGCATGAAAATCCGACCTTTACCGTTGAAAATGTCGTCCACTATTGCGTCGCCAACATGCCTGGCGCCGTGCCACGGACTTCGACTTTTGCGCTGAATAATGCGACTTTGCCTTTCATTATGACGATTGCCAACAAAGGTGTTAAAGCCGCACTCAATGCCGATCCGCACTTGATGAATGGCTTGAATGTTTATAAAGGGCAGGTGACGTATGAAGCGGTGGCGGTAGATTTGAACTTGAATTATACGCCGGCGCAGGTGGTTTTGAATTGATTATTGATAGAGGGATGGGGATCTTAGATCACCCCTCATCCGCCCCGTTGGGGCACCTTCTCCCGCAAGGGGAGAAGGG
>CAYTUN010000009.1:0-38723 GCA_964441315.1 uncultured Gammaproteobacteria bacterium | reverse complement strand
CCTTCTCCCCTTGCGGGAGAAGGTGCCCCAACGGGGCGGATGAGGGGTGATCTAAACAGTCAGCGACAAGCGCTAAAATATTGAAAGTTACTTGCAGTTTTTTGTGAGATGCTGCAAGGTATTTATTCAAAGTCCTTTTTCAATTGAATACAAATAACGTATGAACTGCCCATTTTGTAAAACTCAAGAAACTAAGGTGATCGATTCGCGTTTGGTTTCCGATGGTGCTAAAGTGCGCCGCCGGCGTGAATGCATTGCTTGTTCTGAACGCTTTACCACGTTCGAAAGCGCCGAATTAATTTTGCCTTATGTGATCAAACGTGATGGCCGCATCAGCCCGTTTGATGAGCAAAAATTGCGCCGCGGTATGCAAAAATCCTTAGAAAAACGCCCCGTGAGCTTGAGCGCGATTGAAGCAGCGATAGAAGCCATTCTGCATGACTTGCGTGTTTCCGGTGAGCGTGAAATTAAATCAGATTATTTAGGCGAACTTGTGATGCGCGAGTTAAAAAAACTGGATGAAGTTGCATATGTGCGTTTTGCTTCAGTTTACCGCAGTTTTCAGGATGTTAATGATTTTCGAGAAGCTATAGAGAAATTAAACGATGACACTCACTAATTCACAAATAAGAAAAAGAAGAACACGTGCGCGCAAATTGGTCATGCAAGCATTATATCAATGGCAAATTTCACAAATCGAAATGAAGGAAATTATTGCACAATTTTTAGCGATCCATATGAAAGAAAATATCGACAAAGAATATTTTATGAGTATTTTGCAAAATATTATTCAGCAACAAACAGAATTAGATGCGTTGATTATTAAACACGCCAAGCGACCACTTAAAGAAATTAATCCAGTAGAATTATCTATCTTAAGATTAACTGGTTACGAATTAAAAAATTGCCTAGAAATTCCTTATAAAGTAGCTATTAATGAAGCATTAGAATTAGCAAAAGATTTTGCCACAGATGATGCGAAGAATTTTATTAATGGTGTGTTAGATCCGCTTTCAAAAGAATTACGTCAAACCGAAATTAATTTTTGAGTAAACTGTTAACCATGCCCTTAAATGAATTCGACTTAATCAATAAATATTTTAAAAAAAAATTGTTTGATACGGATCATTTAAAATTAGGCATTGGCGATGATGCGGCAGTTTTCCAAGCGCCAGCAAAAGAGCAAATTGTTATTACAAAAGATACTTTAATTGCTGAGACTCATTTTTTTGCTACTGATAATCCCGCTGATATTGCTTATAAAGCCGTTGCAGTGAATTTGAGTGATTTAGCTGCAATGGGGGCAACGCCGCGCTATTTATTGCTTGGATTAACTTTACCAGCAGTCGATGAAAATTGGTTGAATCAATTTTCTGATGGTCTTAATGAAATTTCAAAAAAATATCAACTAGATTTAATTGGTGGTGATACTTGCCGCGGCGATTTAGCAGTAAGCGTCACTGCAATTGGTTTTGTGCCCGAAAACCAGTTTATTACGCGTGCCAATGCGAAAGATGGTGATTATATTTTTGTTAGCCATCAATTAGGTGCAGCAGCTTATGCTTTAGATTTAATTAAAAACCAACAAAAACCTTCTGATGTGCTTCTTAAATATTTAAATCGTCCCGAGCCGGAAGTTTTTTTAGGACAACAATTACGTGGCATCGCTAACAGTTGTATTGATATTTCCGATGGTTTATTAGCGGATTTAGGCCATATTTGTGAAAGTTCGAATGTAGGAGCGTGTTTAGATTTAAATGCTATTCCGTTATTACCTGAACTTAAAAAATTACCTTTATCGCAAGCATTGCGATACGCATTAACGGGCGGTGATGATTATGCGTTGTGTTTTACGGTGCCAAAAAATAAATTAACTATGCTTCCTTCTAGTTGCATAAAAATTGGTGTAATTGATAAAAAAATTCAAGGAATCTTCGATGAAAATGGTTTAATTCAGAATTATAAAAATAGCGGTTATCGACATTTTTAATTTTTTTCAAGCTCTTTAAATCACCCCTCATCCGCCCCGTTGGGGCACCTTCTCCCGCAAGGGGAGAAGGACAACTGACGGGAACATCTGCCAAATCAATAAAGTTAAATGCGATGAAATATGCCTTGCTATATACCTTTTACACTTGAGAATGGGATTTTTCAGATGCATCTTGCGGCGCATTTGAAACGTTCTTCAATCGGAAAACCTCGAAATAGAGTAACTATTCCTCCGGTTTTCCTCAATCAGAACGTTTCAACTGCTTGCAATCTGCACCTGAAATTTCCCATTCTCAAGTGCAAAAGGTATAGAAAGCTATTGAACTCTGATGAGAGCCTTCTCCCCTTGCGGGAGAAGGTGCCCCAACGGGGCGGATGAGGGGTGATCTAAAAAATTGCGTTAGGCACATTCTCACGTAATAATTCTCATACACTATCACTATGAAAAATATTCAAAAAATTTTTTATTTACCGGAATTTCAAATGAATTTATATCATGAAAAAGTTTATCAAAACATTTGGCATTATTTAGCTTTTGGTTTTGGTACGGGAACTTTTCCTAAAATGCCGGGCACAATTGGCACATTAGCTGCATTGCCGTTTTATTTTTTAATGTGTCATTTGCAACCGGTAACTTATATTGCTATTTGGTTTATTTTATTTTTATTCGGCATTTGGCTTTGTGATGTGGTGAGCAAAGATTTAAATTACGACGATTATCCCGGCATTGTTTGGGATGAAATACTTGGGTATTTATTGGCATTATTTATGTTGCCAGTGAATATTTTTTGGATGATTGCAGCATTTATTTTATTTAGAATTTTTGATATTTGGAAACCGAGCCTGATTGGCTGGGCCAATCAGCATATTAAAGGAGGTTTTGGTGTAGTTTTAGATGATGTTTTAGCAGGATTGGCTTCTGCGGTTATTTTACAAATTTTTCGTTGGTTGGTTTAAATTTAGTGATAATAATTTAGTTTAGTGAAATTTATTAATTTGATGCCAAATCTTTGTCAGGAGATTGTAGCACTTCGCTCGCAATGACAAAAAAGAGGCAACTATGCCACCCTCTTGTCATTGCGAGGGAGCGTAGCGTACGCGGCAATCTCCTGATAACGATGCGCGCCGTAACTTTTCGCATCGTAACTTTGTTTAGCTAAAACTCCTATTTACCAACATTGCCATCGTCACTCTCTTCATCCAAATAAAACCCTGCATTAATACACCAGCTATCATCGACTGGCATTGCATAAGACCATTTTTTTTGGACTTCCATATTGTGCGCGGGATTTTTTTCATAATAACTGGTCCAACCACCCCCACGTTTACAATTTTTAATGATTTGGCGGACAAAATAGTGTCCTAATTTATCTTCAGCGCTATAGCGTTCGGTGCCGACTAATTTACTATCACGGCCGTTTGCCAGCGAGACAGCGCTATTGCGCACGTTTGTCACAAAAGCGGATATATAAAGTCCTTGCTCTGAGCGGTAAAAGGGGCCTTTTTGATCATTGAATAGCTTGATAGCTTTTTCTTTGCCATTAGCTTTTGCATAGTTGAGGGCTTCATCTAAAAAACCGATAACCGCTTGTTGTTGTTTCTGCGTACTTGCTGGCGGCTTAACTGAAGCATTTTCATCCTTTTGTGTCGGAATTAGCGCAAGCGGAGGAGGTGAATTA
This sequence comes from uncultured Gammaproteobacteria bacterium, assembly GCA_964441315.1. Taxonomy (GTDB): domain Bacteria; phylum Pseudomonadota; class Gammaproteobacteria; order CAYTUN01; family CAYTUN01; genus CAYTUN01. The sequence goes on along the minus strand of CAYTUN010000009.1, from coordinate 35,055 downwards.
ACATTCAATGCGGCTAAATCAGGCTGGGTTGGCTGGATACGCGCGTAAACTGTGAAACTCAATAAGCTGATAATCAAAATTAAGCAGCTAGCTCCTGCTTTTGTTGCCATTATCCTTTTCCTCTCGGTTTGTCGCTAACAATTTTGCTTAAAGCAAAACAGCTTGTCTATACCTATTCCATCTATTGTAAACAGACCCTACCCAGTTTTTAACCCTCACCAAACCTTCACGCACGGACGTGGTTGCGCTAGCAACCACTTATCCACAAAACCTGTGGATAACTTTGTGGATAAGCAAAAGAAAAATTAGCGCAACCCTAAGTCATGCTGGCCTCAATATAAACTGGTCAGCAAATGATCAATCAGATTAAAATAATAAAAATCAATAACTTATGTCGATTAATTCAATAAGTTTTTTCTTTTGTAGGATTTTTGCTATGCTCCGTTTGGAAAAAATCATGCTTGTGCATAACTTTGGATGTAATGCATTAAGTTTGTCTGATAAATCGGATTTTAAGGAACTGAGATGAAGTATTTAATGGTGATAGATCAAGGAACTAGCAGCACCCGCTGTATTATTTTTGATCAGCAGCTGCAAGTACTGGCAGTAGCGCAACAGGCTTTCGCTTCTTATTTTCCTCATCCGGGTTGGGTAGAGCAGAATGCTGAAGAGATCTGGGACAGTGTTTTGGCCACAATTCGTCAAGCGCTGCAATCAAGTGGGCTTTCGCTGCAGCAAATCAGCGGCCTGGGAATTACTAACCAGCGAGAGACGACGCTATTATGGGATAAAAAGACTGGCAAGGCGGTGGCGCCAGCTATCGTTTGGCAAGATCGACGCACGGAAATGCTATGCCAGGATTGGGCCCAACGGGATTTGGGTGCTTTAATCCAAGAAAAAACGGGTTTAGTGATCGACCCTTATTTTTCGGCCAGTAAGTTAGTCTGGTTATTTGAGAAAGATCCTGCTTTAAGGCAAAGAGCTAAGCGTGGCGAGCTTTTGTTCGGTACCGTCGACAGCTTTTTGCTGTGGCGGTTGACACAGGGAAAGCAACACCTGACCGATATCAGTAATGCCTCTCGCACCTTACTATTTAATATCCATTCTCAAACCTGGGACCAAGACTTACTGCAGTTATTTGATATCCCAGAGCAAATATTGCCGAAAGTTATTGATAATTTTGGTGATTTAGCAGTTGCCGAGATTTTAGGTGAAACAGTGCCGATAACTGGCATGGCTGGCGATCAACAAGCTGCTCTCATTGGACAGGGATGCATTCATGAAGGCGAGCTTAAAATCACCTATGGTACCGGTGGTTTTCTCTTACTAAACACCGGCAAAAGCGCGGTGGCATCAAAAGAGCATTTACTGACAACTATCGCTTATCGGGCAGCCAAGGAATTGGTGTACGCCTTGGAAGCCAGCATTTTCTCCGTTGGCACAGTTGTTCAATGGTTACGCGATGAACTCGGAGTGATTAAAAATTCAAGCGACTCCGACCAAATGGCCGCCTCACTTCCTGATAATCAAGGCGTTTTTTGCATTCCCGCCTTCACCGGCCTGGGAGCACCCCATTGGCGCCCCGATAGCCGCGCCGCATTCTATGGCATTGGCCGCGAAACCAGCAAAGCGCATTTTGTACGCGCCGCACTCGAAGCCATCGTTTACCAAACTAAAGAAGTGATCGATGCCATGCAACAAGACGCCCATCAAAAAATTGAAAAAATTTATCTAGACGGCGGCGTATCCAAAAATAATTGGCTCCTGCAATTTTTAGCCGACATCACCCAACTAAAAATTTACCGCCCAGAAAATATTGAAGCCACTGCCACCGGCGCCGCCGTTTTAGTAGGCATGGGTGCAGGCATCTGGGATGATTTTGCTCAGACAATTTTGACAGAAAGAAAAATGGATTTATTTCAACCGAAAATGAGTGCGGCTGAAGCCGATATGAAATATCAGGAATGGCGGAGATATTTGGAGCATCATTTGACAGCGGGTACGCTATCAAAAAATTGTGAAAGTTGAGTTTAGTTGTCTAAATCAAATATTAGACTTCTTGCATAACCGGCGTCTCACGAAGCACACTAGCCCAAATCTTGCTAAATTATACGAAAAAGCTTTTATGCAGCGGCAACCGCTGCATTATTGAATAAGATTTAAAAATTCTTGCTGTTTTTCTTTTCCTTCGCCCCTAAATGTCGAAGTAATAGTTTTAACACCCAACGCTTTAACGCCTCTTAAAGACATGCATAAATGCTCAGCCTCTAAAATTAATCCCACGCCTCTCGGTTTTAATTCCGTTTCTAGCCAGCCGGAAATTTGCGCGGTCAATCTTTCCTGGACTTGCGGCTGCCTGGAAAAATGCTCTACCAAATGCGCCAATGCTGACAAACCAATAATTCGTTCACCCGGCAAATACCCCAAGTGCGCCTGACCAAAAAATGGCAGTAAGTGATGCTCACAAATGGAATGAAATGGGATCGAACACGCCACCACCCAATCATGATAATTGTGCGTATTGGGAAAAGTGCTTGCATTCAATGGCTCGGGAGTCAGGATGGCAGCATAAGCTAACGCCGCGCGGCGCGGCGTTAGTTGTAGTTCTTGCGTTGATAAATCCAGATGAAAAGCGTTGAGTATTTCTCTAAAACCGTTTTCGGCTCTATCCAAATCATATTCAGTCAAGCTTGCTTTTACTCTCGCTTGTTTAAATCGTTCGTGCATGAGGTCTGTTTCAGTGTTGAGTAAAAGCCAAGATTATCGATATACCAATGATCTGGCAACTTTGATCAGCATTATTAAATAAATTCAATTTTGTAAGGGCAACCCCCTGTGGTTGCCCATCGCATCGGTAGCGCCGAGGCCAAGGCAGGCACAGGGGCCTGCCCCTAAATTATTCAAACTATCCCAACCAACAAACCCCATTAAAATCCTCAAATTTCATACCCCCTTTGATTTTTGCTTGCAAAAATAACGGGTGGAATAATCAAAAAATTTCCTATAGGATACGCCGTTCAAAAATTCACACTATAAATCAGGGGCACCCATGGCAGAGATTTCAACATCCTCCACCGCGCATTCCAACGACACTCCTTTTATTTCCGCCAATGAATCCTTACCCGAAATTACAATAAAAGCCGTTTTTCTGGCCATTATCATTACCGCTATTTTAGGAGCGGCCAATACTTATCTGGCGCTCAAATTAGGTCAAACGATTTCAGCTTCTATTCCAGCCGCCATTATCTCGATGGGCGCTTTGCGCTTTTTTAGGAAACATAACATTTTGGAAAATAACATTGTGCAGACGGCGGCTTCGGCAGGCGAGGGGGTTGCTTCTGCTATCGCTTTTATTTTGCCAGCACTGGTTATGATTGGTTATTGGCAGCACTTTTATTTTTGGGAAACGATGTTGATCACCTTAATTGGTGGTTTTTTAGGCGTGTTTTTTTCGATTCCTTTGCGTCGTGTGATGTTGAACTACCACACGCTGCGTTTCCCTGAAGGGACTGCCATTGGAAACGTGTTGAAAGCAGGCGCGACTGGCAAAGCCAAAATGAAACACCTGATTCAGGGTGGCCTTAGTGGTGGGATTGTGGCTTTGTTTCAAACCGGCTTTCAGGTTTTATCAGAGACTTTTCCTGTATGGAAAACGAGTGGTAATTTGCTTTATGGAATCAGTTTAGGCTTTTCGCCAGCGTTATTAGCAGCAGGATTTATTGTGGGTATGCAGGCCTGTGCGGCGATGCTGGTGGGCATGGTAGTCGTCTGGGTGATTGGTATTCCCATCTACACGCATCTGCATGGGTTGCCACAAGCAGCAGATGCCTATTCAATGGCGATGTTGTTGCATAAAGAGCACATTCGCTATATCGGCGTTGGTACGATGTTGTTGGGTGGGCTTTGGACTTTAGCCACTTTAGTTAAACCGATTGTGGTGAGCCTTGAGACTTCTTTCAGGTCGCTAAGGCAAATGCGCGTCGATCGCCTGAATAACAATATTCGGATAGAACGCACTGAATACGATATACCGGTTCATTATGTGGGTATCGGTATTATTTTTATGCTGGTTTGTGCTTTTTTCATGTTTATGCATTTTTTCGATATGCCGGGGCAACCGCTGTCAGAGCCAATGCGCTATGGTATTAGCGTCTTCGCCACTTTCTACCTTTTGATAGTCGGTTTTCTGCTGGCTTCGGTTTGCTCTTATTTTACTGGCTTGGTCGGGGTGACCAATAATCCATTATCCGGCCTGATGTTATGTTCATTGTTGCTCATTTCAGTGATTTTGTTGCCACTGTTTCATCCCTTGATTCATAACAATCCTGCCATGGTCAAGATTGTTATTTCTATGGTGCTAATTATTACCACCGTAGTCGGAACGGCAGTCGTCATTTCCGGTGAAAACATGCAGGATTTGAAAGCTGGCAAGATGGTAGGCGCAACCCCCTGGAAGCAGCAGGTAATGCTCGCAATTGGTGTCTTGGTTTCTTCCCTGGTGATTGGGCCGGTGCTGGATTTGCTTTTCAAGGCTTATGGTTTAGGGGGCGTGTTCCCACGTCCTGGCATGGATCCCTCTCAAATGCTGCAAGCGCCGACCGCAGGATTGATGTCCGCAGTCGTCCAAGGCGTATTCGGGCATTCCTTGCCGTGGGCGGATGTATATATTGGCATCGGGATTGCTTTAGTCGCTATTGTGGTTGATGAATGGTTGAAGAAAAGAAACCAACGCCTGCCGATACTAGCAGTCGGCATTGGCATCTACTTAGGCCCGCAAATTACGCTGCCAGTGATTGTAGGCGGTTTCCTGAATTACATCTGCAAGCGCATCATGCATCGCCGTTATGACAATACAAAAGACGGCCGCACATTTATCGCCCACGCCTTCGACCAAGGCACCATGGTCGCCTGCGGTATGGTGGCTGGCGCCGCACTGATGGGCGTTATTTTGGCAGTGCCCTTTGTTATCAAAGGAAACTCGGATGCATTGAGTTTGGTTTCGAATAATTTCGCGCCAATTGCAGATGGCTTGGGATTATTGGCGTTTATTGGGCTTTGTGTTTATTTGTATAAGAAGACGGTTAGTTATCGTGAGGATTAAGAAAAGATTGGGGAATTTTGAAGCTGTTTATTAAGCCCAAGAAGAGATTGGGCTGATCAGCTAGTTAAATCCAAGTCAGCATTCTATGTTGTTTATAAAAACAGGGGTTTTAAATAGCTTTAGCTACTCTACATATATCATGGGTAAAAACGCTTATCATTTTACGGCAGATAATACAAATAAAAATTGGCAGGGAACCGCAGATAAAGCATGGTGCAATGCTCAAGACGTTTCACAATGTATAATCAACGTTGAGCCAGTTAGTTAGCAATAATAAACTTTCTCCATTCCCTACTACTACGCCAAAGGTCTTGCGGTGGGGCGCAGCCATAAATTTTCACAAAAGACCTTTAATTTATCGATTCAACCAAGACCCATAACCCCCAATCAAAGAATACGCATTTTTATAACCCATTTTTTGTATATTATCGCAAGCTAAAGCTGATCGATAACCGCCGCCGCAATAAAGCACTAACGTGCTATTTTTATCGGGAATAAGTTTTTCAATATCACGTTCGATAATGCCTTTGCCTAAATGAATCGCATGCGGGATTGCGCCTTGTGCAAATTCGGATTCTTCGCGCACATCAATTAAAACAAAGGGTTTTTGGTTTTTTTGCCAGGAATTCAATTCGTTTAGATCAATTTCTTTGATGCGAGTTTTAGCGTCATTGACTAAATGAATAAATTCATGATTGTGGTTCTTCATGGTAATTTCCTATCAATTAATTAATCAAAGCTTGTTTTGCGGCAACTTCGTCTAATTTGCTTTCCCAGCGTGCAATTACAACGGTTGCAACGCCATTGCCAATTAAATTAGTTAAAGCACGTGCTTCCGACATAAAACGATCAACGCCTAATAATAATACAATGCCTTCAACCGGAATAATATGCAGACTGGACAATGTCGCTGCCAATACAACAAAACCACCGCCAGTCACGGCAGCAGCACCTTTTGAAGTCAGCAATAATACCAAAATAATCGTTAATTCCTGCTCAAAAGTAAGATTAATATTTAATGCATGGGCAATAAACATCACCGCCATTGTTAAATAAATACAAGTGCCATCTAAATTAAAACTGTATCCCGCGGGCAATACTAATCCGACAACGGATTTATCGCAGCCCATTTTTTCTAATTTTGTCAACATGCGCGGTAGAGCGACTTCGGAGGAAGAAGTGCCCAAGACTAAAACTAATTCTTCTTTAATATATTTTAAAAATTTCCAAATGCTGAAATGATTTAATTTGGCAATTGAACCCAGCACAAGAAAAACAAATAACAAGCAAGTAATATAGACATCAAGCATTAATTTCCCAAGTGAAAATAATGTATCGAATCCGTAGGCGCCGATAGTAAATGCCATGCCGCCAAACGCACCGATGGGAGCTAATTTCATAATAAAATTAATGATGGAAAAAATCACTTCAGATAATTGATCAAAAATATTTGCCAACATTTTCGTGCGTTCGCCTAATTGCACCATGCCAAAGCCTACCAATAACGCAATAAATAGAACGGGCAAAATATCGCCTTTAACTAAAGCAGTTAAAAAACTTTCGGGAATAATATTCAGTAAAAATGTAGTCCAGCTAAATTCATGCGCTTGCGTTGCATATTGGCTTATCGCTTGCGTATTTAAACTAGCAGGATTGATATTAAGGCCGACGCCAGGCTGGTTGATTTTGGCAACCGTTAAACCAATGATCAAAGCAAAAGTTGTCACGATTTCGAAATAAATCAGCGCTTTTACGCCAATTTTCCCCGCTTCTTTCATGCTGGTCATTTTGCTGATGCCAGTAACCACGGTGAGAAAAATGACGGGTGTTACTATCATGCGAATTAATTTAATAAAACCATCACCGAGAGGCTTCATTTCGATAGCAAGCTTCGGGTGAAAATAACCGAGTAAGATGCCGAGGCTGATGGCGATTAAAATTTGAAAATAAAGTTGTTTGAAGATTTTTAAATGATTTAGTTGCATGTTGGGATCATTGATTATTGGTTTAAAGTTAATACCTCGTTGCTTGCGACGCGGTATTTTATTCTTAAGCTACGCGTTGAGTGAGGCGGCCTCAAAAGCAAGATTCTAACAAACATCAATACCCCATGCCTGGCCCGGTTTCACAAGAATTCATTTCTCCAGCGGCAACCGCTGGCGTTTGTTTTTGCAAACCTCGCTCGTTATAATTCAGCAAACTTAAATGAGGCTAGGAACATGCTTGAACGCAAACGTCCGATGAATTTAAATCTGATGACGATCCGTTTTCCCGTCACCGCGATTGTGTCTATTTTGCATCGCATAAGCGGCATATTAATTTTCTTGTTTTTGCCGTTTGGTTTGTGGTTATTGGATCTTTCTTTAAGCTCTAGCCAAGGCTTTGCCTTAGTGGGTCAATTATTCAATCAAAGTAGCATTTTTTGCTTCATTATTTGGCTGGGACTGGTTGCTTTTAGTTACCATTTTTTTGCTGGCATTCGCCATTTGATTATGGATATGGGTTTTTCTGATTCCTTGAAAGGCGGCCGATTGAGTGCCTGGATTATTTTGATTGCAACTTTCATTGCGGCAATTTTGCTCGGAGTTTGGCTATGGTAAACAAATTAATTTTCATGAACCATCGCGGTTTGCGTGACTGGCTAATTCAGCGTTTATCTGCGGTAATTTTAAGTTTATACACCTTATTAATCCTTTATTATTTTATTACCATCCCCAATCCGAATTTTGCCGACTGGCAAATGCTGTTTGCTAATCCCTTTGTCAGAATGTTTAGCATTTTGGCCATTATCAGCATCGTCATGCATGCCTGGGTCGGGTTGTGGACGGTATTTACCGATTATGTGAAATGGATCTCCTTACGTTTTGTGCTGCAAGTTTTATTAGTGCTTCTGCTGTTTTTCTATGTCGCTTGGGCGATGGAAATTCTTTGGGGTATTTAATTTAGCTGGATTTCATTTTACCTGTCATTGGGCATTATTAAAATAAATGGGAATTTTTGTAGGGGCAACCCCCTGTGGTTGCCCTTGGCGAGGGTGTCGCCGAGACTAGGGCAGGCACAGGGGGTTGCCCCTACAATTAGGTCATGTCGTCCTGACAAGAAGGTCAGTACTTATTGCAGCAAAATATCACTATTTTCATAAACCAAAATCAAACAGGTGCTGCTTCCCAGCGGGAAGCAGCTGTATTAATAAAAAATAAAGCAACCATCATGCAAAACTCTGACATGCAAGCTTTAAAAGCTTCCTCTTATTTAGGCGCTGGCAATATCGATTACCTGGAAGATTTATACGAACAATATCTAAAAAACCCCGAACAAGTCGCGCCCGAATGGCGGCAATATTTTGCTAATTTACCGCAGGTCAATGGTTTGGCGGTGCAAGATATTTCGCATGACAGCATCCGTCAGGATTTGCGTGAGGCTGCCAGCAAAGCGCGCCGTGTAGAAGCAGCGGCGAATTTAACCACCGAAACTGGCAAGCAATTTGCCGTTACCAAATTAATTAACGCTTATCGAACTTTCGGCCATTTGCATGCAGAGATCGATCCTTTGGGCACCCGCCGCACGCGCGTTTATGAATTAGATCTCAGTTATTACGGCTTAACACCAGCCGATGACAACCAAGTCTTTTTAAGCGATGGCTTGATCGGTAAAACCGCCATGCCTTTGAAACAAATCCGCGAACGCTTGGAAAATCTTTATTGCACAACGATTGGCGCGGAATACATGCATCTCAACAGCCAAGAAGAAAAGCGCTGGCTGCAGGAATACTACGAACATCATCGCGAACAAAAACAGCTGACTCGCGCAGAAAAAATGGCAATTTTAAAAGCGCTGATTGCAGCAGACGGCCTGGAAAAATATCTAGGCAATAAATACGTCGGCCAAAAACGTTTTTCGCTCGAAGGTGGCGATAGTTTTGTGCCTTTGTTACGCACTTTGGCGAGTGAAGGCGCACGTTCATCGGTCAAAGAAATCATGATCGCGATGGCGCACCGTGGCCGCTTGAACACATTAATTAACGTCATGGGCCAATCGCCACGCGAATTATTTGATGAATTCGAAGGCAAAAAAGATTACGGATTAACGTCTGGCGACGTTAAATATCACAAGGGTTTTTCTTCCGACGTGCAGACGCCTTATGGGCCGATGCATTTAGGTTTGGCGTTTAATCCCTCGCATTTGGAATTTGTTTCCGCTGTTATCATGGGCGCCATCCGCTCGCATCAAAAACGGCGCAACGATTTGACAGGCGCTGAAGTGCTGCCAGTGATCGTGCATGGCGATGCCTCGATTTCCGGTCAGGGCATTGTGATGGAAACGCTTAATATGTCGCAGACACCGGCTTATCGTATTGGCGGCTCGGTGCATATTGTCATCAACAATCAGATTGGTTTTACCGTCAACCCGCGCGATTCACGTTCCAGCCTTTATTGCACTGACATCGCCAAGATGATTGATGCACCGGTGTTCCATGTGAACGGTGACGATCCCGAAGCCGTCGTTTTCATCGCGCAATTAGCATTGGCCTACCGCCAACGCTTCCGCAAAGACATTATGATTGATCTGGTTTGCTACCGCCTGCATGGCCACAACGAAGCGGATGAACCTTCGGCTACTCAACCCTTGATGTATCAAACAATCCGTGCGCACCAAGCGCCGCGGGAAATTTACGCAGAAAAATTGGTCAAAGAAGGCAGCGTCACTCAAGAAGAAGTCAACAAAATGGTAGAAGATTACCGCCAGGCGTTGGACGAGGGCAGGCAAGTGGTCGACCTCCTAAGCCATGGTTTAGCCGATCAATACAAAGCCAATTGGACTCCTTACCTCGACCAAAACCCACGTTCACAAGTCAATACCGCAGTCGACGATGCCACCTTGAGAGCTTTAGGCAAAAAATTAGTGCAATTGCCAGAAGGATTTGAATTGCAACGCCAGGTCGGCAATATGATGCAAACCCGCATCAAAATGGCCGAAGGCGAAGTGCCGATGGATTGGGGTTTTGCGGAAAATTTAGCCTATGCAACTTTAGTCGCCCAAAATTATCCGGTACGCATGTCAGGCCAAGATGCCAGACGCGGCACCTTCAGCCATCGTCATGCTGTTTTCCATGATCAAAGGACTGGTGAAAGCTATATCCCATTAAATTACATCAGCGAAAACCAGGCTACATTTGAAATTTACGATTCCTTATTGTCCGAAGCTGGCGCTATGGGTTTTGAATATGGCTATGCCGCAACTGATCCGCTTGGCTTGACCATTTGGGAAGCGCAATACGGCGATTTTGCTAATGGGGCGCAAGTGATTATTGATCAATTTATCGTTTCCGGTTGGCAAAAATGGAAAAGCCTTTGCGGCGTCACTTTATTTTTGCCGCATGGCTACGAAGGCGCAGGCCCAGAACATTCATCCGCACGCCCCGAAAGATTTCTGCAACTTTGTGCCCAAGGCAACATTCAAGTATTTGTGCCAACGACACCGGCGCAATTATTTCATATGCTACGCCGCCAAATTATTCGTCCCGTGCGCATTCCTTTAGTTGTGATGATGCCAAAAAATTTATTGCGTCATAAATTATCGGTTTCAACGATCGATGATTTATCGCGCGGCCAATTGCAATTAGTCATTCCTGAAATTGATGAAATTAATAAACCTGCTGAAATTAAACGCGTGGTTTTATGTTGCGGCAAAGTTTATTACGATTTACTCAGCAAACGCCGCGAAGAAAATATCAAAAATATTGCGATAATTCGCATCGAACAACTTTATCCTTTCCCTTACGAAGAATTAAAAGCGATATTAAAACCTTACGAAAAAGTGAAAGATATTGTTTGGTGTCAAGAAGAACCCGAAAATCAAGGCGCTTGGTACACGACAAGACATCGTTTGGAAAAATCCTTAAATGCGAATCAAAAACTAAGTTATGTCGGCCGCGAAGCATCTGCCGCACCTGCTGCGGGTTACATGAAATTGCATGTGGCGCAGCAAAATAAGTTAGTGGCAGAGGCATTGCAATTAGCTTAGTAATTGGGGTCTGTTTAAGACTGTATTATTTTTCGTTTATTAAGAAATTTATTAATTGATTACCCCTCATCCGTCCCGTTGGGACACCTTCTCCCGCAAGGGGAGAAGGATCACTTTGGTGGCATCTGCCAACAAAATATGCTCCAAAGCAATTAAATAAATCTTGTTTTGAAAAGCTACTGAATTTTGACAAGAGCAAAGTAGGGGGGATTAGCGTAGCGTAATCCACCGATTATCTATTATGCTACTGCAATGCTTAACGGTGGATTACGCTACGCTAATCCCCCCTACGTCAATTACTGCAAAAACAATTTGTCATGCGCTGTCACCAGGAAATAAAATGAGCAAGCTTTATGATAATTAAAAAGCCGATTTTTATTTAGTCCAATTAATTTTAAATGGAATTAAAATTTAGGAGTCAAGGATGAAAAAGAAACTCGTGATCGTAATAGGTTTGTTGATTAATTATCAGTTAGTCAATGCCGCCAGCGTTATTCCGTTACAAGAATGCACTAAAATCACACAAGAACGCTTAAAAAACAGCCGGCTAAAACTTGAAAGCGGGCCGTTTTATTGTGTTAATTTGGCCGGATCGGTTTTTGCTAATCCGATGTTGCTTCGTTTTGACTCAGGCGCACGCACATTAATTGTCAATCAAAGCTGCCTTAGACCTGGTAGTTATCGCATTATTGCGCAAAATGTTCCTGATGAGTGGGGCAATAATTCGATGATTGTGCAAGGCGAAGTATCATTAATAGATAAAAGTGGTAATGCCTATACAATTCCGGATTTTCAATTTTTTGCGAATGTGAATAATCCAGGCGCTAGCTGTGACAGCAGTTTTAGTAATTTTGGCGCTGGCATGAATTTAGATCATTATATTTACCCGCATTCTAAAAACACCGCTGAGACAAAAAAATCCAAAAAAACTAATGACAATCCATATTGTTTAGGAAGTTTTTTCAGTTTTTTTCCTTACAGCAGTACGGCTTATAACGCTGGCTATATTTTTAATCCACCCGATGCAACTTCAGCAGTGCCATATTTAACAGTAGGCACATTAAATGCTGAAGGATTTACAGCCTATGGTTTACAAAAACAAGTCATGGATTGCGGTGGTAAAACCAATGTTGCTTCTTATGTGGGTAGCACCAATTGGGAAGGAGCGACACTACCGAACTTTCTGATGCAGATTGGCCCAATAGTAACGCCGGTATTGACGGCAATGGTCGATAGCGGCGGCGGCATGGCCATTATCTCAGATGATGCTTCAGGAACGCTGGTAAAACGCCTCGGCACTTTGGCTAGCCCCTGCCCAAGTAATATTCCCTGGTTAAATGGCTGCCAATGTTTGAATAGTGGTCTCGGCATTTATGTGCTTTGGCAAAATATGAGCATTAATTATCACTACACTTCAACGGCGACACAATCCGATCAATCCGCCGCATTAGCTGTTTGTCCCCCTTGGACAAGTACCAGCCCCAATCCTTACATCGTGCCTAATGGCGTCAATTTGGGTTACCAATTATTCAACCATAACGCAGTGATGTTTGATTTTAAAAATGGCGCAATTGGATTAAAGCCACTGACTGATAAAAAGAAAAAATAAAACTTTTCAATTCCGTTTTGGGTATATAACAGGATCTGTTTACAATTGCTCTTATTGCAGCAAAAGCATAGGTACAGAATAGGTACAAAATTGGTATAAATTGTACCTATTCATAAAATGACCTATAATTCAGTCATACTCGCTTTTTGAAACCACTCGATAAGCACCCATTAAATTTCAAGAGCTAAAGCAGTATGGCTGAAAAAATTTATAAAATTCACTCCCCCTCTCCCAAAGCTTTTAGCTTTGATAAAAATGCAAAATTTTGGCAAGCATTCAATAATCCAGTTGTTAAAACAGCTTTAAATAAGGCAAACGAAAAATATTTACATTGGGAAGAGTTGAAATATAAAAACTGGATTTCAAATTTGGGTTTGCCAAAAGCAGAAGATTTTTGGTTATTGACTAAATTTTATCGTTTAGCAGGCAGCCAGGCGACTCCCATTAGAGACGCAAAAGGTCAAATTTTTTGCATGAATTTAAGCTATTATCATGAATTTTTGCACATTGTCGATAAAGAAATGGCCGGTAATTTTATGGGCATTATGGATTTTTCCGAAATGGATAAACGAAGTTTTATCACAAGAAATATTATTGAAGAATCGATTGCATCATCTCAATTGGAAGGTGCGAATACCGCACGCTCGGTCGCAAAAAAAATGCTGCTGGAAGGAAGAAAGCCGCACAATCATGACGAGCAAATGATTGTGAATAATCATCTCACCATGCAATTAATTGAACAGAAATGTTACAAAGAAGAACTTTCCTGGGAGCTGATAGCTGAACTGCATCGCCTCTTGACTCATAAGACACTTGCAACTGAGAAACAGGGAAAGCTACGTGATACGCTAGACCAAAACGGAAATCGCCTGGTAATAAAGCCCTGGGATGATAAAATCATCGCTTACGTAACACCGGATCGAGAATTTGTCGAAAAAGAATTACCTCGGCTGATTAATTTTGCTAATGATAAAAAATTTGAAAATGAAACTTTTATTCATCCATTGATTAAAGCGATTTTATTGCATTTTTGGGTCGGGCTTTTACATCCTTTTGAAGACGGCAATGGTAGGTTAGCGCGGGCGTTATTTTATTGGTATATGTTACGCAAAGAATATTGGGCATTTGCATATTTATCGCTCTCAGAAAAAATTAAAAAATCACCAAAGCAGTATGCTATGGCTTACATTTACAGTGAGCAAGATGATTGTGATGCCACTTATTTCATTCACTATAACCTCAATAAAATTAAGCTGGCACGAAAAGAATTTCAAACTTATGTAAAATCGAAAACAGCAGAAAACCGATTGATGATGTCAGCAAGTCAAGAAAAATACGACCTGAATGAACGGCAAGTAAAACTATTGCAATCGCTTAGCGACAACGCAGAAAAACGCACAACGATAAAGATGCATCAGAAGCTGTATAACGTAGCAAAAGTAACAGCCATTAATGATTTAAAACAGCTTTTATTACAAGGTTTTTTAATTAAGCGTAAACAAGGAAGAAATGTTTACTATTATCCCAGTGAAAAAATTCATCAGCTTTTTGTTTATGAGTAATTTTTTGATAAAGAGCAATCTTATTGATCAATAAGATTGATAAGCTTGAATAAATTCTTTTGATAAATTTCAGAATTGGGAGAGTAAATTTTAGTAGTAAAAACAGCTACAATGCCAGTGAGTAGTCAGGAGATTGCCGCGTTCGCTGCGCTCTCTCGCAATGACAAAGAGTGGGCCCATTGCCACTCTTTAAATTATGGAAATCGCTCCATTTTTTTTGTCATTGCGAGGAAGCGCAGCGAACGCGGCAATCTCCTGACAAGAACCTTGCACTAAATCAATTTTAAAAATTCCTAATTAAGAGCAAATCCCAATTATGAACCACTTACTACTAACTATTTTTACAATATTTTTCTATGCAGCAACAATTAACATCCACGCCGAAACCTGGCAAACCTATGAAAACCCAACCTGCGGTTACACTTTGCATTATCCCGGCACTGCCACCGTCGAGCCTAAAACAGAATTAACTGCGCTCACTTACCATGATCCATTTGATTTATTAAAAAGTTTATTAAATGACAATCCAAAATATAAAGCAGCATACCTGGAAAAAAATTGCGGCATTTCTGTGAAATTACCCATTGAAGGAGAAGTGGGCAAAATTAATTTATTAGATAAATGGTTATTCGTTTATGTTTTAAATAATGTACCAAAGCAAGATTGGCCACCCAAAGTTAAAGGCTGGGGTTTGCACGGCATAAATGGTCAACTCATAAAAATCGGCAAACAAAAGTATTATCAAGTTTTTACCGATGTGGGCGGTATGTCAAAGGATCTTTATACGCAATATTATTTTTTAAAACATGAGAATCGTTATTACATTCTGATGTTTGTGCTTGATACAGTTGCTTTGGGAGTGCAAGATGGCGTTGATACGGCTTTCGATGCTAAATTGGAAACGAAAGATTTCAATCGTATTTTAAGTGAGTTTACTGCGAATATAAAATATTAATCAATTGGAGTAAGCCAATATAGAAATTTAATTGATAAAAATTTAAATAGTTTTTTTATTGGTCATTATTTAAAATTGAGTTATATTAGCATGAATTAATAATAAGAAATATACTTATATGCAATCCAAAATTACTATAGATGATAAAGAAAAGCTAATTCAGGTATTTGAAGAGATTTTCTCTCATGAGAAGCCTTCAGCTAGCATTACCCGTAGGTATTTATTTGCCTGGTGATCCCAAGGACGATAAAAATCGTTGTTGTTCGCTAATTTATCATCCTTCTGATCACTCATTGTCGCTATTTGTCTATTTGACTAGAGTGATTAATAACCAATTGTTTCAAAATTTTATTGTGAAGCTAGCGGAATGCCAAAAAATCACTGAATTAAAAAATTTTTTTTTGATACCATCTAGATTAAATGATAAATCACATCCTATTGTTCACTATGAAGCTCAAATGGCAAGCTACATAAAGGTACTAATAAGTAAATTACCATCAGAAACTAAGATAATATACGATCGGAATAATCATTATGAAGTCAAATGCAAGTGTGACATAGCCATAAGTCCCGAGCTTTTTTTGACTTTTTTTACTGGCAACGCAACTAATATAAAGATAGATCTAAAACAAAATTCTTTAAGTGATAAGCAATTCAAACAACTTTTAAAACTAATTTTTCAGCAATTTAATGATCGTAATTTTATAACTATAGAGATTATTGCTGACTACAATTCCTTGGCAGCACCGATAGATTTTCTTACAAAGGTTCTTAAAAAAATAAAAAATCCTATTATTGGAAAACTCATTTTAAGTTTAAACTATAATAAATTTGATTTGTTAGCTAATAAAGTTCTTCCACTTATTAAAGTTTTAAAAAAATTTCCGCTTTGGTTTTTAAAATTAGAATGCAATTGTCCTATCAATTTGATGCCTTTTATTCAGTATCGAAAAAAAGATGCACCTAATATTAATCTGTTCTTGCTCTTAACTGCTAATCCACTGCATAAGCTCAATCTTTCTCCAGAGAACTTAAATACTTTGTTAACTCATTCTACAAAAAATCCTTTACTAGTGTTTTGGTTCCCACAAATAAAAAGTAGTGATTCTCCTAGATCTCACTTTGCTTTTTGGGCAGTGCAGTTTGATAAAATCGGGCCGAGCTTAAATAAACTAGTATTTGCAAATTGCACTGGGGGCACTTCCATTGCAACTCAGCAAGCGATACGAGCCCTTATAGTGGAAGGGTTGAGGTTGAAACAAATTAGATACCAAGAGCAAGCGTTGAAACAAGCTGATCCTTCCACATCAAGCAAAATCCCCTCATTAAAAACACTTTGTTTAAGATTTTTTGATCAACATCCAGATGCTAAGCTAACTAGATTGCCGCGAGAGCTTCAGGAAGAAGTGTTGATGCGTAAATTGCTGCAATAGCGTTAAAGATCGAAGTTTAGATGAATTTCTAAGCTTTTCTCTCAAAATCAGCTACTCTGATCCTGGTTATGATGTAACAGCGATATATTTAAGTCGAGTTCCTTCAATTATTTTTTTGCAATTGAGGTGGGTACCAACACGGTTGAAACCAACCCCTCCCCGCGATATGATGCGGGGCAACAAAACGCCCCCTTAAATATCACAATAAGGTCATAAAATAATGGCAATTGAAATCAAAGTTCCTGTCCTTCCTGAGTCCGTTTCCGATGCCACAATTGCCAAGTGGTACAAAAAGCCTGGCGATAAAGTATCGCGTGATGAGAATTTGGTCGATTTGGAAACTGATAAAGTCATGCTGGAAGTGCCGGCATTGCAGGAAGGGATTTTGAAGGAAATCCTTAAAAAAGAAGGCGAAACGGTTAAGGCGAATGAAGTGATTGGTATCTTGGTGACAGAAGCAGGAGCGGCTCCGGTTAAAGCGGCTCCTGTTTCAGCTAAAGCTGAAACCAAAGCAGAAACTCAATCCCAGCCAGCGGAAGATTTAACGCCAGCGGTACGCCGCATGGTAAAAGAACATGATGTCGATACCAGCCAAATTGCTGGCACCGGTAAAGATGGCCGGATCACGCGTCAGGATGTTGAAAGTCATTTAATGGCATCAAAGACTCAGCCTCAAACTAAAGTTTCCGCCGAGATGAGCGCGGCTCCAGCCGCGCTTGCGCTAAGTGCTGGACGCAGCGAACAACGTGTGCCAATGTCGCGCCTGCGTGCTCGTATCGCCGAAAGACTATTAGAAGTCAAACAATCCACTGCCATGCTCACTACTTTCAACGAAGTGAACATGCAGGCAGTCATCGACCTACGTAATCAATATAAAGATGCGTTTGAAAAAACGCATGGCGTCAAGCTGGGCTTTATGTCATTTTTTGTTAAAGCCTCAATCGAAGCTTTGAAACGCTTTCCGGCAGTCAATGCCTCGATTGATGGCAGTGACGTGGTCTATCACAATTACTTCGATATTGGCATTGCGGTATCGACCGATCGCGGTTTGGTCGTGCCAATTCTGCGTGATGCCGATCAATTATCGATGGCGGAAATTGAAAAGCAAATTCTCGATTATTCGAAAAAAGCGCGCGATGGCAAGCTCACGATGGAAGACATGACCGGCGGCACCTTCACCATCACCAATGGTGGCACTTTCGGTTCGATGTTATCGACGCCGATTTTAAATTCGCCGCAGTCGGCAATTTTAGGCATGCATAATATCGTCAAACGTCCGATTGTAGAAAATGATCAAATCGTCATCCGTCCGGTGATGTATTTGGCGCTTTCCTATGATCACCGCATTATTGATGGCAGAGATTCGGTGCGCTTCTTATATACCATCAAAGAAATGCTTGAAGATCCTGCTCGTTTAATTTTAGGCATATAACAATTTATCAATCCTGGGAAAAAACATGAACCTACACGAATATCAGGCGAAAAATTTATTTGAACAATATCACCTGCCGGTGACTTTACGCGAAGTCGTTTGGAACGCGGAAGAAGCCAATGATGCGGCCAGCCGTATCGGTGGCGACCGCTGGGTAGTTAAAGCGCAAGTCCATGCCGGTGGCCGCGGTAAAGCCGGTGGTGTGCGGTTGGTTGCTAGCAAAGATGAATTAAAGCAAACCGTCAAAGATTTATTGGGCCGGCGTTTGGTGACCTACCAAACTGACAGCAAAGGTCAGCCGATTAATCAGGTATTAATTGAACAACCTTGCGAGATTGGCCGGGAACTTTATTTGGGTGCGGTGATTGATCGTGCGAGCAAACGTGTTGTCATCATGGCATCGACTGAAGGTGGTGTCGAAATTGAAAAAGTTGCGCATGATACGCCAGAAAAAATCTTGACGATTACGGTAGATCCTTTGGTTGGTGTTTTACCTTATCAAGCGCGCGAACTCGCGTTTAAATTGGAATTAAAAGGCGAGCAAATTAAACACTTCACCAATTTATTATTAAATTTATACAAAATGTTTACCGAGCGCGATTTAAGTTTATTAGAAATTAATCCTTTAGTCGTCACGAAAAAAGGTGATTTACTTTGCCTCGATGGTAAAGTGAATATTGACGATAACGCGCTTTACCGCCAATTAGAATTACGCCAAATGCGCGACACGTCGCAAGAAGAAGAACGCGAAACCAAAGCACAACAGTTTGATTTAAATTACATTGCATTAGATGGCGATATCGGCTGCATGGTGAATGGCGCTGGCCTTGCGATGGCGACGATGGATTTAATTAAATTAAATGGCGGCAATCCGGCTAACTTTTTGGATGTCGGCGGTAGTGCGACAAAAGAGCGCGTTACCGAAGCCTTTAAATTAATTTTATCGGATGAAAAAGTTAAAGCGGTATTAGTCAATATTTTCGGTGGCATTGTGCGCTGCGATTTAATTGCCGATGGCATTATTTCTGCTGTCGCAGAAGTTGGCATTGAAATTCCTGTCGTTGTGCGTTTAGAAGGTAACAACGCAGAATTAGGCGCGAAAAAACTTGAGCAAAGCGGATTAAATATTATCGCTGCGAAAAGTTTTACCGATGCGGCGCAGCAAGTAGTAAAAGCTGCTAAAAAATAATTAAAGTTTTGGCTCATCACTGAAAGTTTGCAGCTAATAAAGTTCAGATAAAGTTTATAGTTAGAAAATAGCCAAAAAATTTATTGAAAGAGGAAAGTTTGAATGAGCATTTTAATTGATAAAAACACCAAAGTAATTTGCCAAGGTTTTACCGGTAAACAAGGTACTTTTCACTCGGAACAAGCGCTTGAATATGGCACAAAAATGGTCGGCGGTATTACGCCTGGAAAGGGTGGCGAAACCCATTTAGGTTTGCCGGTATTTGATACAGTTGCTGATGCAGTTGATGCGGTCAAGCCCGATGCAACTGTGATTTATGTTCCAGCGCCATTTTGCAAAGACTCGATTATCGAAGCGGTTGATGCTGGCATCAAATTAATTATTTGCATCACCGAAGGCATTCCGGTTTTAGATATGTTGATCGTTAAAGACTATCTCAAAAATAAATCCAGCCGCTTGATCGGCCCCAACTGCCCAGGCGTTATCACGCCAGGCGAATGCAAAATTGGCATTATGCCGGGACATATTCACAAGCCAGGTAAAGTTGGTATCGTTTCACGCTCAGGTACTTTGACTTACGAATCGGTCAAACAAACCACCGATTTAGGCTTTGGCCAAAGCACCTGTGTTGGTATCGGTGGCGACCCAATTCCGGGCAGCAGCTTTATCGACATTCTCGCGTTATTTGAAAAAGATCCAAAAACTGAAGCCATTATCATGGTTGGCGAAATCGGCGGATCAGCTGAGGAAGAAGCTGCGGAATTTATTAAACATCACGTGACCAAGCCAGTCGTTTCTTATATCGCCGGTGTCACTGCTCCTCCTGGAAAACGTATGGGCCATGCAGGCGCTATTATTGCGGGTGGCAAAGGTACGGCAGAAGAAAAATTTAAAGCGCTTAAAGCTGCAGGCGTTCATGTGGTGAAATCACCGGCTGAAATGGGCAAGGGCATTGCGGAAGTGACCGGTTGGCAGTTGGCTGAATCTGCTTAGGTGCAGCTAATGGCTTGATTAGTTTTTAATCTAATTCGTAATAGCAAGTGCGAATGGTAATTAAAATTCGTACTTGCTCCCCAATTTTTTGATGCTCTGAAGTATTAAATCCACCTTAAGCAATAAAAATTTTTTGCTAGCGAGTACAGCACGCAGCTAATTTTATGTTATATAATGATTAAAGAACAAAAAATTTAATTTAACTATCATGATAAAAAAACTAACATATTTACTAATTTGCTCGTTAATATTTTTTAGCGTACCCTTATTCGCTGCCCGCCAAATTCTTACTTTGTATCTCCTGAACGATACAGGTCAAGGATTGTACTTGGTCGGGCATGATAAATCGTCAGGCACGGGTTGGCGCGATGGGCAACATCCTCCTAGTGTTATTAGGCCTGATCAACAAGTAAAAATTGCAGCGACGAATCCAAACCTTTTAGTCACAATCCGCTACTCAGTAAAATACAGTTTCACATCAGGTGATAAAAAAAACTACTGCAATGTAGAGGTATCAGCAAGAAACGAAACTTACCCAACAGCGACGATCAAATGTTACGGTAAAGATAGCTACAGTAATAGTGATATGCTTGCCGTGCAAGACCAAAGCAGTATAGTGGATATTAGTGGAGGTTCTATTAAAGTGATATTATCCAAGAAACATAATCAAGTCGTTCATTAATTTAGTTCGAGTTTTTAGTCGAATTTATCATTAAATAGCGCCATGCAAAACTTGATATATTCCGTCATCTTTTTTGGCGTATTAATAAAAATATTCGGATCGAGCGCTGCCGAGCTGATAATCGATAAAACCAGTGTTAAAATAAATTCTGGTTTCAATTTGTGATTAATTTCACCTTTTTTTTGATAATATTTAAACGCATCCAACCAAGCTTGCGATTCAGCCGATAAAGTAACGCCAATATTTTTTTCTTTTCCTTGTTCCAGCCGCTGCCAATTAATCATCCGAACAATATCAGGATTATTGCGATAAAATTGCAAAGCATTTTGCATCAGTTGTTGCAAAAATTTTTTAAATGGCAGGGTAGTGCTGGGCAAAGTTTTTGTTTGAAGATTAGCTTCTTTGACAATCATTTGCTTTACTTCGAGCCAAAGTTTTTCCTTGTTGCCGAAATGATGAAAAATCAAGCTGTGATTAATTTCTGCCAGCTTAGCAATGTTACCAATTGAAGTGCCGGCGAAACCATGTTCGATAAATAGCTGGCGCGCTGCTTGTAGAATTTTTTCGCGTGTGTTTAAGTCTCTCATGGTTTCCTCACA
Source organism: uncultured Gammaproteobacteria bacterium (assembly GCA_964441315.1). Taxonomy (GTDB): domain Bacteria; phylum Pseudomonadota; class Gammaproteobacteria; order CAYTUN01; family CAYTUN01; genus CAYTUN01. Next base: position 13,476 of record CAYTUN010000009.1, on the reverse strand, counting down.
TTTTTTGCCAATTGAAGCTGTTATCAGATCACCCCTCATCCGCCCTTACGGGCACCTTCTCCCGCAAGGGGAGAAGGACAACTTCGTGTACATCTGCCAATTAAATAAACTCCATTGCAAGGGCAACACCCTTTACATCTGCCAATTAAATAAACTCCATTACAAGGGCAACTCCCTTTACATCTGTCAATCAAATAAACTCCATTGCGATGAAATAAGCCATGTTATAAGCAGCTATTGAACCTTGAAGCGACCCTTCTCCCCTTGCGGGAGAAGGTGCCCCAACGGGGCGGATGAGGGGTGATTTAAAATGCCTCCCGCTCATTTATTAGTTAATAAAACAGAATAAATACATGCAGCTTAATACATTATATTGACTAATCAGTCAATATAGAGTTCAATCTTCAATTGACCAATCAGTCAATTTAGAGCCAGAGATTTTTATGCATACCAATAAATTACTTTTTTTCAGCTTATTACTCGCCGTTTGCTTAACGCAATTCGCCGCTGATATTTATGCTCCCTCGCTCCCCGCAGTAGCGATAGCGCTCAATTCCAATATCCATTTAGCTCAATGGAGCATGGCGATTTATATGTTTGGTGTGGCGGTTTCACAATTAATTTACGGGCCCTTGTCCGAAGGCATTGGCAGAAAAATCCCTTTACTGCTGGGCTTAACAATTATGTTTTTAGGCAGTTTAATTTGCGTATTTGCCGCTAATATCAACACTCTCATCATCGGCCGCTTAGTTCAAGGTCTTGGCGCCGGCGCTTGTGCTGCATTATGGCGCTCCACTTTCCGCGATATTTTTACTGGCGATGATTTAGCGAAATATGGTTCTTATTTAACCGTATTTATCATGTTTATCGTGCCGGTTGCACCGGCACTAGGTGGTTATTTACAGCACTATTTTGGCTGGCGCGCCAATTTTATTTTTATGGCAACTTATGCGTTGATCGCTTTAGCTGTATTGCAATACGGTTTTCAAGAAACGAATCAGCATCATCATCGCGACAAATTAGCCTGGAAATTTATTTGCACGACATTTAAAACCTTATTATCCAGCCGCATTTTTATGCTGATGACAATCTGCACTTTTTTAACTTATGGCGCATTTTTCGCCTGGTTTACTACAGGCTCGGTATTATTAATTCATTTAGCAGGTTTGTCGCCGGTGGAATTTGGTTGGTTTAGTTTATTTGGCGGTGGCGCCGCCTATGCAGCAGCAGGCATTTTGAATGGTAAATTCGTTAAAAAATTCGGCGCAAAAAAAATGCTGCGCTTCGGTTGGTTAACGATGATTTTATCAGGAATTTTATTATTGCTTGGTTATTTTTTATTTAAAGTAAATGCTTGGGCAATTATGGTACCTATCATATTATTTTATTTTGGTTCGACTTTTATTTGGCCAAATGCTTTTGCGATTGCCTTTACCCCTTTCGGTAAAATTGCGGGTTATGCTGGCGCTTTATATGGATTTATGCAAATCAGCGGCGCCGCGGTTTTAGGTGGTTTGTCAGCTTATTTGCCGCATAATAATCAAATTCCGTTAGCGCTGGTAATTATAATCAGTTCATTATTGGCTTGGAGAATTTATGAAATTTTTATAAGCGAATAATTTTATTCAGACATGATTTTAATCAATCTTTCATCTAGGCAAGTTTTCATAAATTCCATCATGGGTTGCATCTCGCCGTTGGGATAAAATTCCAACATTAAACGATTAAATTCGGTTTGTTTTTTGGCGGGTAAATTAATCACAGGATAACCCTGTGATAACAAAAGTCCATTCATCATAAAACGCCCCATGCGTTTATTGACATCATAAAAAAATTGGTTCCGCGCCATTTGTAAAAATAAAAAAATTGCTTGAGCGTAAATATCATTTTTTATATTCAAGCTTTGTTGAATCATTTGCTCCCAACAAACATCCAATTGATTGGCAGCAGGCGGCAAATAATCAGTGCCGCTAATCGTGACTGAACCGTCTCGAAATTGCCCCCATTTTAATGCTTCTTCTTTGGCTGCAATCGCATGCAATTCGCAAGCGAAATTTTTGCTTAATTCAAAATTTTTATTTTTAATTGCATTAAATAAAAATTCCCAGGCCGCTGCTTGATTTAATGTAATGGTTTGATCAGTTAGCTTATGACCGCCAACGGTCACGCCTTGAAGTAAAGTTTGTACTTCCGGCAAGGTGTAATTGATACCTTCTAAATTTACCGCATCGCAAACTAATTCGGCTAATTGCCGTTTTGCTAAAAAAAGTGCCTTTTCTTGATTGGGAATGATTTGGCTAGTTTTCATTGGTATGGTTAACCATTAAGGTTGACTTTTCTATAGTTTTCGGATTGATTATAAGCTATTTATTATTGGACGCCATCTTGTTAGCGTTTTATCTGGTCAAAGGCGTAATGCTTCCTTCGTTGTCGTATGACAAATCATTATCAGAAAACTATTAGTTTGACGAAAAAAAAAGAGATTATGCTTAATTTTTCTTTAATATGCATATTATATTATTTTAATTGTAAAAATTTTGTTTTGACTGAAGTATAATAAGTAATCAATACTATGGCGGCTGATTATGAAAAAAAATAAAAATGATATAACTTCGAACAATCCAGCTTTGAAAACTTTCCTAGTTTTTTTTATAAATTCACTTTCTTTGTTTTGTTTGAATCCACAATTATTCATGGTTGCATTTTTTTTATCCTTCCCAAGGTTTATTGCTATGCGGGAATTTCGTTTGGAGACCAATGATAAGGATCCATATAAGACTCGATTCCGAGCGGACTTTACTGATGGCTTCAGATATTTTCATAAGTGTGGTGTTGGTTTTTTCTCTGATAAAGCAGTAGCTGGTTGTAATGTTAATCCAAGCAATATCACATTAGAAGAAACAAGAACTTTGCGTAAATGGGAGGTGGGTAGGCTCGCTATAGGAACAGATGATAGGAACCCTGTTAATACGACTGATTGTATAGCAAAAATCATGGATACAATGATGCGTTGCATACTGGCAGAGATGAATAAAAGTTTCAATAAAGAACAGCATGAATTTGGTAAAAATTTTGGCATCGCTATAGCTGTGATTGTGGGCGTATGTATTTTTGTCTGTATGTTATGTTGTTTAAGCTCGTCTATACAATCAGTTTATCGGCGTTATTTTAGGGGGGGTGAAGTAAATGAAAGCAGCCGTTTGTTAGTAGATGAATCTGCGGAGCCTCAATTATCAACAGTATTAGCAAGTATTAGAGAAGCGGATCAACTAAGAATTGTTGAAAAAAATGTTGTTAAAATAGACTTTACTGAAAAAGAACCACGTCCACTTAAAATCACTAAGCCTTTGCCCAAACATAAAAAAACCATATCGGACATTAATATAAAGAATAAATTTTATTATGATTTACTAGATAATCTAAGAGAGAAAAAAATAACAATTTCTCCTCCCGATAAATACATGTGTTGTATAACAAGTTTTTTAATGATAAAACCAGTCAGCTATCATCAGGCAGAAAAAGAGCATAAACATATCGATTTTTCAATGTATTATATTAGGCATTCATCAGTTGAAGGTGCTTCTCAGCATATGTTTACAAACACAAAAATCTATTCACAACCTCACTCAAAAGAGCTTGAACATATATCGTATGATTTTATATTAGAAGAAGAAATTAATGAATTCATCAAGATGGTTGAAAAATTTCATGAGCGTATTACTGCACTAAGTGAGGAAGAACTTGGGCAATTAGTTGGTAAAGATGTTAAATTCAAAGAATTTAATTATGAAGAGATAAGAAAATTTCTAGAGCCTGATTCGATATGTTATCAATATAGCAGCTAATTCAGTTGTTTTAACCATCTGAATCTCTATTTCAATTTGAGCAACAAAATCGTTATGATTGCCTATTTTATATCGGATTGTCTTTATGCTAATCATCTGTTATCTGATTTTGGTTGCCGTGCTGGCTCTGTTATATGCGCTAAGTCGTAAGCAATTCAGCCTGAGTTTTCGCATCATCTGCAGCTTATTTTTAAGCATTGCTTATGGCTATTTCCTCAAACATTATTTACCCAAAGAATATTTGGATGGCATCGAAGCCATACTGCGAATCTTGGGCGAAGGTTATCTCGCGTTATTAAAAATGTTGGTCGTGCCATTGATTATTTTTTCAATTATTTACGCCATCATTCAACTCGGCGCGGAAAATGGAAAAGTGCTAAAAAAAATCAGCTTTATTAGCGTAAGTTTATTGCTGGGCATGACTGCTCTGGCTTCATTAATTGGCATTGCAGTAGGCAGCTGGTTGCATGTGGGGCAGGGTTTAAGTTTGCCGGCGGAATTCATTAAGCCGCATCATGTCTATACCGGATTGGTAGATACTTTATTGGGCATGTTGCCGGCCAATCCGATTGCGGTGATGGCGGAAGAAAATACGATTGCTGTCGTGATTTTTGCGGTTTTTATCGGCATCGCTGCGCGTATGCTCGATGCAAAAGTCGATGCGGAAAAAATGGAAACTTTTCGCAAGTGGATTGCTGCAATCTTTGCCATCGTCAAAAAATTAGCTGGTTTAGTTATGGCATTAACGCCTTATGGCATTTTCGGCTTGCTCTCACTTTTAATTATTATGCAAGGCGAGCAATTAATTCTTGGCATGATAAATTTTATTGGCGCAATGTATTTAGCGATGGTGTTAGTCATTGGTATGCATTTAATCTTTCTCGCTTTTGCTGGCTACAATCCCTGGAGTTATTTTAAACGCGCCTATGCGCCGTTGTTTGTCGCTTTTACCACGCGCTCAAGTTTTGGCACTTTGCCTGTCACCGAAGAAACCTTGCGTGATCAATTCAAAACCCGCCAAATTACCGCCAGCTTCGTCCCCAGCATCGGCGCCACCATCGGCATGAACGCCTGCGCCGGTATTTTTCCAGCGATGTTGGTCGTGATGACGCTTACCATTTTGCATCAGCCGTTGACTTGGAATTTAGTGGTGATGGTGATGTTAATTAATGCCCTTGCTTCACTTGGCATTTCCGGAATTCCCGGCACCGCTTACATTGCAGCCACGGTGACGTTGACCAGTTTAAATTTGCCTTATGCGGTGATCGCGCTAGTGCAAGGCATTGATCCGATTGTCGATATGGGGCGGACAGCGACGAATGTCAATGGTGTTTTGACGACGGCCTTGGTGACGGATCGGGTTATAAAGGAATAGGGCTTTTGATTTTGGAAGAGTGTTTTATATTACCCCTCATCCGCCCCTTCGGGGCACCTTCTCCCACAAGGGGAGAAGGCCAGCGTCGGTGACATCTGCTAATTTAAAAAACTTCAATATCAACGTCGGTGACATCTGCCAATTTAAAAAATTTCAATATCAACGTCGGTGATCTGCTAATTTAAAAAGCTTCACTACCATGAAATGCGCCTTGTTTTGAAAAGCTATTGAATGTTGATGAGCTCCTTCCTTAACGAGGGGAAGAAGGTTTTCGTCAGGGCACAATATTTTTTTAATAAATAAACGCCTTTGATTACACCAAATTTTATTTTATTAGCAGATGTCACCGACGCTGGCCTTCTCCCCTTGTGGGAGAAGGTGCCCCGAAGGGGCGGATGAGGGGTAATATAAAAAACCACCGTATTGCTATCTCACTAAATTTCGTTTTAGCTTCATCCATGAACAAGCGATTGCGAAATTTGCAAAAATCATTAAGACATCATTCTAATGATGCTGAAAAAAGAATTTGGTGGCAATTAAGGGGCCGCCGTTTTTCTCACGTCAAATTTCGTCGTCAACAAATTATCGCTGGCTATATTGTCGATTTTATTTGCTTTGAAAAAAATTTAATTATTGAAATTGATGGCAGTCAACACAGCGAGCAGACTGAATACGATAGAGAAAGAACCGAAAAATTAACCCGCGAAGGATTTAAAGTTTTGCGGTTTTGGAATAATGAAATTTTTAATCAAATGGATTCGGTATTGGAAAGAATTTACCGGGAATTGGGTGGGGATTAAGGGAGACTGGTTTTTTATTACCCCTCATCCGCCCTATCGGGCACCTTCTCCCACAAGGGGAGAAGGCCAACTTCGATGACATCTGCCAATCCAATAAACTGCAATGCCATAAAATGCGATGCCATAAAATGCGCCTTGTTTTGAAAAGCTATTGAATCACGAGGAGACCCGTTTTCTCCCAAGGGGAAAAAGATTTCATCAGAGCTTAATAACTTTTTATGAATAAACATCTTTCATTACACCAAATTTTATTTTTATTAGCAGATGTCACCGAAGTTGGCCTTCTCCCCTTGTGGGAGAAGGTGCCCGATAGGGCGGATGAGGGGTAATATAAAAATAAAAAAACTCAATTCAATTAATTAGAATAAAAATCCAATATCTTTTTAATCGAAGCTGCCGTATCAGTTTTAGGTTCCCAATCAAGATACTGTTTCGCATTTTTAATCGCAGGAATCCTTGCAGTAACATCCTGATAACCTTCGCCATAATATTCTTTAGCAGGAATTTCTTTAATTTGAATTTTATTAGCGTTAGCGGAAAATTTAGGATAATTTTTTGCAGTATTTAAAATTAAATGTGCTAATTCTTTAATCGATAAATCATTAGCAGGATTGCCGATATTAAAAATACGCGAATCAGCACAACCTTTTTCGTTAATGATGATTTTTAGTAGCGCTTCCATACTATCATCGACGTCAGTAAAACAACGGCGTTGTTCGCCGCCATCGACTAATTCAATATCGCGGCCATGAATAATATTGCTTAAAAATTGGCTGACGACGCGTGAGCTGCCTTTATTCGGATTCATCACATCATCTAATTTGGGGCCGATCCAATTGAATGGACGAAATAAAGTGTAGGCCAGGCCTTCATGTTTGCCATAGGCATAAATCACGCGATCCATTAATTGCTTGCTGCAAGAATAAATCCAGCGTTCTTTGTTAATTGGCCCTAAAATTAATTTAGAGCGCTCCTCATCAAATTCGGCCTCATCGCACATGCCATAAACTTCAGAAGTCGAAGGAAAAATAATGCGTTTTTGATATTTTACGCAGAGGCGTAAAATGTTTAAATTTGCCTCAAAATCCAGTTCAAATATTTTTAGTGGATTATCCACATACATTTTTGGATTAGCGATAGCCACGAGTGGCAATATAATATCGGCTTCATTTATTTGTTGTTCGACCCATTGTGTATCCTTTAAAATATCGCCTTTTTTGAATTGTAAACGCGGATTATTTAAACTTTCACCTAATTTATCAGTCTGTAAATCAATACCAGTAATGTTAAAATCAGACCGCTCTAATAATGCCACCGTAAGGTGGCATCCAATAAAACCATTAATGCCTAAGATAAAAATATTTTTTTTCATAAGTAGATTCTACTTTTTAATTAAAATACGTTGCATTGTATCAATGACGCGTTGAAAATCATTTTCAGTCATGCTGGGAAAAAGCGGCAAACTTACCGTGCGTTTGCCAACATCTTCGGCAATCGGAAAATCACCGGCGCGATAGCCAAATTGTTTTTGATAATAACTGAACAAATGGCAAGGTTCGTAATGTAATCCCAGACCAATATTTTCTTGCTTCATCGCATTCATAAATGCATCGCGCGTCATGCCGGCTTTTTCGGTTTTTAATAGCGGCTGATATAAATGCCATGCGTGACGGTGATCATAGGCAGGCGCTTGTGGCAAGTCAAACATGTCCCAATCGCGTAAAACTTCTTGATAACGCGCTGCTAATTTTTGCCTAACATCCGTAAAATGATTTAAACGCGGTAACTGATGAATACCTAGTGCCGCTTGTAAATCCATCATATTGTATTTATAACCAGGAAAAATCACATCGTATGCCTGGCTGCCTTCTTTGCTATAACGATTAAATGCATCACGATCAATACCGTGAAAACGCAGGCTGCAAATTTTTTTATAAAGCGCTTCATCACGCGTGCTCACCGCGCCACCTTCACCGGTGGTGATATTTTTATTCGCATAAAAACTAAATACCTGAATATCACCAAAGCTGCCGATACGTTTTCCTTTATATTCGGTACCAATCGCATGCGCAGCATCTTCGATCACGCGCAAATGATATTTTTTTGCTAATGCATAAAGTGGATCGAGATCCACCGGCAATCCCGCAAAATGCACTGGCATAATCGCTTTGGTGCGTTCAGTAATTTTTGCTTCAATTGCATCAACATTAATATTGCGCGTATGAAAATCAATATCGACCAACACAGGTTTGCCGCCACTTAAACAAATCGAATTGAGTGAAGCAATAAAAGTCATTGGTGTCGTAATCACTTCAAAGCCAGGTTCAAATTCCAGCGCTAATAAAGCCAAATGCAGGCCCGCCGTTGCGGAAGTGAGGCTGGCAACATAGGGCGCTTGTAAATAAGCGCGCAAATCCGCTTCAAATTGTTTGACACGCGGCCCTGAAACTAACCAGCCCGATTTTAATACTTGTGTAACTTCTTGAATTTCTTCATCACCCATATAAGGATGAGCAAACGAGATAAAATCAGTGTTTGACATGGTTATGTTCCTGTTTGATTAGTCACTAAAATACGGTCAGAAAATTTTATAATAATGCTCATGGGATAAAGTGATTTTAGCTTTTCATAGTCGTCATTTAGAAGCAATAAATAAATTTCTTTATGAGTTTGCCACTGCTGCCAAAGCTGATTTTCATTAATCATGATTTGTTCGGCATTCGGCGTATAAGCAATACCTGGAGCCAACTCGCCTTGCCAATTGACAATTTTAACTGTCCGCTCAAGGTAAACCGGAAGGTCTTGATAATAATTATTGTAAACAATCACTTCGCTATCCGGTTTTAAAAGCGGTTTTAACACCTCTGCGAATGGTAATGAGGTGCTGCGGTTAAATTTTCCATAAGCAAAGTAAAGACTGGCGTAAGCAATGCTAATGCTGGCAACCAGTATGATGCACGCTACTTCTGCATTACGTAATTTATTGATCAGACAGACTAACCAGCCGCTGATAAAAAACAGCATGATGGCGCTAAATAAATAAATTTTGGCATGCGGAAAAACCGGGCTAAGTTTAATTAAAAAAAGCACTAAAGGACCAAGCGTAAAAATAAATGCCAGGACTAAAAAATTTTTTGTAAAATCTTTTTGTTGCTCAAATGCTCGCACCAAATAATCCGCTAATAAAATCGCTAGAGCGGGAAACAAAGGCAAAATATAAGAAATTAATTGCGACTTCGATAGCCAATAAAAAACAAATAAAATAAAAATAGCTAGCCATAACAATAATTTGATTTGCTTAATCAATGAAAGACACAAAGCAAACTGCCAAAATCGCTGCCAGCGCCCTGAAAAAAAAGTTTTATAAGTGTCGATAATTAAATTCGGCAAAAAAACCGTCCAGGGTAAAAAGCCCACAGCAAATACTAAGGGCAAAAACCAAAATGCCTGCTCGCGTCCCGCATAAGGCGTCAAATAACGTAAAAATTGTTGCTCAACAATATAAAAATGAAAAAATTGCGGATTTTTAATTTGCGCCAGGATATGCCAGGGTAGGCTTATGGCGAGGAAAACCAGTAACCCGCCAGGAATACAATAATATTTTAAGTCTTTCCAGCGATTCGTTAATAATAGCCAGCTCAAAATAATGACCGCAGGCAAAAAAATACCTACCAGCCCCTTGGTTAATACCGCCAGCGCTGAAGCAATATAAAATAAATAAAAATAGGTTTTTTTAAATTCTTGTTGCGCCAGACAGAAAAAAAACAAAGTAGCTGAAAAAAGCAGGCAGAGTAACATATCGGTGGCAACATAATGCGCAAATACAAAATAAATGCAGCTAGTAGCAGAAATCAATGCGCTAAAAATAGCCGTTTTACGATTGAATAATTGATTGGCGGTAAAATAAGTCAACAAGCAGCCAAGAATAGCAATCAACGCATTAGGCAGGCGCATTGCAAAAAGACTCATGCCAAATAATTTTAATCCGGCTGCTTGCAACCAATAAAACAAAATCGGTTTTTCAAAATAAATAATGCCATTTAAATGTGGCGTAATAAAATTGCCACTGGCAAGCATTTCCCGCGGAATTTCCATATAACGGCCTTCATCCGGATTGATGAGTGGCACCGAGCCAAGAAACAAAAAATAGATAAAAGAAATCGCAAGCGTTAGCCAGAAAATATCTTTCCAAAAATAGGAACTTTTGATGGGATGCATTTTTTTATTGGTTAAAAGCGATGCGGGCTTTTAAAGCGCGCGAGATTGTGCCACTGTCCAGATAACCTAGTTCGCCATCCAGTGGCACCCCGTGCGCGATTCTTGTGCAGGAGATCGAAAATGCTTTAAGACTATTGGCAATAAAGTGCGCTGTTGCTTCACCTTCCACCGTCGCATTGGTTGCTAAAATCACTTCTTCAATATTTTCACTGCGAACAATTTCCAACAACTTTGGTAAACCAATTTCATTCGGCCCAATGCCATCAATCGGCGAAATATGACCCATTAAAACAAAATATAAACCTTGATAACTTGCCGTCTGTTCCAGCGCAAGCACATCAGTCGGAGTTTCTACTATGCATAATTGATGGCGATGACGCCGTGGATTCATGCAAAGCGAACACAAAGGATTTTCAGAAAATGTTTGGCAACGCTCACAATGCTTAATATTTTCCAATGTTTTTTCCAAACTGCGCCCCAACTTCACCCCAGCTTCGCGATTATGCTGCAATAAATGAAACGCCATCCGCTGCGCCGATTTCGCACCAACGCCAGGCAGACATTGCAAGTCCTGAATTAGTTTTTCAAGCAGGGGGCTGAACATCATACTCAATTAAACTCGAGAAATTTTTAGCAATTGCCAGATTGAATAAATCCGGCGATATTATATACCCATTACACCACAAGATGTGATTTTTAACGTATGTTTGTAGCGTGTTGGGAATATATATTTTTTGGGAAAATTTCGTGATCGTTGAAAGTTCAGAGAGATCACCCCTCATCCGCCCTGTCGGGCACCTTCTCCCGCAAGGGGAGAAGGACAATGTTATGAACATCTGCCAATAAAAATAAAGTTAAATGCCATGAAATAAGCTTGATTACGTAAAGCTATTGAACCTTGAGGAGACCCTTCTCCCCTTGCGGGAGAAGGTGCCCGACAGGGCGGATGAGGGGTGATCTAAACAAACTACAAACATCCGCTTATTTATCCCCACCTTCCAAATCCAACCCACTTTGCTGATACAAATCCATCATTGCGCCCTTGGTGGTTTCACGCACATCTTCTAGCGCTTTATTGACCGCACTCGCAATCAATTCATTACGCGCTTTACTATCAATTTTCTCAGCGCCTTCACTGGTGTTAATTTCCGTCACAAATTGCAGTCCATTGATCTTCGCCGTCACCGTGATATCACCAGTACCCACAGTCGCGGTAATAATTTTATTAGCCATCTCCTGCTGCATTTTCTCCATATTTTGCTGCATATCTTTGGCCATTTTCATTAGTTGGGTAAAGTTGGGTTTGTCGGACATAAATACCTCTTGGTTGATGACTTAAAAGTAGCAAATCCTAGCATATTTGCTGAGCTGAAGGCTAATTAGGGCGTTCATTAAAACACAATTAAAACTTATTCTTTTGTTTCAATCTGCCCAGGCTGCAACTGTGTATTAAAAGTTGATAATACCGCTTGCAACTGATCATCATGGAGTAATTCTTTATGGGCTTTTTCTTTTTTATGCGTTTTTGTCATTTCTTCACGCGCATGAGGGCTGGTGCTTAAATTTTCGCTTAAACCAATTTTTAATTGAATGGATTTTTTATAATAATCGCTTAAAGCGGTTTGTAAACGCTCACGGCTTTTTTCATTTGATAGCGGCGCTTGCTTGGCATCTAATTGCAATTCATAACAATTATTTTCAAAAGATTTAAAAGCGCAATGACGTGCTAACTGCAAAGTCATGCCGGAAAGATTTAATTTTGGCAGTAATTTTTCCCAATCGTCAGTTGTATTTTCTGATTGTGTATTTAATGGTTGATTTTTTATTTCAGTGGCGCGCGTTTTAGGCATAGCCGTAGCAGTAGGCTGTGTTTTTTCTATTTTATTTTCGTTAGCCAAATCAAACGCCAACATCCGCAACAACGCCATTTCAAAACCTTTTTTCATCGAGGGCGCATAAATTAAATCGCGCTGTCCAATGAGCGCAATTTGATAATAAAGCTGCACTAAATCCGGTGAAAATGCTTCAGCAAAAGGTTTTAAATGATTTTTGCGATTTTCTGCGAAAGAAATATTAGGCACAATTTGCAGCAAAGCAATTTCATGCAATAAACCCGATAAATCCATCAACATCCGGCTAAAATCGCGACCGTCATCAGCTAATTTATCGACAAGATTAAATAAAGTTTCACCCGCTTTATTTTGTATCGCGCTCAATATATCCAATAAAGCATTTTCAGGCGTGATGCCAAGCATGCTAATGACATGTTCAGCTAAAACTTTTCCATTGCCATAGGCAATCGCTTGATCCAGCAAACTTAATGCATCGCGCAAACTGCCATTTGCTGCCAATGCGAGACTTGCAAGTGCGGAATTTTCGTAAACAATATTTTCTGCTTTGAGAATTTTTTCTAATTGCGCTTGAATGGTTTGTTCATTCAACGGTTTTAAATGAAACTGCAAACAACGCGATAAAATTGTCATCGGCAATTTTTCCGGATCCGTCGTCGCTAAAATAAAAATCGCATGCGGTGGCGGTTCTTCCAAAGTTTTTAGCAGCGCATTAAAACTGTGGTTAGACAGCATATGCACTTCGTCAATAATATAAATTTTATAACGCGCCTGCGCCGGTTTATAAATCACGTTATCCAATAATTCCCGCGTATCTTCCACCCGCGTGCGTGAGGCCGCATCGATTTCCAGCACATCAAAACTTTGCCCTTGTCCAATGGCAATACAAGTGGGACATTCATCGCAAGGATTAGCGCTAACGCCTTTTTCACAATTCAAACTTTTCGCAATAATTCGCGCCAAGGTGGTTTTACCGACACCACGGGTGCCGGTGAAAAGATAAGCATGATGCAAACGCGAATTTTCCAAAGCATGCATCAAAGCCTGAACCGCATGGGTTTGACCGGCCACTTCCAAGAAATTTTTCGGCCGCCATTTGCGTGCGAGGACTTGATAGCTCATGTTTGATTGGTGATTGGATTTGAAATGTTTGATGCTTTGATCATTGAAGTGTTGCTGTTTATTTGCTTCGGTGCTTACTTTAAATCAGGAGATTGCCGCGTCCGCTACGCTCCCTCGCAATGACAAGAGGTGGGTGTTTTGCTTATTTCTATTGCCAGGGAGCAAAGCGACCATCGCAACCCTAGATTATAGTTCAGCACCTACTAAGACCAAAGTGCCCAACTCCGCCCCTTCACCCCCAAACCCCCACCAAAAAACCTGTTATC
>CAYTUN010000008.1:12069-39942 GCA_964441315.1 uncultured Gammaproteobacteria bacterium | reverse complement strand
ATCTCACGCATCACTCGGCGCAATAACACCTAAAACCTATCCGTTTTGGGTATAATTTGAAATCCGATGAAAGGATATAAACATGTATTACTGGCTAACGCTATTATTTTATAGCGCTGCAACATTCAATCTTATTTTTACCGGCCCGCGGAAGTGGCCGTTGGCGCGATTTATATTTTTTATTTTCATGTTTTTGGGATTAATGACGCATACAGTTTTGTTGCATATTTCATTGGACGATTATCAACTGAAAGAGCTTTCATTTTTCAATATTTTTTCATTGACTGCATGGATGATGAGCTTACTGTTAACTTTTATTAGTTTAAAAGAAAAAGAAAGTCTGAATTTATTTTATATTGTTTTGCCATTAACCTTGATTTCTATACTGCTGGTGCCAATGTTTGGCGTGCAGGAACATAGCGGAAATGGCTTGGATTTTCGGCAAATTTTTCATGTAGCGTTTGCACTGCTCACTTTCAGCATATTTTCTTTGGCAGCGCTTCAAGCACTTCTCTTGGCAATTCAGGAAAGACGCTTGCAAAAAAACCGTTTTATTAGCACGATTGAAATGGAGCCATTGGCATTAGAAAAAATTGAAACGCATTTATTTCGTTTGCTTTCTGGGGGATTCATTTTATTAACGCTATTAATTGCATCGAGTTTCTTATCATTTGGCGTTTTTGAACACTTAACAAAACTGAATTATAGTTTGGGCAAAATTGTGTTAGCCGTTTCCAGCTGGGTCATTTTTGGCATCGTATTAATTGGCCGCTACGCTTTTGGCTGGCGTGGTAAAAAAGCCATTTATAGCACGCTTTCGGGATTTACGATTTTGATTATTATTTATTATGGGAGCGAGTATCTACTGTGAGCGATTTAACGAGTGCACTGATCACGCTTTTTGTATTAGTCATCGCATCTGCTTTTTTTTCTGGCTCAGAAACAGCGATGATGGCGATCAATCGCTATCGTATTCGGCATCTTGCGCGAAAAAATAATGTTTTTGCGAAACGTATCAACCAACTACTGGAACGCCCCGATCGTTTATTGGGGATGATTATTATCGGCAATACGTTTGCCAATATCTTTGCTTCTGCAATCGCCACCTATGTCGCACTAATTTTATTTGGCGATATCGGTGTTGCTTATGCCGCTATTGTCATGACATTTATTTTGTTGATTTTCGGCGAAATTACGCCAAAAACACTGGCCGCGCTCTTTCCGGAAAAAATTGCTTTTATCATCTGCTGGCCGGTGAGCATTTTACTGAAATTGACTTACCCTTTAGTTTGGTTATTAAATTTAATTACCAATAGCTTCTTAAAAATTTTTGGCATTGAAGTTAAAAAAATAAAATTTGACCATCTCTCTTCAGAAGAGCTGCGCACGATTTTATACGAATCAAAAGGTTACTTGCCGCGCCACGATCAAAACATGATGATGGGTGTACTGGATTTAAGCACCAGCACGGTAAGTGATATTAAAGTGCCGAAAAAAAGCATTATTGGCATTGATTGGGAAGAAAAATGGGAAAACATCATTGCAAAAATTATCACGAGCGATTTGCATCGGATGCCAGTTTATAAAGAAAATATCGATAACTGCTTTGGTATTTTAAATGTTCGTGATGCTTTAAAGCTTTATTTAAATAATCAATTGAGTCGTGAAAAACTACAAGGCTTGTTAAGCGAACCTTATTTTGTGCCAGAAAGCACAGCATTGCAGGCCCAGTTAAATAATTTTCGGCGTGAGAAAAACCGTATTGGTTTAATTGTCGATGAATATGGAGAAATCCAGGGTTTAATCACTTTAGACGATATTTTGGAAGAAATTGTAGGTGAATTTACTACAAACTTTAATAGCGAATATCGGCAGATTATTGCGCAAAAAGATGGTAGCTACTTAATGTCAGGTGATTTACAAATTCGTGACATCAACCGGCAATTGGATTGGCAATTACCTACCGATGGGCCAAATACTTTAAGTGGGTTAATTATCGATTATCTGGAAATGCTGCCAACTGCTGATGTTTGCGTGAAAATTAATGGCTACGCAATTGAAATTGTGAAAATAGAAGATAAACGCATCAAATTAGTACAGGTGCATTCCCCATTTTATCAACCCGAGAAAAACACAGTGCCTGGCGATATCCGTGAATAAATCTGCCTTTAGTTTATTTGAATTGATGTGTGTTTTATTGCTAATTGCAACACTCGCTGCTTTAACCTGGTTTAGTTACCAACAAATTTCGAGTCGACACCAATTAAACCACAGCACGCAACTGATCAAGTCCTGGTTAATTGAAGCGCGTTTTTTTGCTATGCAAATGAAAACTCACGTTTTCATCTGTCCTTATGCTACGCATGATAGCTGTGGGGATAATTGGAGTGAAGGCGTTATCATTCAAACTGAGACTGGAAAGATCTTGGCCAAACATATCCAAGAAAACAAATTGATTCAGATTTATTATCGTGGCAGTTTAGGCCAAAATAAAAAAATCACTTTCATGGCAAACGGCGCGACGTTGGGACAACAAGGAAGAATTTATATTTGCAGCAGCCATGGCGCAAATGCGATTTTAATTAACGCCAGCGGCTATTTAAAAGTGGAAAATCAAGCAGCATGCTCTTGAGCTTTCCTCGATTTTTCCTCCTTTTCTATTGCTAGCAAAAAATCATCAATCATTTTCACCATGTTATAAAAATCCGGATTATAAGTCAGGCGTTGAATAAAATAGTATTTCAAATTTTTACTGCTGATGGAGCCTAAAAATATCTTCTTACGCTTTTTATCTCTTTTAGGCACATAGCCATAATGCTCAAAATCCTGATACTCACCGTTGGCGCCATAATAAGGATCGTCCGGCGCTATCGGTAAACAAATATGCGAATAATCTAAAATGTTTTTTTCCGGGAAATAACTACTTTTTACTATAAAATTATCATCATTTAATATTTCATACACTGGCGTTTTAGTATAAATCAACATGCGATTTAAATGATGCGTCAATTTTTTAAAATATTTAATCGCGGATTTTGTCGAAACTACGGCATCGTCTAAAGTTGCAATTGCAAAAACCGGAATTTTTAATGGTTTGTTTTCAATGAGACGGCGAGTCGCTTTCATCGCACGATAAACTTCGTATCCTGCATTGGCAGCAAAAGAATTATATTTAAATAAATTTTTTTGCGGGCGGATCCGATACCATAGTGCTCGCTTCCACAAAGGTTGAATAAATCTGAGTAAGCGCAAATAAGGGCCGGCGTAGTACGTATAAGTTTTTACCGCCGGCGCAATTAAAATCAGGCCTTTAATCGCGCTGTCTTGATAAGCCTGGTGCAAAGCCAGAACCGAACCCAATGAAAATCCACATAAAAAAACTTCATCATGATCCTGTTTTAAAATATTCACGGCGTAGCGCACAGCCTTAAACCATTCCACAAAACGCACATGCATTAAATCGGATGGATTTGTACCATGGCCAGGCAGTAAAACGGCTGCAACTGAATAACCTTTTTGATAATAATGTTTAGCCAACGCCTGCCAGGTATAAGGCGAATCATACAAGCCATGTATAAATAAAATCGCCTGGCTAGGGTTTTTATTCGATTGTGCCTTCCAATAAAATGGCCGATTTCCTTCTACGATGCGTTTTAAGTCGGCGGGTGGAAATTGCGAGTGGGCAGCATAAATCAGTTTTTCGCATTCAGCGATGTATGCCTCAAATGACAAGCTTTCAAAAGCAAAATGATGGCCTTCTTTATCGGTTGTCTGCGCCATGACTTCCCTTGTTCTGAATAAATTTGCTGGTTATTATACAGCGGTTTCCGCTGTAAAAAGCGAGAGATTCTGCTAACAAACCACTATAGTAGACTCAATATGAAAAAAACATTAAAAAAATTTTATGGTTTAGCCGCCGTTTTATACTTATTTTGCTTTGAATGTTTCGCGGCAAAAAGCTCTGGCTTTGGCGAAATTGCGCAAAATATTCATGAACCCTTGGGGCATCTGGCGCAACTCATTCGTTTGATTTGCTTGGTCGCGGGAAGTGGATTAGTCATCGGCGCGATCGTGCGCTTCAGGCAATATCGAAAAAATCCTGTGCAAACTCCTTTAAGTGGCGTTATTGCTTTGCTATTAGCGGGCCTGGCGGTATTATCGCTGGTTTTAATTCCTATCCCGGGCGTGAAATGAAATTTTTGATTGGGTTCCTGGTTTTAACATTGTCAGCCACTGTCTTTGCTGCCAATTATGATAAAAATTATTATATTCAGCACACAGATAAAATGGTGCGCACTTTACAAAATTGCGAATCAGAAAAAGAAAAAAATCCAGAAAATTGTCAGAATGCGCTTGCCGCTATGCAGGATTTTCAACAGCTGTGGAATAGTTTTCGTAGTTCGCCTTCAGAATACGGCATGGCAATTATGAATTTACAAAACACGGTTGTTTCCCTTAAACAGCAAATTGCACAGTCAGATAGTCAGACCCAATTAGCATTAAATCAAAAACTTCAAGACACAAAAGACCAAATCAATATGCGTTATGACCTATTACGCATGATTACTTCCCTGGCAAACCAATAAGAGCAAAATAATATGTTGAGAATCATCTTATTAGGCGCTCCCGGCGCTGGCAAAGGCACCCAATCGCGTTTTATTCAGGAAAATTATCAAATTCCTATTATCGCAACTGGCGATATGCTGCGCGCAGCCATTAAAGCAAAAACGCCATTGGGCCAGCAAGTCGAACAAATCATGCAAAAAGGTGAGTTGGTTTCAGATGAGTTAATTATTGAATTAGTGATGCAACGTTTAAATGAGCCAGATTGTGTCAATGGATTTTTATTCGATGGTTTTCCACGCACATTAGCGCAGGCAAAAGCATTGTCTGAAAAAAATATCCATCTGGATTATGTAATTGATATTCATGTTCCCGATGAAGAAATTGTCCGGCGAATCGCAGGCCGACGCATCCACCCCGCCTCTGGCCGTAGCTATCATGTTGAATTTCACCCACCAAAAGAAAAAGATCGCGATGATATAACCGGTGAAGCTTTGATCCAACGCGAAGATGACAAGGAAGCAACTGTGCGCCAACGTCTGGCAGTTTATCATCAACAAACCAAACCACTAAAAGAATTTTATTCCACTCTGGCAAAATCCGATAATCATTTAAAATATTTTGAGTTAGATGGCACGCTCAGCGTAGAAAAAGTGCGCCAGTTGATTACACAAATCTTGCAAACTAATTTCAGCGGTTCCTGCTAGGGCTTGTTTGATCAAATTAGTGCGTATCTTTGAATTATCAAAAATCAATTTAATATGCTTTTCTGCTTGAGAAAAAACATAAAGTAACTACAAAATTCAGCGTGGTTTTTTGAAAATAGTATTTTATCACCCCTCATCCGGCCCGTTGGGCCACCTTCTCCCACAAGGGGAGAAGGCCAATGTCAATGACATCTCCGAATACAATAAATTCCAATGCCAATGTTAATGACATCTGCGAATCCAATAAATTCCAAGGCCAATATTGGTGACATTTGCCAATCCAATAAATTGAAATGTCATTAAATACGACTCATTTTGAAAAGCTATTGAACGTTGATGATGGCCTTCTCCCCTTGTGGGAGAAGGTGGCCCAACGGGCCGGATGAGGGGTAATAAACAGCATTTTCCTCAAAAAAGTATTCATTATCTATACTCAAAACCGGCATATAGCTCTCAGACTTGAGAATGGGAAATTCTCAAGTGCAAAACGTATAGTTGTATTTAAAATATCGGAAATAAAAAGAAGGTTTTAACGACAGACAAAAAAAACCCGTTTAAAGAAACGGGTTTTTTATTTTTAGCTACGCTTAGGCAGCGGCGTGGTGTGCTTTGGGAGGTCTACCACGACGTTTACCACCATGAGCTGAAGATGATTTTTTAGCGCGTTTAACGCGTTTTTTACCACCTTTAGCAGCCGATGATTTACCGACTTTGCCAGCTTTTTTCAAATCTTTTTCAATTTTAACGACTGCGGCTTTAGCTTTTTTCAGTTTCTTTTTCAGAGCTGAAGTTTTCGCTTTTAAAGCTGCGCCCGCTTTTTTGGCTGTACTGCGTTTTGCAGTTTTCTTGCCAGGTTTTCTTCCTCTTGCCATAAAAATATCTCCTAGTTAGTTAATAAAAACGCTTCAAAAGCAAGTTTACTATAAAAATCAAAGATGTAAAGTTTTTTTTAAAAAAAGGTTGATTTTTTTAAAAAATTATAAAATTTTTTGCATACAGATTAAAAATTTTAGCGCTTTTCTAGTAAAAACTGTTTTAATTGCTCAATTTCATTATGATTCATCGCTAATGCGCATTTTGTCCGACGCCAAATAATATCTTCTGCGGTTTGCGCGAATTCATATTGGCATAAATATTCCACTTCACGTTGATATAAATCACTGCCAAAACATATACCAAGCTCTGCCTGTGTTTTTACGCCATCTAATAATTTTTCGATATCACTACCATAATAACGCAGATAACGGTAAACCAAATCAGGCGGCAAAAAAGCATAACGTGCTTTTTTTTGCATAAAATAGCTTTCAAATTCGGCAGGGGAAAAATCACCGCCAGGTAATTTAGCTGTTCTCGTCCAGGATTTACCGATATTTAAATAATAAGGGCTGAGCTTTTTTAATACTGCTTCGGCCAAACGGCGATAGGTGGTAATTTTCCCACCAAACACATTGAGGAGAGGATGCCCATCTTGCACCTGCAAATCCAGATGGTAATCGCGCGTGATTTCAGAAGGGTTATTATGCGCATCGCTAAATAAAGGCCGGATGCCAGCGAAACTCGCTTTAATATCGCCAGCATCCAGCTGCTTTTTAAAATAGCGATTAATGTGCTTAATTAAATAATCTTTTTCTTCTGCGGAAATTTCGATTTGCTCTGGAATCGAGCTTAGCGCTACATCAGTGGTGCCAATCAGATGAAAATCTTTTTCATAAGGGATAGCGAAAATAATGCGTTTATCTGGGTTTTGTAAAATATAGGCTTGTTCACCGGAATATAAGCGCGGCACGATAATATGGCTGCCTTTGACTAATTTTATTTTCAATCCGCTAGCTTGCTTCATCGCACCTTCAATTACTTGCTGCACCCAAGGCCCAGCAGCATTGACTAAACCTTTTGCGCGAATTTGAAAAATTTGGTTCTGGTTTTTATCTTTTGCTTGAATTAAATAGCCTTCTTTATCCTGAATGACTTGAGTAACTTCGGTGCGTGTATAAATCTTTGCGCCCTGGTTTTGCGCTTGCATTGCATTTAGTACCACCAAGCGCGCATCTTCTACCCAGCAATCCGAATAAACAAAACCGCGCTTGAAATCCTTTTGAACCGGCTCGCCATATTTATGTTGACTTAAATCAACCGAATAAGACTTTGGTAGGGATTTTAAGCGGCTTAAATGGTCATACAACCACAAACCGATTTTAATCATCCAAAAAGGCCGCAAATGAGAATTGTGTGGCATGACAAATTGCAACGGCCAGATAATATGCGGCGCTTTATTCAGTAGCACCTCGCGCTCTTTGAGCGATTCACGCACCAAACGAAATTCATACTGCTCTAAATAACGCAAACCGCCATGAATTAATTTCGTGCTGGCAGAAGAAGTTGCTGAAGCCAGATCATCTTTCTCAAATAAAACCACTGATAATCCACGGCCTGCTGCATTATTAGCAATACCAGCGCCATTGATGCCGCCACCAATCACTGCCAAATCGTAAATTTTTTTCACTGTCATCTGCTGATATTTCTCAAAATTATGAAAAAAGTTATTGTAAATAGGGCGTAATTTAAGTAAATAGGATTAACTGTAACAACCTTTGATACAGCGGAAACCGCTGTATAAAAACATGAATGATCATACTGTAGTTTTTTCAATATTTCTAATTTTTACCGGCGCGGCAATTTTTTCCACGTTGGCGCTTTATACGCGTCAATCGCTCCTGGTGGCTTATATGTTGCTCGGATTATTAATTGGGCCATGGGGGCTTAAATTAATTGTGAATCCGGATGTGATCCAGCGCACGAGTGACGTCGGCATTATTTTTCTTTTGTTTTTAATTGGATTGAATTTGCAGCCGCAGCGATTATTGCGTGTCATATCACAAGCGACCTTGGTGACAATCATCAGCTCGCTGATTTTTGGTCTGATTGGTTTTCTTGTGGCTTGGGCGTTTCGTTTTAATTTAAGTGAATGTTTGATTATTGGTTCTGCCATGATGTTTTCCAGTACTATCATTGGCTTGAAATTATTACCAACTACCGTTTTGCATCACCAGCATACCGGCGAAGTGATGATCGGGATTTTATTGTTGCAAGACTTGGTGGCAATCATTTTATTATTGTTCATTCATGGCGCCAGCGCGGGCAATTTTGATATTTTATCGTTAGCGCTGATTACGCTTTCTTTACCAGGTCTGGTGTTGGTAGCGTATCTAATGGAACGCTACGTCATTAATTTCCTCGTTAAAAAATTTGGCCGCGTGCGCGAATATATTTTTTTGGTCGCTATCGCTTGGTGTTTATCATTATCACAAGTTGCCAGCGCCCTCGGCTTGTCTGCAGAAATCGGCGCTTTTATTGCCGGCGTTGCCCTCGCCAGCAACCCGATCGCCGTTTATATTTCTGAAAGTTTAAAACCGGTGCGTGATTTCTTTTTAGTTTTATTCTTTTTTTCCATCGGCGCTGGTTTCAACATCGAAGCTATCCCCAAAATAGCGGTGCCTACCGTGGTAATCTGCTTTTTATTATTGGTATTTAAACCGATGGTCTTCCAGTTTTTATTGTTAAAAGTCAAAGAAAATAAAGATACCGCCTGGGAAGTCGGCGTGCGCTTAGGGCAAGTGAGCGAATTTTCTTTATTGATCGCCTATATCGCCTGGCGCAGCGCTTTAATTGGTGACGCGGCTTCGGCTTTAATTCAGGCGGTAACGATTGTGACGTTTATTATTTCGTCTTATTGGGTGGTGTTGCGCTATCCGACACCGATTGCGATGTCGGAGAAACTGCGGCGGGATTAGTAATAAAGATGGAATCATTTCTTCCTCATTAGATCTCTGTATTTGACTTCTGTGACTTCTTTCTGTGGCCTATTAGGAGCAAAAAACCGAGAATCTGAAGAAAAAAAATTTTCTTCAAGCTTTTTTTTAATTTTTTGAAATCCTTCTTTTTGTATAGAATCCTTTATTTTTGGTATTAAGAAATTAATAGTAGCATATAATGTTTTCTTCCTAGCTTCTTCAAGATGTTCATTCTCATTTGGTTTTTTCAGTAATTTGAGCATATTTTGAAGTTTATTATCATCCTTTGTGCCAGCGTTGATGAGACAAAAATCCGTTAAGATTATAAGAACTATTTAGGCTGGTAGAGGAACATGAAAAATGAAAGTAAAAAAAGTGTCTGCAGAAGATCAGCGAAGTATTTCACCAGGCAACGCTATTTTGCCTGAAGGTCGGGCTAGGCTGGAAAGCGAGATACTGTTGGTAGCACCACAAAACACGACACCCACCATTTCTGACACGCAAGTGAGAGCCATACAGCGCTCACCTCACCACACATTTAGCTAGGCATATAAATTAAAAATACTAGCAGCGTATGATGCCTGTGATAACGCATTAGCGCGCGGGGCATTGCTGCGCAAAGAAGGATTATATTCTTCGCGGATAAGCACCTGGAAAAAAGAATTGCAAAATGGAAAAATACTTTCCCAAAAAACATCGCCATTAATTTTGTTAACTCAGCAGCAAACGCGTGAAATTGCTTCACTTAAAAAGAAATTAGCACAAGCGGAAGCGATTATTGCTGTATTGCACAGTGAACGCTTTAGCGATGCAACACCGTATGAGGTGTTTTATACCTTGTTGGACGAAGGAAAATATCTGACTTCCATTCGCACGATGTACCGACTTTTGTTTGAAGCGGGTGAGTCAAAAGATCGCCGTCATCAGCGCCATCATCGTGATGCCGTAAAGCCCGAATTGATGGCGACAACATTGATTCAAAGAACCACGCTAAAACACGGTATAAAACCCGGCCAATTAACGATGCATTCTGATAACGGCCCTAGCATTACATCACAAACCGTTTCGCAATTACTCGAGAATATCGGCGTTTTAAAGACACATAACAGGCCCTACACCAGCAATGATAACCCTTTTTCAGAATCCCAGTTTAAAACATTAAAATATTGACCTCAATTTCCAACGCGATTTGAATCGCTGGCGCATGCTGAAACATTCTGTCGTGAATTTTTTAATTGGTACAACCATATGCATTATCATTCAGGCATTTTATTCTTAAAACCCGCTAGAGTGCATTTTGGACATGCCGATGAAATTTCAAAAAAATCGTCACGCTGTTTTGCTAGAAGCCTATGAGAAAAACCCCGCACGATTTAATAAAAAAATACCCGCGATAAAAAAATTAAAACCGGTTTACATTAACCCACCAAAACACGCAGAAAAAAATACATTGAAAAAATAATTGACAATAAAGAAGGTTTTATGGCTTAATTTTCAGCTCTTATCTGGTTACAAATTTTGTCTCAAATCCGCTGGCATAGTCCCCTATTCAAGCATCAGTCATATAAAAAAGAGGATTCAGCTTTTATGCAAGAAACAAGTTTAACCGCACGAGAAAAAGCGTGGATAGAAAAGATTTCTACTCCAATAAAAGTCTTTCGCAATGTGAGAGAACTGCTTTTGTTATTCAACAATGATGAGTTTGTAGAATTTGTAAGAAAATCTCCAGCCGCGCAGGATGCAATACGAAAGTTTCTTTCTGAAAAAATTCCAGAGATGAAGGTTGATCAAGTCCAATCGTTAAAAGAAATAGCAGAAAATAAAGTGCTAAGGACGCTGTTGAGAGAGCTTAACCCTCCTTGTTTTTTTCCATTAACTTTTTCTAACAATCAGATTCCTGGTCCACAGAAACCTAAGCAAAATGCTAATACGGAGACAAAAGCCTATGATCTGACAAACTTTCGCGATTTTATTAGGGCTTTTCAGGATTCTCCCGAAATCCTTTTGCTCTTAGATCCCAAAACAATCAAGTTTTTAATTGTTAAAAAGGGTGTTTTTCATGATTTTTTTGTTAAGAACTTAGAAGAATTTATTGAAAAATTCGGCTTTCGATCATTCTTTGAGAGAATATCGGGATATGGCAGACCGGAGCGGGATTTCGCTATTTTTTCAAAAAACGGATTTTTAAAAATCGAGCCCCCTCCACAATACCTGTTAAGCCTTTTGCTTCCTTTGGTTCCGCATTACCCCCTCGAAAAAGGGACACAGCGCGAGCAGCTTTTCTGTGAGGATTTTGTTTTAGGGAAGTGTTTTTTGTTATTTAACATAGACGATGATCTAGTTTTTGAGGCGTTAAACTGGTGCTTCAAATACCGTATTAGAACTTCTATGGCAAGTCTGCTTTTTAAAACTTTTAATGCGGCGTCAGTAAAAAACGAAACTCAAAAAGTTGAATTTAATCCATTGGATAATTTAGAGCGTACGTTTCAATTTTTAAACGATTTTTTGATTGTAAAAGAACCAACAGAGAGTAAAAGAAATCAAACGATTTTTTTGTTTATACTAAAGATGTATGCTGAAGTATTAGTTCGATTTTTCTCTCTGGAAAATCCCAATAGTACAAATTGGCATCAAGTTACTCAGGAGGTGGAAAAAATAAAAAAGAATATTAGATGGCTAAAACAAAATAATAATAATGAAGAAGATTTTCAATTAGCTGTCAAGCAATTGTGTGACGGCTTGAAGTCATTCTCTGAAATACAATTGTCATCGCAACCCGCTAACCATCGTATCATATGCTCCGCCGAAACAATCATTTTGTTTGCGGCAGGAGAATGCTCTTTTTTTTCCCCCAATCTAGCTGAAAAAATCACAAAACTTAGTAATTATCTAAAAGAATACATTCGTTTGATAAAATTATGCTGGCCTTACTGCGGGCTGGGTTACTTAAAGGTTATTCTTGAGCTTTTAAAGGTATTAACAACACAATATCAACTTCAATCTGTCTTTTTACCGGACAGAATAGAAAATATTTTTTCAGCTTGGGGTTGGGATAAAGATCTAAAAGGTCTTAATCAGTATATCGTACGAGCTTATTTTGAATCATTTCAAGAAGATTTTTCTTTGTTTCGTTTTTTTATAGAAAATTTCGAGCAGAACTTTGTTTTTCCCTCTGATTTTATCGAAGGCGTTTTCTCGGAAATTGAGCATCAATTTTGTAACCATCAAATAGGGTTTGAACCCGTTACTAAAAAGTTATATAAGAGTGAAGAACCACTAGCTTTTGAAAATTCCATTTGGCAATCATTGGAATCGCTAAAAGCATTTTATCATTTAATCAAAAAAGCTCCTTTGGAAATACAAAGTTCTATTTTTTCGCAAATGGCTGAGAAAATTTTGGTTGAAGAATTTTCATATGATGCTGATACTCGCTTGTTCATAGAGAAAGTAGACCTGGTATCGCCTGTGGATAAAGCAGCCATGACGTCTGAAGAAACAGAGGAACAAAAAAAGGTTCAAAAATTGCGTTTTGCGTTGGCTTATCCATTTTTGAGAATAGCATTAGGATTACTCGGTGAGAAACTCGTAGAATTGGGAAGACAAGATAGCATACCTCATGAACAGCAAACCTTGTGGAATTTTTTAAATTCTGCTTGCAATAAAGATGCTTTTTCCTATCCTAAATTTAAAGGCGAAATAGATGTTTTGCTTCAACTTGATCTAGAAATATTGGAGATGATGGTCAAAATAAATTTCGATCCCTCTCTGACTTTTCGGGTGTCGCCTATTTTACAATGGAAACAAAAATCAGAAGAGGAATTGAAAAAAAAAGACGGTGAAATAATAAAATTAGAAGAGGAATTGAAAAAGCAAGGTCTTATCGTAAAAGGCTTGGATGAAAAAACAAAAATGCTTGAAAAAAAAGCTGAATTTTTAGAAATGCAAATCTCTAAGTCAGGAGTTCAGGTTAATGAAGAAGATAATGATGAAGGAGAAAATAATAGGCCCTTTAATTTTTTTTAAAAGCTTGAAAAAAGATTTTGCAAAACAAGAACCTTCCCTTTTTTTTCTTTCTAACATCAGTTTCTCCGTTCAAAGCGTAGATGGCGTATCACGCGCGTTTTTTATGCTATCTTTGAAAGGCTTTTTAAAGTAATATCATTTTTTCTTAAAAAAACTAGCTTATTTTGAGCATATGTTAAAGCGCTTAAGCTAAGAATATGAAGGACGATTTATGCAAGATGTAATGCAAATAACTGGCCAGCAGAGAGAATGGTTAACAAAAATCAGTCAAATAAATAATCTAAAAATGTTTGAGGAGCTTGCTTCTTTGTTTACAGATGATGGTTTTTTAGAGTTTATAGAAGCAGATGAAAGGGCCCAGAATGCAATACGTGAATTATTTTCGGAGAAAGTTCCTTCCTGGTCTTCTCATCGTGACTTCTGGCCTTATTTTTCCTCGGCTTCTGCTAAAGATCCTGAAAAAGAAGTTTTCAAGATTTTAGCCAAAATTGAAAATAAACGATTTATTTTTTCATTGACAAAATTTAAAACCCCTTTGAAACTTATTTGGAGTGATTACTCAATTGGCCTTCTTGATAAAGAATGTGTTGAAAGTTTTAATCGTGCTCCTTGGTTGATTTTGATTTTCAGAGAAAACTATCATGCTTTAATTAAAAATTATCAGTCAGTTCATTACTTTTTCTTTAAAAACTTAGAAAAAATTTTAAAAATTTTTGGGGATAGCTTATTTGAAGGTGTCCCGCGCAAGATTGATATTATTCTTGATATTGTTCGTTTAGGGAAAGTCAAATTTGAAGCAGCCAGTGAATTTCATAGAAGATTTTGAAGCGGCTAAAAAACAATTTATTGAGATCTTCGGAAATCAATTTGAAGAATTTTCTGAAAACAGTCTTGATTATAGTTTGTCAGGCAAGCTAATGCTTCTGGTTGCTTTGTACGAATGTACAGCTTTATCAGATGATGTTTTTTACAAAATTTTAAAGATTGACGGGCGCTACCTCATATTTTTTACAAATCGCCACAACGGATTTACCACTCAGCGCTTCAAACGCTACTTTAAATTTCAATGCCGGATTGTGTTTCTTTCGCATAATCGCTCCCTCTTCGGAGCAAATATACTCTCTTAGCGACTTGTCTAAAAATCGGGGTTCATCTCACCTGGGTAGTACAAAAATAAATTCGCTTATTTATTTTCATTTTTCTTTCGTCTAGCATTGGGACTGACTTTCAGTTTATTGATTCACTATGAAAAAGATGAAAAATGGCAAGTGTTTTTGGAGAAGTCACTTTATATCTTGATTTTGACTAGCGATTACGCCAGTTATGAATGGGTAGGAAAAAAAATTGGCGAGCAATTTCATGCTTATCTTCAAAAAACTTGCCCGGAAGAGCAGACAGAAGACACAATTGAAAATATTCATACACCAGTTTAATTTTTATAAATTTAGGGCTTGTTTACATTGCTTTTCGTCATGAAAAAACAATTGTAAACAGGCCATAATTTCTCGGATTTTTGCTTCGGTAGAAATAAAACGACACCATTTCATATCCCCAAGCTCTGCTGGGGGATTATGGATTTAAAAAATTATTTATTTTCACTAAGAAGATCTTTTAATAATTCCGGACTTATAACTTCAGTGCTGAATGTCGTGCAAAAATAAAGAGATTTTTTATCTTGGAATTTAATTTTATGAATGTAGATCAAGCTTTTTGCACCGCCAAAATCTTTTGCCTGAACATAAGAAACATATCCTTGCTGGTGTTTGTCGGCATATGTTTTGAATTTTTCCGCAAAGCGAACACCATCTGCTCCGGTAAAATCTTCATGATTTTTACCCACAATTTTTTGAAATTCTCCATGCGCCACCCAAATGTAATCATTATTGAATATAAAAAAGTGGTAATTTTTATTGTATTGCTTCGTTAATTCGTTTTTAAATTTTCCAGTTGGAGTTAAATCTTTTAAAATAGGACAATTAGAATTAAAATTTTCTCCCTTGCAATTGTCTAAAAAATAATTTACCAAAATATCATTATATTCTTTTAATGCTTTTTTATTTTGGGCAGGAGCATCGCTTGCGTAAGAAAAAGCAGAAAAAACCGCACAAACTATTAAAATAAATTTTACTATCAATTTAAACATAGAGTTATCCTCAGCAATAAAATTAAGTGACTTTTTCAAATTTCTCAGCTAATGCCTGCAATATCAGCTGATGAATACCACCAAAACCACGGTTGCTCATAATTAATAAATGCTGTTTTGGTGCAGCTATTTTTGCAGCATAATTTACGATTTCTGTCACGCCATTAAATACCTGTAATGGGATGTCAATCGTATCGCTTAAATGCTGATAATCCCAATCCGGTTTTAATAAAATTAATTCGTCCGCTTGACTGAATGCGTG
This sequence comes from uncultured Gammaproteobacteria bacterium, assembly GCA_964441315.1. Taxonomy (GTDB): domain Bacteria; phylum Pseudomonadota; class Gammaproteobacteria; order CAYTUN01; family CAYTUN01; genus CAYTUN01. The sequence continues at coordinate 24,453 of CAYTUN010000008.1, read as the reverse complement.
CGGCAAACTATCGCGATGCACGCCGGTTTTCATCGTATAAGAAGCGCATTCCATGATGACAATGATTTTTTCGGCGCCTACTTTCGCTCTCAATCCAGCAATTGTAGTAGCGATTGCCGTGGGATGATGCGCAAAATCATCATAAATTTTAATCTGATGAATTTCACCGATTAGTTCTAAACGGCGTTTGACGCTTTGAAATGAATTCAAAGCGCGCGCAATGACATCAGGCGCGATAGCCAGTTGATGCGTAGCAGCAATCGCCGCTAGCGCATTATTCTGATTATGTTCACCTAGTAATTGCCAATCGATATCAGCGTATTTTTTATTTTGATAAAAAACGCTGAATTTTGAGTGGTCTTTCGCTAATGCTTCCGCATGCCAATCGGCAGAAGCGCCGGAAAAAGTTTGTAATTGGCTGTAAACATTTTTGATCACTGCACTGACATTTGCATCGGATTGATTGGCAATCGCCAAACCTTCCGCTGGAACGGTGCGCAATAAATATTGAAATTGTTTTTTAATTTCTTCAATGTTTGCGTAAATATCGGCGTGATCAAATTCGATGTTATTAATCACGCATATTGTTGGAAAAAAATGCATGAATTTAGGGCGTTTATCGTAAAGAGCGGTATCATATTCATCGGCTTCAATTACAAAATAAGGCGAATCTGTCAGACGCGCAGAGCAGTTAAAATTAGCCGGAATACCGCCAATTAAAAAACCCGGATTAAGCCCTGCAAATTCTAAAATCCAGGCAATTAAACTGCTGGTAGTAGTTTTTCCATGCGTACCAGCAACTGCTATTACCGTTTTATTTTTTAAAACAAATTCATAGAGCCATTGTGGCGCTGAAATAAAAGGGATTTTTTTGCTGAAAACATATTCCAGCGCGGCGTTGCCGCGCTTGATGGCATTGCCGATGATAACTAAATCGGGGCGTTTTTGAAATTGCTCGGTGTCAAAACCTTCGTAAACGGCTATGCCCTGCTCGCGCAATTGCGTGCTCATCGGTGGATAAACTGCTTGATCGGAGCCGGTTACTTCATGGCCCAATTGTTTGGCAATGGTTGCAATCCCGGCCATGAAAGTGCCGCAGATGCCGAGGATGTGGATGTGGTGACGCATATGAACAATGTCTCTATATTTTAACAAGATTATTAAATTTATATTTCAAAATAATCAAACTGATAAATCGATGAGCATTCCTGGTATTTGGCAAATTGTCTCGCTAAAATGTCCGCCATTTCAACTTGATGGGGAATGCGGATGCCAGCCAAAAATATCTTCTATGCTCAATCGGGCGGTGCAACCGCGGTGATTAATGCCACAGCTTGTGGCGTGATTCAAGCAGCACGTGCCAACACCGATAAAATTGGTAAAGTTTTTGCGGGCATGAATGGCATTATTGGCGCGCTCACCGAAAATCTGATTGATACCAGCTATGAAGATGAGGCAACGATTGCAGGTTTGCGTTATACACCGGCGAGCGCATTTGGTTCCTGCCGTTATAAATTAAAAGGCTTGAAAGAAAACGAACAGGAATATAAAAAATTAATCGAAGTGTTTGCCGCGCATGATATTGGTTATTTTTTTTATAATGGCGGCAATGATTCACAGGATACGACGCATAAAGTTTCATTAATCAGCCAGGAAATGGGTTATCCCTTAACTTGTATTGGATTACCAAAAACGATTGATAATGATTTACCACACACCGATACCTGCCCGGGTTTTGGTTCGGTCGCGAAATATATTGCGATTTCTACACTCGAAGCGAGTCTTGATGTTTCTTGCATGTCAGCCACTTCGACCAAAGTATTTATTTTAGAAGTCATGGGCCGGCATGCGGGTTGGATCGCTGCCGCCAGTGGTTTGGCTTCACGCCAGGATAAAGCGCCGCCGCATTTAATTTTATTTCCGGAAATTCCGTTTGAAGTCGGCCGTTTTGTCGCGAAAGTGCGCGAAGCGGTAGAACAAGATGGTTATTGCACCGTGGTTGTTTCCGAAGGTGTTAAAGATCGCCAGGGAAAATTTTTAGCAGATGCGGGATTAATTGATGCGTTTGGTCATACACAATTAGGTGGTGTGGCGCCGGTGATTTCGCATTTAGTGAAACGCGAACTTTCATACAAATGTCATTGGGCCGTGGCGGATTATTTACAACGCGCTGCTCGTCATATCGCTTCGAAAACCGATGCAGACCAAGCTTATGCACTTGGCAAAGAAGCCGTCGAACGCGCAATTAAAGGTGAGCATGGCGTGATGCTCACCATTCAACGCACTAATTCAACACCGTACCAATGGAACATCGGCAGTGTCGCGTTAAATGAAGTCGCCAATCATGAAAAACATTTACCACGCGATTTTATTTCTGAAGATGGGTTTCATATTACGGAAAAATGCCGCGATTACTTGCAACCTCTGGTATCCGGCGAATGTTATCCCGAATATGAAAATGGCATGCCACGTTATGTGAAATTGAAAAAAGTTTTGGCGCCGAAGAAGGTTTTGGGTAGGGTTGATGTGGCTTAGGAATTTTTTGTTTAACTGAAAATTATTTTTAAGCTTACATTGATATATGCGCAAAGCAATTGGAGACTTTTTTAAATCACCCCTCATCCGCCCCGTTGGGGCACCTTCTCCCGCAAGGGGAGAAGGACAACTTCGGTGACATCTGCCAATAAAATAAACATCGTTGCCAAACAAGATCGATATTTATCCCACTTGCAGATGCGAGAATTTAGCGGTGCGTTAAAAATCGCATCTTCATGGGTGATAGGTATATGCAAGGCGCCATGAAATGAGTTCTATTATGAAAAGCTATTGAACTACGAAAAAATTCATGTGATGAAATAAGCCTTGTTTTAAAAAGCTGTTGAATTTTGAGGTTTTGAAAAGCTATTGAATTTTGAAGAGAGCCTTCTCCCCTTGCGGGAGAAGGTGCCCCGAAGGGGCGGATGAGGGGTGATTTTAATAACCTAATGCCGCACCATGATAACGCTCATCCGCCGAACCCAGCCATTGTTGATCAATAAAATCACGTTCAATACCCGTCGATTCGCCCCAGGTATTTCTATTTTTAGAAATAAATCCGGTTTTCAATCGATAGCCTTTATCGATTAATTCTTTTTCAACTTCAGCGGAAAATGCATTGGGTTCCATATAAACAATATTAGGCGAACCTTGGAAATGAAATCGCGGTGAATTAATCGCTTCGGCAATATTCATATGAAAATCGATAACATTGGTGATTGCTAGTAATATTTGCGTGGTGATAGTTGAACCACCGGCTGCGCCGATTAAAAGTTTTGTTTTTTCATCTTTTAATACAATAGTTGGTGCCATAGAGCTGAGTGGGCGCTTGCCTCCTTCAACTAAATTGCTTTTACCTTGCACTAATCCATAAAAATTAGCGGTTCCGGGCGCCAAGCTAAAATCATCGATTTCATTATTAAGAAAAAATCCGGTATTTCCAGCAATAACTTTGGCGCCAAAAAATCCATTTAAAGTATAAGTGACTACCACTGCATTGCCATCTTTATCAACCACAGCATAATTTGTTGTTTGCATCGGCTCCATTTTCTGCTTTGAAACATTTGATAATTTTTGCTGCTGAAAATTAATTTTTTTCTGAATCGATTTAATATGCTCTGCAGACAATAAATAATTAATCGGATTCTGCATAAAAGCAGGATCGCCTAAATAACGATTGCGATCTTCATAAGCATAACGCATCGCTTCTATCATTAAAAATTTCGTCTTAAATGCGTTATAGCCATAATTTGTTAATGGATAAGCTTCTAAAATTTTTAACATTTCACATAACACGACACCACCAGAACTCGGTGGCGGTGAAGTAATGATTTCAAAACCGCGATAATGGCAAATGACCGGTTTGCTCTCCGTCACATAATATTGTCTAAAATCTTTTTCACTTAAAACGCCACCTTGTGCTTGGCTAGCTTTTACGATTTCTGCTGAGATTTTTCCTTGATAAAAAGCTTTATCGCCATCATCAGCAATCGCTTTCAAGCTACTGGCTAAATCGAGTTGTTTAAATAAACTATTCGCCGGATAAGCCGCATCATCTTTCAAAAAAATTGCGGCAATATTTTTTTCTTGCAAAAATTTATCGCGTTGCCGAGAAATTTGCTGTGATAAGCTCTCTGGCATAGTAAAACCTTTTTCTGCTAATTCAATCGCCGGTTGCATCACTTGATGCAATGGCATGCTGCCATATTTTTGCAATGCGTAATTCAAACCTTTCACTGTACCCGGCACGCCAACAGCTAAATAACCTTGCTGGCTTAAATCCGTATCAGGCTGGTTATTTTTTAAAAACATTTCTGGTTTGATTGCTAGCGGCGCACGTTCACGAAAATTGATAAAAGTATTTTTGCCATTTTTGAAATGGATCAGCATAAAACCGCCGCCACCGATATTACCGCAACAGGGATCAACCACTGCCAATGCATAACCGATTGCTGTGGCGGCATCAATCGCATTGCCGCCTTGTTTTAAAACTTGCAAGCCTACTTCGCTCGCAAGCGGCGAAGATGAGACTACCATGGCCCCTATCGCCGCAACCGGTGACGAAGTAGTAGCGAAACTGAATTGATAAAAAAATAAAGCGAAGAAAACGTAAATCAATTTTTTTGGCATAAAATATTTTGATGGTTGATTTCGGCTGTTTATCATTTAAATGGTAATCTTTTCATTATACAATTTAATAATCAACAAACTATTGGATAGCATTATGGCACTTACCCCTTCCCGAATGTTACCGCTCGGCACGAAAGCGCCAGCATTTGAATTAATTGATACGATTACTGGCGAAAAAATGTCGCTTGAAGAATTAAAATCGCCAATTGCCACTGTCATTATGTTTATTTGCAATCACTGCCCTTTTGTCAAACATATTCAAACGGGTTTAGCAGAATTCGCGAAAAAATTTCAAGCAAAAGATATTAGTTTTATTGCGATTAATTCCAATGATATTACGGCTTACCCAGAAGATGCGCCGGATAAAATGCGCGAACTTGCTAAAAAATTAAATTTTACTTTTCCTTATTTATTTGATGAAACGCAGGCAGTCGCTAAAGCTTATGATGCCGCCTGCACGCCAGATTTTTATATTTTTGATCGCGATTTGAAATGCGTTTATCGCGGGCAATTTGATGATTCGCGTCCGGGTAATACCGTTCCAGTGACAGGCGATAGTATACGCGCAGCATTGGAAAATATTTTAGCAGGTAAAACAGTAGATCCTCATCAAAAGCCGAGTATCGGATGTAATATTAAATGGCGGTGAGATTAACCAGTAATTTTAAATACTGCTTATGCGTACTGTAAAACGCTTTTAATTAAGGGATCAAGAATACGGTATTTACCTTCTGCAACAATATGCGCATAAGGCCAATTTATTTGATTGAAAGCTTGTAAAGCAATACTGGTTTTACCGTAGCGACGCGGCGAGATCAAAAGCATGGGATTAGTATTTTTTAAATTATACGAAATGCGCTGCAGCTCATCTCTACGATTACAAAAAGCTTTGCCAGCGGCCAAGGCAATCAGTTGGGATCTTTTTAAACGGCTATTAAAACTTTACGCCGAATAATACAAATCAAACTCCACCGGATGCGTCGTCGTACGCACACGATCATCTTCTTCGCGTTTCAATTTAATATAAGCATCAATTAAATCATTGGTAAAAACTTCGCCTTCCAATAAAAATCCACGATCTTTGTCGAGCGCATCTAAAGCTTCGGATAAAGAACCGGCAACAGTCGGCAAGCCGCGGAGTTCTTCTGGTGGCAGGTCATATAAATCTTTATCCATCGCCTCACCTGGATGGATTTTATTGCGGATGCCATCGAGGCCAGCCATCATCATCGCGGAAAAAGCTAGATAAGGATTGCAGAGCGCATCGGGGAAACGCACTTCGATGCGGCGGCCTTTGGGATTGGTGACATAAGGCACACGGATGGAAGCGGAACGGTTACGTGAGGAATAAGCCAAAATCACTGGCGCCTCATAGCCTGGCACCAGGCGTTTGTAGCTATTGGTAGTGCCATTGGTAAATGCATTTAATGCAGGGCCGTGTTTGATAATGCCGCCGATATAATAAAGTGCGGTATCCGAAAGTCCGGCGTACTTATCACCCGAAAATAAATTCTTGCCAGCTTTTGCCAGCGATTGATGCACATGCATACCGCTACCATTATCACCGACTAAAGGCTTCGGCATAAAAGTCACGGTTTTGCCATGGATATGCGCTGTATTCGTCACTACATATTTAAACACTTGCATTTCATCGGCTTTTTCCAATAAACCCCTAAATTTAGTATTGATTTCGCATTGGTTGGCAGTAGCGACTTCATGGTGATGTGTTTCAACGTCCATTCCCAATTCTTCCAAAATCAGGCAAATAGCCGAACGGATATCTTGACTGGAATCGACAGGAGGAACTGGAAAATAGCCACCTTTAACACGCGGGCGATAGCCATGATTACCATGATCATATTCCGCCCCTGAATTCCAGGCCGCTTCTTCCGAATCGATTTCGTAAAAATTGCTACGCATGCCGACATCCCAGCGCACATTATCAAAAATAAAAAATTCTGGTTCAGGGCCAAAATAGCAAGCATCGGCAATACCACTAGCGCGCAGATAAGCTTCTGCCCGCTTCGCCACGGCACGCGGATCGCGCTCATAAGCCATCATCGTTGCTGGCTCAACGATATCGCAACGCAACACCAAAGTCGGCTCTTCAAAAAACGGATCAATAAAGTAATGGTTTAAATCCGGCATCAAAATCATGTCGGAAGCCGAGATATTTTTCCAACCGGCAATCGAGGAACCATCAAACATTTTGCCATCACGAAAGAAATCTTCATCAGCCGAACGCGCTGGCACGGTGACGTGTTGCTCTTTACCACGCGTATCAGTAAAACGCAGATCAATAAAACTGATGCTTTCTTTTGAGATCAAATCAAGAATGGCAGAAATCGGATTGGACATGGTTTCCTCGTGAAATTAGGGGCGTTTTTAAAAAACGCTATTCTCTCGGAAAAAATAGGGTTTAGCAACGTTTACTTAGTAGCGGCTACTGTTAGCGTCAGAGATGGCATAGCAAATAATGCAAAAACGCTATTGTTAAAACCCTCTCCCAGCCTGGACCAACTATTACCATCCCAGCTTGCTATGCGATTGACCGCATTTGTGTCGCCTGCGTTAGTGAAATTTCCACCTGCGTAGACTATGCCTTGATGAGCTAATAAGCTGTATACAAGATCGTCAACGCCATTAACGCCACCTGATATTAATGGGCTCCAAGTAGAGCCATTCCAGCTAGCGATATTATTAGCAGCATTGCCACCTGCTGTAGTGAACCTACCAGCAACATAGAGTTGAGTAGGTGTAGAAAACGCCAAACTAAAAAGCGTAGGCGGAGGGATAGGGGTACCATCGATACCCAGGCCTAATGTGGTCCAAATATTACCATTCCAAGCGGCAATTCTATTAGCAGAAACACCTCCAGCAAGAGTGAAAGTACCTCCGGCAATGAGCTGATTTTGATAATTGGTTAAAGAGCCGGCTGCAATAATATTAGTCAGCCCTGCCCCTAAAGCACTCCAATTGCTACCATCCCAAGCTGCGATAGCGTTTGCGGTTACGCCACCGGCAGTGGTAAAAATACCCACCACATAAAGTTTATTTTGATAAATTCCCAAGTTAAACACTTCTTCATTAGTTCCTTGAGCCAATGGAGACCAGCTATTGCCATCCCAAACAGCTATATTTTGAGCTGGCACATTGCCGATTTGACTGAAACTTCCACCCGCGTATAGCTTACCTTCAAAAACTTGCATGGCTCTAACACTATCAGTAGGGTCGGTCAGGCCTTCTCCCACTGAATTCCATGCAACACCATCCCATCGCGCTATGCCTCTGGTGCTAAGACTGCCAATATTGTTAAAAAAGCCTCCGACATACAAATCACCTTGATAGCTAGCAAAACTTCCTATAACAGGCCCCGTAAGCTGAGTTGAAGTGGGTTCTAGAGGCATCCAGCTGCTGCCATCCCATTGAGCAACCTGGTTAACAATCAAGCTTGAACGATTGAAGCTGCCGCCCGCATATAGCGACATAGCATAGTCACTAATAACAACTGTATTCGTGCCATCCGTGCCAGAAATTCCTGCGTTTATCTGAATAACACCTTGTTTTTTGCCTATGGGTATATCTTGACCATTAATTTGTTCATTGGCTTTTAACCAAACAAGGCATTCTGTTTGCGGCGCAATCGTGGCACCAATGGAACAAGTTGAAATGTATTCACAACTGGTGTTGCCTGCAAAACAAGCTTGTATTTCATCATTGATAGCTGATGAAATCTGAACAGAGTTTAGTGTGGCGTTTTGGGTACTGGTATTAGTGATTTTCAACGCCTTATATTGCAAATGCTGGAGGTTGGCATCAGTAGCAACTGACACGGTAACGCCGCCATTGACGATCACGTTTGCTTGTGTTTGTGAAAGATTATTGGCATTGGCGTTGAGTGTACTGCTGCTACCTGGGCTGGCATTGCTAGTGGTGAAGTTAAGATTGCAAGTTGATCCTGCTGGCAAACTAGCGCAAGTCGGATCAGCTGATAAAGTCACCTGAGGCGCCAAACTGGGGTTTAAAGAAAAAGCTGCCTGGTCTAGGTCAAAATTACCTGAATTTCTTATCGCAATCGTTTGGTTAGACTGGTTAGGCTCAAGTAATATTTGCTGTCCATTATTTATTGTCAGTACCGTGTTACTAACCAGCGCTGGTGCTAGCAAAGTCGCGGTGCTACTGCCAATACTATAATTGATGTTAATTGCTCCATTGCCATAGGCATTATTGGCGGCAGTAGCGATAATATTGCAACTTGCCTGTGGCGCTAGCGATTGACAGGCTGGAGGTACTGAGCTGGGCAAACTCACACCGAATAAATTTCCTACCAGGTTAAACCCATTGATGGAAACGTTAGCATTTCCATTATTTGTCAACGTTAATGTGCTATTTCCGGGTTGTGTAAACACTAATGAATTAGCGGTCAAACTTCCACTGGCGACTACTTCAAAGCGAATGTCAGCGTCTCTGAGTTGCGGCGGACGAATCGGGGCGCTAATGGTCAAACTACCTGTCACTTCTGAAGCTGAATTAATGGATGCACGCGCTTTATTTTTTACCGAAGAGGCAGCAGATGGCGCTTGAAAAATAATAGGCAAAGTGCATGTATTTCGAGCCGGAACAGTGCCGGAATTGCCATTACCACAAGTATTGCCAACGGTTGCCACAGTTAGCGAAGATGGCTGTAAATCAATCGTAATCGGGATATTTTGTGGCGTATTGTTTTGGATCTTATATAAAAACGTACTGGTCGTACCGGCAACTACCGTTTGGGGATATTGCGGTTTGGAAGAAAAAACCAGCGGCTGAGTAGCATAAGCCAGATTGCCAAATAGCAAAAAAGAAAGACTGATGACCGCATATAAAAATTGAGTAGTGGGTTTATTGATTAGCTTTGTCATAAAAAAACCTGCGATAATTTATTGATTAATCCTAACAAATGATTTCTGCTTTAAAATATGCGGTAAGAAAAAGTCATAAGTAAATTATGGCTATTCGCAGTAAACACGATAGGACTCACCAAAGGATTGACTGCTGTCGAATCAGTAGAAATAGCTGTTGTTAAATTACCGTTATGCAAATAAACATAACTTAAAGCCAGCCCCCAATGCTGACTTAAATGGAAACGCACACCAGCGCCTAAATCATAAGCAAATTTGGTTAAATAATGCGTAGGTAAATTATAATCATTGCTACTGGGATCAACGAAAGATTCTTGACCTTGCTGCACCGCTTCCTGGTAATTGACGCGAGCAAAATTAAATCCAGCGCCTAATAAAATATAAGGCGCATAAGCATCGCCACCATTAAACGCAGGAAAATAAATCTTCGATTCCAATAATGCGTCAATGTTGCGATTTTTTAAGGTATAAACATAATCATTAATGTTAGGCAAACCAAACCCATATACCACACCATTATATTCCGGCTGTTGGTAATAAAAACTGGGGCCGACGCTAATCAAACGAATAAATTTTGGCTTTTTCAATGAAAAAGCTTGATGAATGCTAAAATAATAAGTGCCAATATTTCCTTGGGATTGTTCTTTTAAATTATCAGTTTGTATATCACTCACCACGACGCTCGCGCCATCAGTTGCATGACTGGTATGACTCAACCCCGCGCCTGCCTCAATTACAATCGGGTTAGATTGAAAAAAATCAGGCAATTTCGCTTGAGCAATGGCAGTAAAAAATATAAAAAACCAAAAAAATTTCGGTAAATTTTTTATCATCCGCATTCTTCTCTTAAAAATTTTTAAAGCTGTTGTTTTTAAATAAACGTCGCATTAAATATGCGATTAAATATTTATCTGCATTTATACTTCTTTTCTATGGGAACTTACAAGTTGAGATTTTGAATTATTATTTCCCCTCATCCGCCCCGTTGGGGCACCTTCTCCCACAAGGGGAGAAGGCCAACTTTGGTGACAGCTGCCAATAAAATAGACTTCTTTGCTATGAAATAAACCCTGTTATGAAATAAACCTTGCCATGAAAAGCGATTTAACTCTGAAAATGAAAAGCTATACCCAAAACGGATAGGTTTTAGGTGTTATTGCGCCGAGTGATGCGTGAGATTGCCACGTTTTGATTGAGCAAAAGTGCAGGAATAGTTATTCTATTTCGAGCTTTTGCGATTGAAAAACGTGGCAAGATCGCGCGTCAATCGGATGCAAGAACGCCTAAAACCTATCCGTTTTGAGTATATATTAGGGCCTGTTTACAATTGCTCTTTCTACTGCAATAAGCAAGGTTTGGCCAAAATCGTATCAAATTTTCGTTGCATAGAATAACTATGCCGCCTCAAATTTGATACGATTTTGACTCAACCCTTGCTTTTTTCGTAACGAAACAGCAATTGTAAACAGGCCCTAATTCTGAAAAAAAATTTTCGTGGTGAAATAAAAGTGTTGTCAGCAACTATTGAACCATGAAGAGATCCTTCTCCCCTTGCGGGAGAAGGTGCCCCAACGGGGCGGATGAGGGGTGATCTATTTATCTATCGAAAAACTTCATTCTCTCAATCAATTCAAATTAAAAAAAATTAAAATAAACAATCCCGCCGCAAGCAGCGGGGTATTAATAGAAAAATTATTTCTAACGCAGCAAGCTGCGGGGAATTTACCCTAAGAGATTAAATTTTTTACAAACGCATTTTCAAATTCGAATGACTCAACGCACCTTAAACAGCAACCCCACACAAATCACCGCAAAAAATAATACCGGCACCGAAGCTGCCCAGAGTGGCGGGAATTGGTAAACCATGCTGAAAGGACCAAAAAATTGATTCAGCGTATAAAACAAAAATCCAATCACAATACCAATTAATAAACGCGCTGCCATGGTTGTTTCACGCAAGGGACCTAGAATTACCGGAATCGCTAAAATCATCATAATCAAAGTCGCCAACGGCTGCAGCAAGCGTTTCCAAAAATTAAATTCCATTTGATTAGCTTGCAGGCCCGCATGTTTTAATGCGGAACTGGCGCGAAATAACGTGTAGGCATTCATTTTGCTGACATCTTCTTGCTCGAGTGCAATTAACATTGGATTGACTTGCAATGACCAGGCTAAAGTAGGCGCTGAATTTAATTGCACTTTTTCCGGTGAAAATTGTGTTATTGAAACATTATTTAATTGCCAGTTTTTTTCCGCCAATTTATTGGCGCTTTCTGCCTTGATTAATTCAGTTAATGACTGGCCATTAAATCGATAAATCGTAATATCTTTTGCCGCTGCCGAAGAAACCACTTGCGCCATATGCACATATTCATTGCCTTGGTGCAGCCAAACACCGGGCAAAATTTTGCTGACATAGGAGCCGGTTTCTTTAAAATTTTTATATTGATCTGCAAAACGCTGTGCTAATGGCGCCAACCATTCGCCTAATAATGTCACAACAATTAATAATAAAAGCGCAACCCGTATCACAGACCAAATAATTTGCAAAGTGGAAAATCCAGAGGCGCGCATCACCGCTAATTCGCTATCACGCGCTAATCTGCCTAAACCAACTAATGCGCCAATTAACGCCGCTGTTGGAAATAATTGGTATAAATCCTGCGGCAATTGCAATGGGACATAAATTAATGCCTGCAATGCGCCATATTTTCCGGTGCCAATGTCCTGCAATTCGCCAATTAATTCGATAAACGTTTCAATACCAAGCAAAATTAAAAAAATAACGCCAATCGATTTTAATATTTCACGCGCAATA
>CAYTUN010000008.1:0-12059 GCA_964441315.1 uncultured Gammaproteobacteria bacterium | reverse complement strand
TTTCATGCTCTGCGCTCCCAAAATCGCCGTTCAAAAAAGCGCGTTAATAAAAATGTGGCTAATAGCAACATGATTGCGTGGACCCACCACATACCGGGAAAAATACCGATCGCTCCTTTTTTTATCCAGGCCTGGCTTAAAAATAATAAATCAGCGTAAATAATATAAATAATAATCGCCGGAATTAACTGAGCATAACGGCCATGACGTGGCTTTACCTGGCTTAAAGGCAAAGCAATTAAACTTAAAATTAAAACTGACAACGGCAAAGAAATCCGCCACTGCAATTCCGCCGCATAGTCCAAATTTTGATCACGCAGGCGCCATAATTCCGCCATCGACATCGAATCTGCTCTGGCTGGCGGCGTTAGTACTGGCGCATCCAGCCGCACACCATACTCATTAAAATCCGTCACCTGATAATCCAGTTTCCCCGGGGTGCCGGTATAACGTTTGCCATCTTTAAAAACAATATAACGCCCATCGGCGTTATCGCGTTGTTCCGCTGCATTCGCCATGATCACGTTCCAGTTATTACTTTGATCATGCTCGGCAATAAACACATTGCCTACCGACTGCCGCGTATCGCCGATTTCTTTGACATAAACAATAATCTCGCCATTTTTCAACGACATAAACTGGTCCGGATAAATCCGCTCCAACGGCGAACTACTCGCCGCCTGCTGCAACACATGCCGCTTGATCCCGACCATTTTAGGCTCCAACCACATCATCAAAAATGCCACTACTAAGCTGATCAACGTGGAAATAATTAAAGTCACGGTTAGCAACTGCTTCTTGCTCATACCACAGGCAAACATGACGAGCATTTCACTATCCGCATACAGCCGGCCATAAGCCAGCAAAATGCCTAAAAACAATCCCAGCGGCAGTAAAATTCCCAGCAACAACGGCACTTGCAATGACATCACCTGCATCACCGTTTTCAAAGGCAAATTGCCCGCAGCAGCTTGGTCTAAATAATGAATAAACTGATTGCTGATTAAAATAATCAGGACGATAGCAGTCGTGGCCAACAGGGTGCCGTAGACTTCTTTGGTTAGGTAGCGCCAGATGATCATGGGGTGTCTCAAGAAGCGACTTTAGCAGATATTTTAGAATCAGCAGTATGCAAGCGAAAACTAAGAAATACTAGTAATAGCTTAACTGTTATTGATTCTAACTTACTTTGTCATCTGTTGAACAAATTAGCTTTTTTGATATAAAAAACTCTAGTGAGATAAATCACAAAGATAGCTAATATCGGATTAAGAGATTGCCGCAGTCGCTAATCGCTCCCTCGCAATGACAATATAAAATTTAAAAAATACCATTACTTCAAGACTATACCCCTGGCATTTTTACTTAAGCATAATGAGGTGAAGGTAACACCAATCCTGACTCATCTGTAAAATCATCAAGCTCAAGCAAGCTAATATCTGCTGCCAATGGTATCACTGATTTGAGACTATAGATTGAAAATACGCTCTGGGCATATTTCAATTGTGCATCAATAGCAATTTGCAAGCCTTCGGGTAATTCTTGATACTCATCATCAAATAGTTTCTTCTCTAAATCTAATTTTCTACCGTCTTCAAATTTTTTATATATTTCTTGAACCTCCAAAAGCTCTATTTCTTCAGCAATTGTCAAATCTTCTAAAGAAAATTCTTCTTTTTTGTCACGCTTCTTTTTAACTTCAATTAAATTTGAATAATCTAGCCCATGGGTAAAAAATGCAAATCCTCGAACATATTGAGTAATTCTCCCTGTAAATTTCTCTTGGCCTAAAAAAACATTGAAATGTCTGATTGATATGCTTACTTGATGCCCACGAGGGTTATGATCCTCGTCATACATCGTTTTAGACAAGACCTTATAATATTTTGTATCAACCATGAAACTTTCTAAGGAATGCTTACTTCTAATATCTTCTGGTATCTTTATACCATATTGCATCACCATTTGAGCCTCAATTATATTTATCCTTGCTTTTTCTTGGGCTTCAAAAAAATTAATTATACTATTCAAAAGACTGCTTAATTTTTTCGGTAGTATTTCAAGCATTCTTTTGATAGAAGAAGTTTTATCATCTTTTCTATAATGCAGTTTTTTACTAGGATCAATTGGTTTACCATTATTATAAAGATGCTCATGTGCGAGGTGAAAACCCTCTCCAGATTTGTCCGGAATTAATCCAACAAACACCTTGGATATTGTTTGATCATTTTTTTTTATCTCAAGCATCAACTTTTTAGCTTCAGAATCCAGCATAAGACTTTCATTTAGACTTAACTTTGTAATCATGAACTCGACTACTGAGGAACGACGTTCATATTCAACGTTTTTACCTTCATGAAGATTTTTTCTATTAAAGTGGGAACTAATGTTTAAATTTATTGTTAAACCTTCAAACCCTTCTTCTAATATCTGAATACTCAATTTACTATTTTCTTGATCTACATGTATTAGTTGGGCTGAAATGCCAGTCATATCTTTTAATACAGCATGAGCTTTTCTAACATTTTTAATTCCTAATTGATAAAGTAATCTATTTAGCTAAAACAAATGGTTATGAAATGACACACTGCCGGCTACCATCAGGATAGTTAAGCAATTCCTTATTTAATTCAAGCTGCTTTAACAACTCGGCTTTCTTTTCCCAAAAGAAATCTACTACCTTTTCTTGGTCTTTGTTGGAAAATTGATGCCCATAAAAAAATTTTACCTGGTTTAATACTTTTAAAATACATTCTTTAGATTTTTCTGCATCATCAATTTTCAAATAAAATTCTGCTTTATTAAAATCTTTATCAAGCAATGTATTATCAGCCCCTTTATTGCGCAAACTGATGATTACATCTTGCAAACCTAGAATGCAGGCAACATGTAACGGGCTATAACCGGTTTGTGAATCAACTTTATTTATTGCTTCATTACTTTTATCTAATTCAATCAGCTTCTTTGCGATTTCTTCATTGCCTGTCATACAAGCCAATAAAATTGGTGTTTTTCCGTAATAATCTTCTGTTTTTACCATTTTCTGAGCAAATCCTGGGTTATCTTCCATACATTGAACAATTTGATTAAGCGCATTAAGGTTTGCTTTAAGATGTGGCGCCTCACTAGAGTCGAGCTGTGGTATAATTTTGTCCAAATCCTCATTAGCGCATGTATTTGCAAGTAAAAAATGAAGAAGAGTGTTATTGTAAACAATATTTGAAGCTAGATTATCAAGCTGCCTAGTCACTTGATCTGCTGAGACTGTATCTGATGACAAGTTTTGATATGCACTTTTTATACTACCTTCTAATTTTGCACGGTTACCCATTTTTAACAGAAGCAAATCCTTGTTTGAAGAAATAATACTATTTATATCTCGACGAATTAAAAAAGCTACCCATGCTGATAAATCAGCGTTATTGACTGCCATGGATTCATAAAAAGCTAAATCAAGCGGATCTTTAGTATCTAATTTAATTTGTGGGAATTTATTTTTATCTAATTTTTTAGGCAAAACTTCAATTCTATTTGGCTGAACAAAAATTGCACTTTTGGTTGAAGTTAGCTCGGTTTTTTTCATTTCCAATTGGGTATAACGGATAAAGGGATCTGCAGGAAACAAAGATGGCTGTTTTCTTCTTAATTTGATATAAATTACTAGCGTTTCAGGTGTCGCTCGAATGCTGTGCTTAATATTGTCAGCCGCAGATGGATTTGAAGATACGAGCTCAGGAAGTTTGGTTTTATTTCTTTCATATATGGAGTCAATTTCGCTCGTTTTTAATTTAAAATATGTCTCTAATTCAGCTTCTGTTACGGGTTGTCCTGCGAGGAGATTGGAAATAATTTCTATATTTTTTTCATTCATTTTTTATTCCTTTTTGTTCTTCTAATTAAATTTACTAATTTTTTAATTTTATTATTTTAAAATCAAAATTTCCAGTAAAATTTTATAGGCTTATGGTATTTTGTTTTAATTAGGATTATTTTTATAATTATGTCTTTTAGAGGTTTGTTTAAATTCAATCCTTCCTAGCAATTATTTTTTTATTTATTTAGCTGAATTCCAGCTAACATTTTCGCTCAGCGCCTTCAGACAAATGTGTTCTTAACCCCGATATGTGTTTCTTCCAAAACCAACCCTCTGCTTTCTTCGCCAATTTCCAATAATTCTATAACTTCATTACCAGTAAGCACACTAATGGATTTTTTATCTTTAGCAACAACACGGCCAGGTATACTACCCACATATTTCTTTTGGATTTTTGATAGCCTAGCTTCCCAAACAAATATCTTCTTTCCTTCCAAAAACGTAAACGCCCCCGGAAACGGATGCGTCAACGCACGGATTAAATTGTAAATTTCCACCGCAGAACACTGCCAATTAATCAAGCCATCTTCCGGCGTGCGCTTACAGGTATAAGTCGCATCCCTCTCATTTTGTGGAACCGCTTTTGCCGTACCCGCTGCTAACGCCGGTAAATTTCGGATAATAATTTCTTCATAAAGCTGAATAATTTTTTCATCCAACGTTTTAGCGGTATCGGTAAATTTAATTTCCGTTGCCATTTGGTCTACGATCGGGCCGGAGTCGGTGCCATCGTCGATATAAAATAAAGTGACGCCGGTTTCGGTTTCACCATTGATGATGGCCCAATTCATTGGCGCAAAGCCGCGGTATTTCGGTAATAAAGAATCATGAATGATTAAAGTGCCTTTGGGTGGCAGCGTGTAAGCATCTTTTTTAATTAAATAACGCCAGCCGATGGCGAAAGCGATATCGGGTTTTATTTTTTCCAGGACTTCTTTATAAGCTGAAGGTTTGATCTGATTACTATAAAAAATGGGGATTTGATGTTGCGTCGCCAAGGCACTGATTTTTAAATGATATTGCTCTTCATGCGGGTCTTCGATTAAACACAAAATACCGGCGATTTCGGCTTTAACTTCTAATAGTTTTTTTAGTACGGCATAACCACGGCGGGAGCCGAGAAATAAAAAAATTTTCATGGGTTTGTGGCCTGTGATTTTTCAAAAATGTAAAAGATTGTAATAGCGGCTATCTGAGTTTAATTACCATCGTTCCAATTGATAACAAAGTATAAATTACCATCTTTTTTGGAAAACTTTGGCGAATTGTTTAATACATAATCCCAGGGATATTCATTAGACTGGGTTTCATTTTTTTTTGTGTATATGATAAGAAAATCGAATCTTTTTATTTGGCTGTCTTCAATGTTGCCTAAGTTGAAAGTCAAGTTTCCTCCGGAATCAACTATATTTGTATAACCACTGTCCGATAACCTATATGGCACACAGCGATCACAAGCTGGCGTAATTAGCAATGACCAACTTTTCGCAAAGTTAACGTAACTTGGCACATGTGATACTTTAATAATTAAATTATAAGTTTCTGCCGCACGAGTGGTAACACTGCCAAAAAGTAAAACAATAATAGCAGTTGTTAATAGCAATGTTTTTTTAAGAATTGTGCTGAAATGCATAAATAAGGCCTATTGCGTTGATAAAAAAAATTAAGAGCTACGTAAGTAATTATAGTATATAAACTTTGTGAAACCGCCAAGCTTATGTCGCTTCAGCCTGCACCGCCAACGTCCCACTCCGCCCATCCACCTCACCTTGAATTAAATCACAAACTGGAATTTTTTCAGACTGCGCCAAAACCGCATGAGCAACCTTTTCTAATTTGACAAACTCGAGCCCAGATTGCTGCGCCAGCAGCAATAATGCTTTAAACCAATCCAAATATTTCATACCCTCCAATTCGGCATGTATCGTCAATACATTTAGTTGATTGGATTTTAATTGCTTTAAATAAAATGTTTGCAATTCAGCAAATGGATATTCAGGGCGGCCTAATAATTCATCTAATGTGGGCAAGGTGCTGGGGATTTGTAAAGTTTTATAAATGGTATTGCCGACGCGTGGAAAAAATGGGTAAAAACCGCGGGCGTCACTGGCATAGAGTAAATTTGCGGCATCATAGGCTGCTAAACTAAAAGCGTTCGCTTGCCAGCCGGCACTGCCGGCTGTTTGGGTAGCGCAATTGAAAATGCGTTGAAATTCATTGCGTGCTTTATCGAATTCGGCGAAAACTTCAGCTTGCGACATTTTATGCAGGCCGTCTTGCCAGCGAATGTGATCATAGCAATGGATGCCAACTTCGTGTCCGGCGGATTTTACTGAGCGCATTAATGCGGCGTGTTTTTTGCCGATGTGCGGGCCTGGTAATAAAACGCCATTTAATAAAGTGCGCCAGCCATAAGTGCTGACGACGCTGGTGCGGCCGACTTTTTTTAAAAATCCTGGGCGGAAAATGCGTTTGATGGCGCGGCCGGTGTTATCCGGGCCTAAGGAAAATAAGAAAGTGGCGGGAATTTTTAATTCATCAAATAATTTTAATAAATTCGGTATGCCGATTCTTGTACCGCGTTCGGTGTCAACGTCAATTTTGATGGCAAGTTGCATAATTTGAATCTTTATCTTTTCGTTTTATCTTTTCGTAGGGGGGATTAGCGAAGCGTAATCCACCGTTTTTTTCAGAGTTTGTAAAATACGGTACATTTTAAAACCGGTGGATTACGCTTCGCTAATCCCCCCTACATTTTCATTGTATTTTTTTATTTATTTTTCTTCAGCCTGCACAATTTCCCGTATCACAAACCGCGGCCGACGGCGCACTTCCTGATAAATCCGGCCAATATATTCGCCAACAATGCCCAAACCCATCAATAAAACACCCACTAAAAAAAATAAAATCGCAAATAAAGTAAACAAACCTTCCGCTTCCGGCCCAATTATTAAACGCCGAATAAACATATAAATTACAAATAACGTGCTCATCACCGATACCGCCATGCCAAATAAAGTAAACAATTGCAGCGGCACCAAAGAAAATCCGGTCATTAAATCAAAATTCAATCGCAATAATTTATAAAAACTATATTTCGATTCACCGGCAGCGCGCGCGCTATGTTCGACTTCAATTTCTGTCGGATGACTCGAAAAACGATACGCTAAAGCGGGAATAAATGAAGACGCTTCTTTGCTGATTACCATTAATTCGACGACATTTTTTTTATAAGCGCGCAACATGCAGCCTTGGTCAGTCATTTTAATGCCGGTAATGCGTTCGCGGATCCAATTATTTAAACGTGAAGCGTGGCGGCGAAACCAGGAATCTTGGCGATTCAAGCGAATACTGCCAACATAATCATGCCCTGCTTCAATCGCTTTAATTAATTTCGGAATTTCTTCCGGCGGATTTTGCAAATCGGCATCAATTGTTACCGCAATTTCCCCACGAATGTTTTCAAAACCCGCCATGATTGCCATATGCTGGCCAAAATTGCCATTAAAATGAATCACGCGAATCACATCAGGACGGCGTTTTTGTAATTCATTTAAAATTCCTGCCGAATTATCACGACTACCATCATTGACTAAAATAATTTCATAAGCTTTGCCATAGCGATCCATTGCGGCTGTCAACCGTTGAAATAAAGACGCTAAATTATCGGCTTCATTATAAACTGGCACGACAATGCTGATTTCAGGTTGCATAATGTGACTCATTTTTGAAAGGAGATTATTTTTGGCGATTTGATGGTAATTTGCAATCGTGTTAATGGAAAAAGCCAGGGCCTGTTTAATTCTTTGGGGACAACTCATGTAAATTAGCTGTTTTTGTCATAAATTGTAAGTAAATAGCTAAGAGGAAAGCTGATATGCTGGCAAAAATAAAAATACTATTAGCAGTGTGAGCTGACTGAGTATATTGATAAACTGCAGGCACAAAGAGTTGAAACAGACTGTTGATCGACATAACAATAAAATTTGCCCATGCTAGTAACATGCCTCCATTCGCTGGCCAATAAATATAAGGCAGTCGAAACGCAAAAATATTACTACTAGCCAAAAAACCGAGCGCAAATATTCCAGACGCTAGTAAAAATGCCGACCAGATAAAATAAGTTAAGCCTATAAATAAGGCCGCCATCAATAAAGCCGCAACGCTGAAACGATAAAACAAGCGGTTTCCTCGCGAAAAATACCATCCAAAGCAAGGGCAACCACACATATAACCAATAAACACTAATGATGAAATCCATGAAGCATTTGCAAGCGTTAAATGCTGGGTAGCGTGTAAAAATTTAGTGCCCCAGAGGCTGCCGAAAACGCCAGTGCTAATATCAACCAAACCTGCTGCCACCCCCATCAAAGCCACAATAAAGATAATTTTTCTTGATGAAAATGCCATTTTTTCTTTTGAGGAGGCTGTCATATGAGCTTGGGAAAGCGGCAATATTTTGCCGTTAAAATAAACGCCAATCGCCAGCAGCACTCCCAAAAGTGCCATCAATATCCAGGCGCCTTTGAGTTGTAAAGTTTGTACCAATAATAAAAACGGATAATTAGCAGCAAAACCGCCGAAAAACCCGATTCCTATATAAATTCCAAGCAGCAAGCCTGCATGGCGACTATCAAAATAGGTTTGAATAAAGTAAGCGCCGGAAAGAAATAAACCAGCAGCAGCCAAGCCCATTAAAGCGCGAGCTGCCAACAACCAAGGATACGAGTGCGTCAGCATCATTAAGCAGGCAAATACTAATATGCTTAATCCAGCTAATAAAACTCGGCGTGGGCCCAGCCGATCAAGTAAATAGCCGACAAATAATTGGCTAATCGCATAGCTGAAAAAAAAATTTGAAGCAAAAGACCCAATTTGAATCGGTGTCAAATAATAAGGCGCTGCCTCCAATAAATGATAAATGGCATTAGTACATGAACGTAATAGTGCTTCATAAAAAAATGCGGCTGAAACCAGGAAAAAAAATAAAGTGTTTTTTAATGAAAAAATATTTTTGTTTGAATTATTCATGAGTAGATGGATGAAATATTGAAGGGGGCATAACAGTGTCTGTTTACAATTGCCTTATCGTGACGAAAAGGCAATTGTAAACAGACCCTAAATAAAATGCCATTGAAAATGAAAACACTATCAGCAACGAAAATTGCTGAATGTAAGCTTGATATATCAATCAAATTTTATTCTACTATGCAATCTTTCTTATCACAGGCCAACTCATGCAAACGAAATTTGAACCACAAGCGATTGAGTCAACCATCTACCAAAACTGGGAGCGTTCCGGCTGCTTTCAGCCGCAGGCTGAAAGTGGATTGCCCTACTGCATCATGCTGCCGCCACCCAATGTGACTGGCACATTGCATATGGGGCATGGTTTTCAAGTGACCTTGATGGATATTTTGATTCGTTATCATCGCATGAAAGGCGATCGCGTTTTATGGCAAGTGGGCACTGATCATGCCGGTATCGCGACGCAAATGGTGGTGGAGCGCGAGTTGGCAAAAAAAAATATCAAACGCACGGAATTAGGCCGTGAAAAATTTCTGGAAGAAGTCTGGCGCTGGCAGGGTCAATCCGATGGCACGATTAAAAAACAACTGCGTCAAATGGGCGCTTCGGTGGACTGGACGCGCGAACGTTTTAGTTTGGATGAACAGATTTCCAAAGCAGTGTTGGAAGTTTTTGTGAAGCTTTATCGTGAAGGCATTATTTATCGCGGTTTGCGTTTAGTAAATTGGGACCCGCAATTGCAAACGGCGATTTCCGATTTGGAAATAATTAATGAAGAAACGCAAGGTGAATTATTTTATTTGCGTTATCCGATTAGCGGCGTGAATGAAAATGAATATATTGTCGTGGCAACCACACGGCCGGAAACAATGTTGGGTGACGTTGCCGTTGCCGTTAATCCAAATGATGAGCGTTATCAAAAATTAATCGGCAAAAAACTAAAATTGCCCTTAACCGAACGTGAAATTCCGATTATTGCCGATGACTATGTCGATAGCGAATTTGGTACCGGTGCTGTCAAAATTACACCGGCGCATGATTTTAACGATTATAAAATTGGTCAACGTCATCAATTAGAATTAATTAATATTTTTAATCCGGATGCGACATTAAATGATGAAGCGCCGGAAAAATTTCGTGGTTTAGACCGCTTTGTAGCGCGCAAGCAAATTATTCAAGCTTTAAAACAAGCGGATTTAATTGAAAAAATTACACCGCATAAATTAACTGTGCCACGCGGTGATCGCACTAATAGCGTGGTTGAACCTTATTTAACGCCGCAGTGGTATATCCAAGCAAAACCGCTGGCAGAAAAAGCGATTGCCGCTGTTAAAAATAGTGAAACGCAATTTGTGCCGGAAAATTGGGAAAAAACTTATTTTCAATGGTTGGAAAATATCGAAGATTGGTGCATCAGTCGTCAATTATGGTGGGGCCATCGCATTCCGGCTTGGTATGATGAAACTGGCAAAGTCTATGTCGGTTATGATGAAAATGATGTGCGTAAAGCGTATCAATTAGATGCAAATGTAATTTTAAAACAAGACGATGATGTTTTAGACACCTGGTTTTCAGCAGCACTTTGGCCATTTGCCACGCTCGGTTGGCCAGAAAATACCGCAGATTTTAAAACTTTTTATCCCACCAGCATTTTAGTTACTGGTTTCGATATTATTTTTTTCTGGGTGGCGCGCATGATGATGATGGGCATTCATTTCACCGGCAAAGTACCGTTTGAAAAAGTTTATGTCCATGGCTTAATTCGCGATAAAAATGGCCAAAAAATGTCGAAAAGTAAAGGCAATACTTTAGATCCGATTGATTTAATTCAAGGTGTCGATTTAAAAAGCCTGATTGAAAAACGTACCTTTGGTTTAATGCAACCGCAAATGGCGGAGAAAATTAAAAAAGATACGGAAAGAGAATTTCCAAATGGAATTCCTGCTTTTGGTACTGATGCATTGCGTTTTGCCTATGCGTCGCTGGCGACGCATGGGCGTGATATTCGATTTTCTTTGGATCGCATTGAAGGTTATCGGAATTTTTGCAATAAAATCTGGAATGCGGCGCGGTTTATTTTAATGCAGGTGGAAAATAAACCTTTAGAAAAATTTGATGACCGTAATTTGCATCCGGTGAATCAATTTATTTTAACGCGTTTGCAGCAAGTGATTGTGGAAAGTGAAAAGCATTTGCAAGATTTGCGCTTTGATTTATTGGCAAATTGCTTATATCAATTTGTTTGGTATGAATTTTGCGACTGGTATTTGGAATTAACCAAGAGTATTTTCCTGGCGGAAAATCAAAGTGTTCGGATGGAGACGCGCTATTGTCTGGTTTATTGCTTTGAAGTGGTTTTGCGATTGTTGCATCCTTTGATGCCATTTATTACTGAAGAAATCTGGCAGCGCTTTAAAATTCTGTTAGGAATTTCTACTGACACGATTATGCTTTCTCCTTATCCGGAAGAAAATCCTGCACATATTTTTACGGAAAATACGGCAAAAATTCAGCAGTTGATCGCTATTATTACAGCGATTAGAACGATTCGCTCTGAAATGAGTATCAGTCCAGCACAAACGATTTCCATTTGGTATTTTGCCGAAAATTCTCAATTGGCGAATTTATTCGACAACTATCAGGTTTTTATTCAGAACTTAACCAAGGCAACTGAAATTAAACGTCTGGAAAAAATGGAAAACAAAGGCTCTGCCATTGCCGTGGTGCCGCATGGCGTTATTTTTGTCCCTTTAAAAGGATTAGTCGATTTGCAAGAAGAAGCCAAACGTCTGACAAGAAATATCGAAAAACTGGAACAAATGCGCAGTAAATCGGCAATTAAATTAAACAACGAAGATTACATCCGCAATGCACCGCAGGAAATTGTTGCACAGGAAAAATTGCAATTAGCCGAAGTAGCAGAAAAAATTTCGCGCTATAAAAATCAGTTGGCGCAGTTGGATTGAATTTCCTTGTCATTGCGATTTCTTTGTCATTGCGAGCGTAAGCGCGGCAATCTCTTAATTTGTCGTTAGCATTGGATTATCTAGAGGTCAGGAGATTGCCGCGCTTACGCTCGCAATGACAAGAAGGTTTGAAGATTGTTTTTTTATCACCCCTCATCCGCCCTATCGGGCACCTTCTCCCACAAGGGGAG
>CAYTUN010000007.1:0-44863 GCA_964441315.1 uncultured Gammaproteobacteria bacterium | reverse complement strand
GTTGTCCTTCTCCCCTTGTGGGAGAAGGTGCCCCAACGGGGCGGATGAGGGGTGACCAAAAACTGTTAGAGAAACAAGCCGGTGTTTAAATCATATTCTAAAACTTATTTAATTGATTTAATTATTTTCAAATCTAGCAACCATCCTTTCCCGTAAATTTTTTAATAATTTAGGATCAGCTTTTTCGGGTGAGCCTACATCAAATGGTGGCGCAGGATCATATTCAATTCCCAGCTGTAATGCTTTCGCAACCTGCTCACCAGAAATTTTTGCGGCTAATGTTAATGCCATATCAATGCCTGCTGAAACGCCGGCTGAAGTGATAATTTTTCCTGATTCTACAATGCGTTCAGCTACAGGTTCAGCTCCCCAGCGACGTAAACGCTCAAGTGCTGCCCAATGTGTTGTAGCTTTAACACCGGATAAAATACCAGCCGCACCTAAAATTAAGCTGCCGGTACAAACAGAAGTTGTCCAAATTGTCTGAGCGTGAATTTGCTTTAACCAATTTAATATTTCAGGGTGTTCACGCAAAGTAGTTGCACTTCCTGCTCCCGGTACAAACAAAACATGAGCACTTGATATATCAGTTATTGCGTAATCTGCTTCAAGCATTAAGCCGGAATCTGTTGTTATTTTTCCAGCTGATTTAGCAATCCGTTTTATCGATGTCTGAGGTAAGCGAGATAAGATTTCATGCGGACCAACTGCATCCAAGGCAGTCATACCTTCGTAAAATAAAAAAACGATTTGCATAACTTCACCGTAGTTTTTAAGACTATGACGGAAAATATTATAAACTCGGGACGGGATTATTCAAAAAAAGATTTAGACAACCCTAACTAGCCAGTAGGCGCTGCCCGTTCTAACCAAGGTTTATTATCTAATAATTGCTGAAAACTCGCTAAATGTTGACCTAAGCATTCAATATAATTATTTAACAACTCTACAGTTTCAGCTGAAATGTCTAGCGTTAATAATTTTTGATAAAGCGATTGCAAACTCGTTTCATATTGCATTAATGATTCTAATAAACTTTCGTAACTTTTTGCCGCACCCTCCTCTTGCCGCTCGGCAAAATTACTGCTTTGTTTAAAATTAGAATCAATATTATTAGGATTTAATAAAGTTTCTAACTGTTTGAGCTTTTCGCTATGCTCATGTTTGTAGCTTTGTAATAAATTGGCAATTTCTGCATTACCGCCTAAATTATCGATAGCGACTTCATAGAGACGAATAATTGTAAAGTGCGTTTTACCTAACATAAATTCTCTTTATAAGTTTAATGGCATGTAGTCATATGGAACGCATAATGTTTAAAGTAATTTTGAATGGCCTACTATTCTGGCAGATTTGCAAGATAAATTTATGATATCAATCAATAATAAAAATTTTTTACCTATTTTGTTAATGGCTGTGTAGCATGTCGCTTTAAATAATCAAAAAAATTCTTGACTAGTGACATAAAAATAGAGAGTATTAGCGCCGAATTAATTTTTCTAATTAACTTTAATAAGGATTTATTATGTCAGGAAGAAAATCATTAGCTACTTTATTTCTATTAGGCATGGGTTTGGGTTCCACTTTAATCTATGCAAATAATTCCTCTTCTACTTACAACAACGACTTAGATTTAAGACTCAGCGTTCCAGCTTTGCAGTCAGGATTTGAAATCAGCGCTGCTTTTTTAGTATTAAGGCCGATGGCAAATAATCTTAATTACGTGATTTATAATCGCGCTGGATTGCCAATTCAATCACCTTCCTGGGATGAGCAAGAATTAGATCCGCGCTATACACCTGCTTTTTCTGTGGGCTTGGGCTATATGACTGCAAGCGGTCGTGATGTTCAATTAAACTGGACACATTTAAATAGTGATACATCGGCGTCGATTGCCGCACCGGATGGTTATTTTGTCGGCCCAGATTATGAAATTGGGCCACCAGCAATTCCAATTCGTACTGCTAGCAGCACGGCAAATTTTAAAGATGATGTCATCAATTTAGATTTTGGACAGTATCTGGCTTTTGGCTGCCATGTTGTCATGCGCTTTTTTGGCGGTCTAAGCACGGTTTTTTTACGTGAGGATGTTAATACTACTTATGCAGGTAATGTCATTACCGGACTTTATCAAGGGCCGTTTAGCACCAACCAGGATGTAACCTCTAATTTCAAAGGCATTGGCCCACGTTTGGGTATTAATGGCAATTATATAATCGGCCATGGTTTTGGAATTTTAGGCGAAGGCGCTATTGCCGCACTGATTGGTTCGTCTCATAGCAATACGAGTTACATCAGCAGTTCACAGCAATTAATTGCTGAATTTGGTCAATCCACTAATTATCAAACAATTGCCGATGAAAACACCACTCAAGTCATTCCAGCGCTCGATGGAAAATTGGGAATTAATTATCAGCATGTATTTAGCAATAAAAATTTATTAACCGTAGAAGCAGGTTATCAAGCCGCTATCTATATTAATGCAATTAATCAATATTTACCGGGCTCATTAGTACCAGGACAGTCACTTGATTCCGGCGGTATTTATGTGGCAACCATGGACCACACGCAAAGCAATTTCAGCATGCAAGGCCCATTTTTAAAACTTAGCCTACGCTTTTCCTAATAAAAATTTACGCAAAAATTAAGAAGCCTTAATCTAAATCTAATCTCTCCTACTTACTTAAATCCCGCCCCCTAAGGGCGGGATATTGAATTCAAAATCTTTATCAAATTCGTAATCACTTCCTCTTGTTGTAAAAATAATCTTGCTCGATTTTCTTGATAGCGAAAACCTTTCAATCGAGCATAAATATTAAATGTTACGATGATGCTGATTAAGATCAGAAAAAATATGGCACTTTCAGTGCTGCTGATTAAAGCTTCTACGACTGAAATTCCAAAAAAATGTGAAGCACTTTTAATGGTGCCGGCAATAACGCCGACAAAACCCGCAGTCATTGCCAAATTAGAAACCAGGGTTTCCCATAGCGTACGATTATCTAAAATTTTTCTTAAAATAGAAGTCGGGCGCGTAAAAACATGTGGGCTTGATATAAAATTTTTCTTAAAATATTTTTCAAGTTTAATATCTTCGTGTAAACCTATTTCTTTAATTAAGGCGTATATATCGGGTGTATCAGCTATTAAAAGTTTTGTATTAACTTGATGAAAAAAACTTTCAAATACAGCGATAGAATGTTTTTCATTAGTCTGATGAACGATCAGATTAATAATTTTATCCACAATCCGTAAATAAAACCAACTAGTAAATTTTTCGCGTAAATCTCTTGCGTTTAAATCTTTTATAATAGCATTTGCGGTAATGACCGCAAATAATATCGTTAGGGTTAAGCTCAATGTGACGATTTTCCAGTTGCCTAATAAAACTTTAAATTTTTCAAAGTTTGATAAACCTAACAGAAAACCAAAAACGGCTGTTAATGCGGTAATAATAGCGGGAATTAAATTAAATAAATATTCTTGTCTGGTTACACTTGGCTGTTGAATGCTAGCATCTGTTTGGTGCAATTTCGCCCATTGTTGCAAGAAATGAGGCACTTGAATCAATTGATTAGCTAATTGGTTAAAATTAGATGCATGGCAAGCGAGGGCCTGAACACAGTCTTTGATGAAATAACTTCCTAACAATTCAACCATCAGCACTCATCCTGATTCATAAAATTCTTAAAATTAAATTATTGCTTAGGGTTTTGCGATAATTCTTTAGCGATATCAACTGGACTGCGATATTCCTTGCCGGTTAATTCATTCAATACGCGCATGACTTCATCTGGCGCATGATTGCCTTCTGCTTGGTGAATTAAATCTTCTTTGTCAGCTGGAAAATTAACGCCTTTAATATATTTTTCTACTTCGATTGGCGTAATTTTAAAATCTTCTTGATCAGATGCACCGCTGGGTTTATCAGATAAATTTGTCATGATTGCCTCGTTTTGGCTGTAACTGAGATAAATTTTAAGGTGAAAAATCGATTTAAGATTTGATTTATCTGCTTGACAGAAATTTGCCTGGCGGCAAATTCGAAGGTGGTTGTGGGGTTTGGGTAGCGGCTTTGAGTTTGAGCGGTATGGGGGCGTGTGGGTGTGGGGGTGTGGGGGTGTGAATAGAGTGGGAAATTAATTTTGTGTTATGGATTAATCAGGAGATTGCCGTGGTAGTTTCACTCCATTTTTTCGTAGGGGGGATTAGCGTAGCGTAATCCACCGATTGAGCATCACGTTACTGCAATGCATGATGGTGGATTACGCTACGCTACCCCCCACGAAAACATCTTTTGTCATTGCAAGGGAGCGAATGCGACCGCGGCAATCTCCTGACTCGTCGGTGGCATCGCATCAGTAATAAACACTGTATCCCCAGTAAAAAATAAATTCTTCAATTTTCATTTTCCGCTAACGCTGCACCGGTACATAAATCCTGCAATGCATCGATATCGAAAGTTTCGATAGTATTTTTATTGATATTTATCATCCCTGCCTCAATAAAACCATGCAAAATTCGGTTAAAGGTTTCATTAGCCAGGCCTAATTTGTTACTAATATCAATTTGTGAAACATACAGAGGAATATTATTGATGTGATTACGCTCTTGCATTCTATTAATGTAATTAATATAAAAGGCAGCAACGCGTTTTTTTGCGCTGGTGGTTAATTGAAATTGATTACTATTATAGATTTTTTTGCAAAGTAAATTTAATAAACTCTTTTGCAACTCGGGATAATTTTTTGAAAGCTCCATAATCTCATTGATCGGAATAATGCAAACTTTAGTTTCTTTCAAAGCGACTGCATTGAGATCACTAATTCTTCCATGTAAATATTCGAGACCAATGATATCGCCTGGAAAATAAAATTCATTAATAGTTTCATTCCCCTCGTAATCGATAGAGTAATCTTTACAGGCGCCTTCATATACGGCATATAAATTGCGTATTCTCTCATTAGCGTGATAAAGATGCTCACTCGGTTTTAAAACTTGCAGATTGATGATGAGGGAATTAACGGCAGAAATAATATCAGGAGGAAGATTATCGGGAATACAAAGCTGATTAACTGGACAACTATTACATGCAATACCTGCTTGATGTCGATTTTTTCGATTCATGATGTTTTCCACCATTTTGTTTAAATGATAGTGGCTAAACACACAATGTTATTAATTTCCCTATTGTGTGACATTGTTTTTATTATTTTTAATCACTATAACATAATCTGTGGATATTTAAAAACTCTTAGCAGGTTTTTAAAAAAACATCTATTTTTTCTTTTAATAAAATCTTAATTATTCACTGCTAGGCTTGAAAAAGATTTTTATTTTTTTGAATAATATAAAAACTGATTAACATAAAGAAAAACGCGACAAATAAAGGAAAATTCAGCGCAATATTGGCTAATTCACCCATAACAAATCCACTGGCCATCCATGCTGCTGATAGCATGGATGCAGCAGATCCCATAATCCAACCATGATTTTTCGATTCAATTTGCGCCATCATGGCTAATAATGTCGGATAAACCATGCCAACACCCAACACCAAGCTAATAGAAAATATCCATTGCGCTAAATCAAATTGCGATAAAATAGCGCAAAACGCGAGACTTAATGTATTAATCCCTAACATGATTTGTATAAATTTCGATAACTTAAAGTGTTTAATAATCAAAGGATAAATCAAGAGCAAACCGACACACATCCAAAATGCCAAATAACTGGCAAATAAACTGGTCGTTTCAACTTTATAATGATGCGCTTGATTTAAATAATACGCGCTATATTGAAAATAAAGACCCCAGGCAAATTCATAAAGAAACATGATCAATAATAAAATTTTTAATGCGGGTTGACGAAACATGGCGGTATAGGCAAGTTTGCTTTCTTTCAAAGTTAAAAAGCGCTGTTCTGGCTTTTCACGCAAGGGTTCAC
Source organism: uncultured Gammaproteobacteria bacterium (assembly GCA_964441315.1). Lineage (GTDB taxonomy): Bacteria > Pseudomonadota > Gammaproteobacteria > CAYTUN01 > CAYTUN01 > CAYTUN01. The sequence continues at coordinate 38,917 of CAYTUN010000007.1, read as the reverse complement.
GCCAAACAAAAATCAGCAATAATAAATTAATAACTACTAAAATACTGGCAACGATAAATGGCGTGCTGTAATTGAAGCCACTATAGATTGTGGGATCCGATAAATAGCCGCCTAATAAAGGACCACCAGCCATCGCCAGAGTCATCGCAAAAGCAATATACGCTAAATTACGCGCTTTATTTTTTTCATCACTAATATCAACCACTGCTGCTTGCGCGACCGGCTGACTCGCGGATGCAAAACCTGCAATTAAACGTCCCCAGATAATTAAGTTGAAAGTTTTTTTGACAATGCCGATGATGGGTAAAATAAATCCGATTAACGAAATTATCAGACAAAACGCCAACGTATTTTTTCTTCCCCATTTATCGGAAAAACTGCCGATAAATGGCGCAGCGATTAAATAGGCTAAAGGGCCAATCGCAATAATGAATCCGTAAAACACGCTTTGAGATAAAAATGAAAATTGCGATAACCAATTATTTTCGGCAGCATTATTGATGATTCTTAATAACACCGGAATTAGTAAACCGTATCCCATGGTGTCGATGAAGATGATTAAAAATAAAACTAATAATGCAATGTTTTTACGCATGAGTGGTTGTCCAGTTTGTCATTGCGAGGGAGTGAAACGACCGCGGCAATCTCCTGATTTTAGCTGGCAGTAAATGAATCCAGTGCCAACTGATGATCAGGAGATTGCCGCGGTCGTTTCACTCCCTCGCAATGACAGGATAATTTTATATAATCCCGTCATGAAAAAATTAATCATCCGCCATTTAGGCTTATGCGAATACAACACAATCTACCAGCGCATGCAGCAATTTACCTTGCAACGCACCGAAGCTGATGCCGATGAAATTTGGTTGCTGGAACATCTGCCAGTGTTTACGCAAGGACTGGCGGGAAAAGCGGAGCATATACTAAACCCGTCAAATATTCCGCTAGTGCAGACCGACCGCGGTGGCCAGGTGACTTATCATGGGCCTGGACAACTGGTCGCTTATACCCTCTTCAATCTCAAACGCCATCAAATCCATATTCGTGAACTAGTGACGCGATTAGAAAAAAGCATGATTCAATCATTAGCGGTTTATCAAATTGCCGCTTGTAGCAAAGCCGATGCGCCTGGTGTCTATATCAATGACGCCAAAATCGGCTCTATCGGATTGCGCGTAAAAAATGATTGCGCTTATCACGGGCTGGCTTTAAATGTCGCCATGGATTTAACACCGTTTCAACAAATTAATCCTTGCGGTTTTAGTGGCTTAAAAATAACGCAAATGAAAAACTTTATACCAGAAATCAGGCTCGATGAAGTTGCCTCTCGCCTGATGGAAGAGATACAATCGCTCTTCCATTTTGATAGCCATGAGGCCGTTTTTGATGCAGCAATTGGATAAAAAAGAACGCGCCCGTGAGAAGCTTTCACGGATCCCGATTAAGATTGAAAACCAAGGCGAAGTTTTACGCAAACCTTCTTGGTTGAAAATTAAACTGCCTGCCGCTGATAAAATCGATGCAGTCAAAAATCTCCTGAGACAAAAGCGCTTGGTCACGGTCTGTGAAGAAGCCAGCTGCCCTAACCTCCCCGAATGTTTTAGCCATGGCACCGCCACCTTCATGATCATGGGCGATAAATGCACGCGGCGTTGCAGTTTTTGCGATGTCGGTCATGGCAGGCCAGATCCTTTGGATGAAAAGGAACCTGAAAATCTGGCGGAAGCTATCAACAAAATGCAATTAAAATATGTTGTTATCACATCTGTTGACCGCGATGATCTGCGTGATGGTGGCGCACAACATTTTGTTAATTGTATTCAATCAGTTAGAGCGAAAAATTCAGGTATTAAATTAGAAATTCTAGTGCCGGATTTTCGTGGCCGCCAAGAAAAAGCTTTAAATATTTTGCAACAAGCGCCTGCCGATGTTTTTAATCATAATATTGAAACCGTACCACGCTTATACCTGCAGGCGCGACCCGGTTCTGATTATCAGGTTTCTTTAGATTTATTATTGGCGCATAAAAAATTGCTGCCAGATGTGCCGACAAAATCCGGTTTAATGTTAGGTTTGGGGGAAGAAATTGCCGAAATTAAAACCGTTTTAGAAGATTTGAGACGCCACGAAGTCGATATGGTGACCATCGGTCAATACTTGCAACCTAGCCGTTATCATTTGCCGGTGATGCGCTATGTCACTCCTGAAGAATTTCAGGATTTAGCTGATTTTGCTAAAAGCATTGGCTTTAAACAGGTGGCCAGCGGCCCTCTGGTTCGCTCTTCCTATCATGCAGACCGCCAAGCCGCGGGAGAAGTCGTCAGCTAATGATTGAAGCCCACTTGCATGGTTTTGTCACCTATTTGCATGCGCATCCGCATATCGGCTGGTTGTTTGCGTTTGTGATTTCCTTTGCTGAATCACTGGCGATTATCGGCACGATTATCCCGGGTTCGGTCACCATGACCGCGGTCGGCGTTTTAATTGGCTCTGGCACTCTGCCACTCGGCACGACTTTATTGGCATCGATTCTCGGCGCTTTTTGTGGCGATTATGTCAGTTATGCGGTTGGGCTTTATTATGATCAGCGCATCCGAAAAATCTGGCCGTTTAAACGCTACCCACAAATGCTCACTTACGGTGAAGCATTTTTTCATAAGCATGGCGGCAAAAGCATTATCATCGGTCGTTTTATCGGGCCAGCGCGCTCAGCCGTGCCATTAATTGCCGGTCTATTACATCTGCCTTGGTTACGTTTTACTCTCGCGGCCATTCCTTCTGCCTGCCTTTGGGCCATCGCTTATATTTTGCCAGGCATCTTAATTGGCGCGCTCGCGCTTGAATTACCACCTGCCACTGCCAGTCGATTTATTATCGGCATTTTTGGCGCAATTATTTTAGCCTGGGCGATTATTTGGCTGGTGCAACATACTTTGAAAAAAACTGTGCGCTTTATTCATCGTGAAATGGAAAAATTATGGAAATGCATGGAACATTATTCACTCACTCGCTGGCTGCCAAAATTTTTACAAGGTTCGCAAGAACATCCGCATTATCGTCAATTAAGTTTATTGGTATTAGCTTTGTTCGCAGGTTTGTTATTTCTACTGCTTTGGTATGGCGTTGCTAAACATAATTTTTTAATTAGTTTAAACGAACCCGTTTATTATTTTCTGCGCACTTTACGTCACAATATCAGTGATAATTTTATGATTATTGTGACTTTGAGTAGCGATGCGGTTACCTGGTATGGCGTTAGCGCATTTTTATTAGTTTATTTTATTGCTAAACGGCAATGGCGTTATGCATTGCATTGGTTGTTATTGGTTATTATGGATTCTGGCGCGATTGTATTTTTTAAACATATTTTCCATCACGCCCGTCCGCCCGGTCTTATTTTTCAGGAAGTAAGTTCTTCTTTTCCGAGTGGTCATACAACAATTACCACCGCAGTGACTTTATTCACTGCCTATATTTTGTCACATTTGCTGCCGTCACAAATGCGGCGCATACCTTACATTTTTGCTTTTGTGATTATTGGCTTAGTGATGATTTCGCGCATGTATTTAGGTGCGCATTGGTTGACCGATGTATTGGGTGGTTTTCTTTTAGGCTCAACTATTACCATAGTGACAATTATTTTACTGGAACGCGCACCGCATCAGCGCCTTGCGTTAAAACCTTTTGCTAGTTTATTTTTGATTGCATGGATAATTTCAGCCGGCGCATTTAGTTTTACCGAATTTCGCAAAGTTCAATATGATTCGACACCCATTTGGGACAGCGCGGTCATTACCGAACAACAATGGTGGCAAGGCGAAAGCAATCAAATACCGCTATTTGCGCTCTCGCGTTTTGGCAGCCCGAAACAAGCATTTAATGTGCAATGGTTAGGCAATCAATTAGAAATTGCACAATTTCTCGCAAAAAATGGCTGGGTACCCATGACACGCGATAATGCCAAAGCGCATCAAACGCATTTGCCGCTATTGCCGACACTTTATCAAAACAAACCGCCAGTAATTTATGTCATTAAATACAATGCCGAAAAAGAATTTACTCTAGTATTGGAATTATGGCCATCTACTGTGGTGATTGAAAAAAACCCGAATCAACTTTGGGTCGGCACCTTGGCTTATTATGTGCCGCAATACAAATTATCGAAATTAGACAAAGAACAAAAAGCACGCCTGATTTATAACCATTTAGTGCTGCATGCGTTTGCCAATGATGATCCGTTATTCGAGCAAAAAGTGTTGGATCGTGTGGATTTATTGAGTGGTAAAGATATTCAGCGGTTGAATTGGGATGGGCGGGTTTTGTTGTTGCGGGCTAAAACAAAGTTAGATTAAGAGCTATAGCAAAGTAACTTTTTTTATTGGTAGAACTCAAAAATATTAATAAATGTAACTAGTCTATGCGCAATGTATCGCTTATTACTTTTTAGGTGAAATTGATCGGGGGGGGCGTGCTTAAGGATGGTTTTTGTGATGCATCAGTTTTCCAAAAATCAGCCTTTGACTTGGCAGTCCATTTAGCTTGACGATCTTTAGTTAAAACGCCTTCAATTACTCCAAAATATTTATCACCCGCCAAACTGAAAGCATCTATTTTGTGTTTGTCTTTCAACGAATTCGAATCTATTGAATCAGGATGATGACTCAAAATTGCTTTTAAAATTGTTTGTAATTCTTTCCTATCATGATCTGTTAAATTTTCATCACCGAAAGATGCTACTGCATTATATATAATAGATCTACCTTCTTTATCTGATTCCAATAAATTCAGCTGTTTATCTTTAGGAAGAGTTTTATTTTCGTTAAGTAACAAATTCACTAATTCATAGTTGGGCTTTTTTGATTTGCTGAAACGCGATGTTAAGTAATGTAATGGAGTCAATCCATAAAAATCGGCAGATTTTATATCAGCTTTTTTGTTCAAGAGTAATTTAACCATTTCTCCATGACCAAGTTTACAAGCATAATGTAGTGGGGTAGATCCATCGTTATCGGCAATATTTATATCAATATCATTTTTCAATAGTAATGTTCTAACAACTTCTATATGGCCGTTATAACAAGCAAAATGCAGCGGAGCGCAACCATTATTATCTCTTGAATTCGGATAAGATTTTTCCAACAGCGCTTTAACTTGCTTAATATCTCCATTTTTACAGGCATCTATCAAGGTTTTTTTAGGCATAAAGCACCATTTTATTTTTTATTAAATCTTACTTCAAAATAAATTAATCATAATCTCAGGCTATTATCGCTTTTATATTTTTTCTCAACTCATGATTAACTTAATCGCAATTAGGAATAATTTATTAATAATATAATGCCCAAAAATTAAATTTGTCTTAAAGGTTCATTCCGATTTAAAGCAAGTTGATAATAATTGAATATTACCTAAAAGATAGCTTTTAAAAAATCTTATTTACAAAATTTTCACCACGAAATTTCTCAGTTTAACCCCCCTTATCACCTTGTTTCCCCCAGTCAAATTGAGTAAAGTAAGCGACTTTTAAAATATTCAGCGCACATAGGTGACATATGAACTTGGCAATCCAACCCAAATACGAAGCTATCCATGTAGAATGCAGCTGCGGCAATAAATTTGAAACGCGTTCGACTGCTGGGCGTGATCTCCACTTGGAAATCTGTTCTGCTTGCCATCCGTTTTATACTGGTAAGCAAAAATTGATCGATACCGCAGGCCGGGTCGATAAGTTCCGCCAAAAATTTAAGAGCATGGCTGGCGCTGCTAAAAAAGAAGAGAAGTAAGCTTATAATCCCTGTGGCTTACATGCCATAGGGTGTTCTCGATTAAAATTCTTATTAAGCCGCTGACAGTAATTGAAGCTCAAGAAATAAATCCCTCAATTTTTGCCAGTCCGGCAAAGCCGCCTGTATTTCCTGCGTAATCGTTTGCCGCCACAACCTTGCGCCTTTCTGATTTTTCAGCAAATTCATCAAAGGCTGCATAAGCAGAGATTGCTGCTTTTTATCGAAAGTTTTGGCGTATTCCATATAATTTTCTACGATGGTAGAAATATCTAATAGTTTATTTTCATTAATTGGGCCAAATTCCTGCTGCAATTCACGCAAAATCAGCGGATTGTCCACCGCAGCACGCCCAATCATGATGCCATCGACTTTCGTTTGCTGCTGTTTAATCGCCTGCAGATCGGTAAAGCCCCCGTTAATTACAATCGGTATTTCAGGCAAAATTTGTTTCAACTTCCAGACACGTTCATAGTTCAATGGCGGAACACTGCGGTTTTCTTTGGGGCTTAAGCCTTTTAACCAAGCTTTGCGGGCATGTACGATAATTTCATCGGCTCCGGCTTTTGCAAATAATTGGCAGGCGGAGAAGAAATATTCCTCCGCATCACAATCATCGACGCCGATGCGGGTTTTTACCGTGACTGGAATCGCTACAGCTGACTTCATGGCCCCGATACAGTCTGCTACCAAGTCTGGCTGCTTAAGCAAACAAGCGCCAAATGCGCCTTCCTGCACCCGCGGGCTTGGGCAGCCGACATTGAGGTTGACCTCACTAAATCCCACTTGTTCGGCCAGCTTCGCGCACTCAGCCAATTTCATCGGATCGTTGCCACCGAGTTGCAGCGCTACCGGTAGTTCTGCGGGGTGAAAAGCCAATAGTTGCTGCTGATTGCCGTGCATTAATGCCTGCATCGTTACCATTTCAGTGTAGAGTTTGGCGCTAGGCGCAAGCATACGTGCCAGATAACGGTAGTGGCGGTGGGTGTAGCCCATCATCGGGGCGATGGAGAAGTAAAAACTACTCATACTCATTTATGCTGGTCAACGTAAAATTTATAAAATTGTAGGGGCAGGCCCCTGTGCCTGCCCTGGTCTCTCTGCTGTCGATGCGAAGGGCAACCATAAGGGTTTGCCCCTACGAAAAACCCGATTTATTTCATAACAATAAATAACACGAGATTTTCTATTTGACCGCCTATGAAGCGAAAAATCAAAGTTTTACAAAGTTCATCAAAAACGGTGGATTACGCTTCGCTAATCCCCCCTACGAAAAGCGAAAAAAGCAGAAAAAACAAAGCCAATTCCAAACCACCCAACGAACACAACCTGCCCAATCCCCACACCCACTTTATCATCACGCCCCTAGGGCGTGATGCTTGTGTTAAAGCCTTGATCCCGCTATCCTTTCCGCATTCAAACCATGCCAAGGAAGACACTCATGTCGGCAGAAATCTCAGATATCCATTATTCCGATTTTGATAAATTATTCCGTTATGCCGAGCGTTTAAAATTCGGCGATACCCACTTCAAAATTGATCATGACACCGGATTGGTCGCGATTGTGGCGATCCATAATACCAAATTGGGCCCGGGTTTTGGCGGTTGCCGTTTTATTACTTATCCGAATATGGCAGCGGCGGTGGAAGATGTTTTGCGGCTGGCTTATATGATGACTTGTAAGGCGGCGGTTTGCCAATTGCCTTTGGGCGGCGCCAAATCTGTCATTATTCGGCCGAAAAAATTGCTCGATCGCGAGGCGTTATTTGCTAGCTTTGGCGACTTTGTTCAATCATTGGGCGGGCGTTATGTTGCGGCTTTGGATAGTGGCACGGTGGTCGAAGACATGAATACGATTGCTCGCCGCACGGCGTTTGTCAGTTGCACTAGTTCACAATTATTCGATGGCGATCCTGCACCTTATACCGCTCTAGGCGTGCTGCGTGGCATCGAGGCTGCCGTAAAATTCAAACTGAATAAAAATCATTTGAAAGGTATTCATGTAACAATTCAGGGCGCTGGTCATGTGGGTCAGGCCTTGGCGCGGCTTTTGGCAGATAAAGGCGCAATTTTGACTTTGAGTGATATTAATCAGGCGGCAGCTGAAAAGCTGGCGCTTGAACTGAAAGCGAATATTGTTTCCAGCGATGATATTTATTCAGTTGAATGCGACGTATTTTCACCTTGTGCCTTGGGTCATATTTTGACCCAGGTTAATATCGATCGCCTGCGCTGCAAGATTGTGGCTGGCTCAGCCAATAATGAGCTTGCCCATGCGCAGCTTGGCTATCGTTTGCAGCAAAGAGGGATTTTGTACGCGCCGGATTTTGTCATCAATGCCGGCGGTTTGATCCATGCGGGCACGGTGTATCTGAAAGGCAATGCCGCTGACAGTCAGCAAAAGATCATGAGCTTATATGATCGCAATTATGAAATTTTTGAGCGCTCCCTTAAAGAAAACCTGCCAACCAATGAAATTGCCGAAATTATTGCGATGGAAAATTTAAATAAAGCACCGGCAAGGCCTGATAATTTAAGTGGCATCGTCGATAAAGCAGGCTAGAAAATGAAAATGATTGCGGAATTTAAAATCAATTATTTCCAATATTTAGATGATAAATCTAATGTGGTTTCTGAATTGCCGGAATGGGCAAAATCACGTGAAAAATTGATTGGATTATTAAAATGGATGATGCTAACCCGCGAAATTGATCAACGCGCGATCAATTTGCAACGGACCGGCAAGCTAGGCACTTTTCCTTCTTCCCTAGGTCAGGAAGCAGTTGCAGTCGGTTTAGGCCAAGCATTAGCGGAAGAAGATATTTTCGTCCCCTATTATCGCGATCAAGGTACTTTAATTCAGCGTGGCATTGATCCCTGGCAGGTTTATGCTTATTGGGGCGGCGATGAAAGAGGCAGCGACTACCGTTCGCACCGCGAAGATTTTCCGATCTGTGTGCCAATAGCTACCCAACTTTTGCATGCGGCTGGCGCTGCTTATGCAGTTAAATTGCGCCGCCAAAAACGCGCCGTGCTGACGATTTGCGGCGACGGTGGCACTTCGGAAGGCGATTTTTACGAAGCGCTTAATTTTGCCGGCAGCTTCAGCCTGCCAATTGTTTTTATCGTGAACAATAATCAGTGGGCGATTTCAGTGCCACGCAGTCAACAATCAGCCTGCCAAACGTTGGCGCAAAAAGCGATTGCCGGTGGCTTTGAAGGCATACAAGTGGATGGCAATGACGTAATTGCCGTAACAGAACAAGTCAGCCTCGCGCTAAAACAAGCGCGAGAACATTGCAAGCCGATGTTAATTGAGGCGCTGAATTATCGACTTTGCGATCACACCACTGCCGACGATGCTCGGCGTTACACGCCGCAAGGCATGTTGGAGGAAGCCTGGAAGTTTGATCCGATCAGCAGGTTGAAGGATTATCTTAAAGTAAATTATCAATTAAGTGATGATGAAATTACTGCTTTAAAAGCAGAATGCGAAGCCATCGTGCAAAAATCAGTCGATTTCTATAATCAGCTTGCGCCACAACCAGCAAGCGCGATGTTTGATTATCTTTATGAAACACTACCAGCGGCTTTTGAGAAACAGTATCAAGAAGTTATCAATAAAAAAATCAATACAAGTCATTGAAATAATTAATTTTTATATTGAAATCAATGCTTGAGAAAACAAAGACTAGATGTTTCTAAATTAGTACTTTATTTACGTTTACTTCATACTCAAACCAGAGCACAAAAGTCACGTAAATAATCGTAGCAACAACAACCTTTTTTCAGCGGGAACCGCTGAATTGGACATTTCAATGGCAGCTATAACCATCGCAGAAGCAATTACCCTCGCCTTGGCACGCGCGATGCGCGATGATCCGAATGTTTTAGTTCTGGGCGAGGATATTGGTAAAAATGGTGGCGTTTTTCGCGTCACTCAAGGTTTATATGATGAATTTGGGCCAGAACGGGTGATTGATACGCCCTTAGCGGAAAGCATGATTGCCGGTGTTTCGATTGGCATGGCTGCTCAGGGCTTAAGACCGGTCGCAGAATTTCAATTTGAAGGTTTCATATATCCTGCGGTCGACCAAATTATCAATCACGCCGCACGTTTGCGTAACCGCACACGAGGACGACTTTCTTGTCCACTGGTGTTTCGTGTGCCATATGGTGGCGGCATTCATGCGCCTGAACATCATAGCGACAGTCCGGAAGCTATTTTTGCGCATACGCCCGGTCTGCGTGTAGTCATTCCCTCCTCGCCTGCGCGAGCTTATGGATTGATGCTGGCTTCGATCTTCAATAATGATCCAGTAATATTCTTTGAACCCAAACGTATTTACCGTTCGATTAAGCAGGAAGTGCTGGATGATGGTAAAGCACTGCCATTAGATCGTGCTTTTATTTTACGTGAAGGTGAGCATTTGACCCTCATCAGTTGGGGCGCCTGTATCAAAGAAACCTTGGCGGCTGCGGAGCAATTAGCACTAGAAGGCATTGAAGCGGAAGTTATTGATGTGGCTACGATCAAGCCGCTGGATATGGGACGCATTTTGCAATCGGTTGAAAAAACTGGCCGGGTTGTTATTGTGCAGGAAGCGCCGCGGACTTGTGGTGTTGGCGCTGAAATTGCGGGGACGATTGCGGAAGAAGCTTTGTTGTCCTTGCAGGCGCCGATTAGGCGCGTCACGGGATATGACACGGTTATGCCGTATTACAAATTAGAAAATTATTATTTGCCTGTAGTTGAGCAGATACTGAGTGCGGCTAGGGAGACGGTGGCGTTTGCTTAGTGTTGCCTCACAGCAAGGTGCCACTCACCTATCACTGGTCAGTTGTCCCCTGACCAAGCCGAAAGACAGCCGACCAGGGACAGATGAGCAGCAATCGAATTTATGAGCAAATAGATTTAAATCAACAATTGAGTTAACAGAGTTAACTATCTAACAAACAAGGAAAAACCATGACCCAATTTTTTAAATTACCTGATCTCGGCGAAGGCCTGCCGGATGCGGAAATTCATGAGTGGTTTGTTAAAGAAGGTGATGAGGTGAAGTTGGATCAGCCTCTGGTTGCCATGGAAACGGCAAAGGCAGTGGTGGATGTACCCGCACCCCACTCAGGTAAAATTCGCAAATTACATGGCAAGGTAGGCGATGTTATCCCGGTTGGTGCGGTTTTGGTTGAGTTTGAAAGTGAACAAAACCAAGATGCAGGTACCGTGGTAGGTAGCATTGATAAAAGCCAAACTCTATTAAAAGAAAACGCCATCGGTATTGAGCCAGCTACTCCAAGCACAACAGCGGCTATCAAAGCCACTCCAGCCGTGCGCGCCTTGGCTAAACAATTAAACGTAGATCTAGCAAGCCTTGCTCACAAAAACCCGATAACAGCAGAAGATGTAAAACAAGCCGCTGTAAAAACACATTCTCCATCAAGCGCATCAGCGCTTTCAGGTACACGCCGTTTCATGGCGCAAAATTTAAGCAAAATCCATCAAGAAACCGTGCCCATTACTTTAATGGATGATGCCGATATCGAGCATTGGCAGAATAGTGATAAAACCCTAAAAATTATTCGCGCCATACAAGCCGCTTGTGCGAAAGCGCCAACATTAAATGCGCATTTCAAATCCAATCCCTACTCGCTGGAAATTATCAAAGAAATTAATTTAGGTTTAGCTATCGACACACCAAATGGATTATTTGTACCTGTTATTCATCATTGTGAGAAATTAACCGATGAAGAATTACGAAAAAAAATTAATCAATACAAAGAAAAAGCCCAAGCTAATCATTTTTCACCCGAAGAACTAAAAAATCCCAGTATTGTTTTATCAAATTTCGGTAGTATTGCAGGGCGCTATGCTAATCCCATGCTGGTACCGCCCGCAGTTGCTATTATCGGCGTCGGTAAAAGCCGACGCGAAGTCATTGCATTGGATGAAAAAGCTATTGCAAACCACACTCTCCTGCCGATAAGCTTCACCTTTGATCATCGCGCAGCAACTGGTGGTGATGCGGCGCGCTTTTTAAGCGCACTTATCACTGCACTCGAAGATTGATTTATTTAACGCAGCCTGGAATTTAAGACGCAAAAATATGGAAGACCACTCAATTCCTGATTTTAAAAAACGTTTAAAAAAACGCATGATTGTCATGCTGGTGATCGTCCTGATTTTATTCGGCGGATTATTTGCTTTTAATATTATTCGCGGCGTGATGATTAAAAAGTTTTTTGCGAATTTCCAACCACCGCCCGTGACGATTTCCAGCGCTAAAGTTCAAAGCGTTGCCTGGCAACCTTTCATTGAAGCAGTCGGTTCAGTGGTTGCAGTTAATGGTGTTGATGTGACTTCGGAAGTTGCCGGCCTTGTGGTTGGGATCAGTTTTCAATCCGGCGATGAAGTTAAAAAAGGCGATTTATTAGTGCAGCTGGATGATCGCACTGACCATGAAGATTTGAAAAACTTTCAAGCGCAATTAAAACTGGCGCAGTTAGATTTTGGCCGTCAGTCACAGTTATTGGCAAAAAGCGCAACCGCTCAGCAAAATTTAGATAGCGCCCGCGCCACTTTAGATCAAATGAAAGCGAATGTAGCGCGCACAGAAGTGTTAATTGATCAAAAAGCGATTAAAGCGCCTTTTGACGGAAAATTGGGCATCCGCCAAGTCAATTTAGGCCAATATATTTCACCGGGCACGCAAGTTGTTACCCTGCAAAACCTGGATGAAGTTTTCGTTGATTTCTCATTACCTGAATCGAGCATTCCCAAGCTTTACGTTGGCCAGCCAGTGCAAGTTAAAGTGGATGCTTATGGTGCAAAATTATTTGATGGAAAAATCACAGCCATCAATTCCAAAGTAGATAGTGATACACGCAATGTTTTAGTGCGCGCCACCTTCCCTAATCCTGACCATCAATTATTGCCTGGTATGTTTGGTAATCTGCAAGTGCTTTTGCCGACGAAAGAAAATGTATTGACCGTGCCGCAAACCGCAATCACTTACAATTTATATGGCAATTCAATTTATGTCATAGAAAAAACAACGACTAAAGACGGAAAAACGCTTTTAACAGCAAAATTAAAATATGTCACTGTTGGCGACCGCCGCTTAAATCAGGTTGCCATTTTGAAAGGAGTGAATGCGGGTGATGAAATCGTCACTTCCGGCCAATTAAAATTAACTGATGGCGCCATCGTTGAAATCAACAACAGCGTGGATGTCACCCAATTCAACGATTCTCTTTTGACTAATCCAGAATAAATGTTTACTGATATATTTATTAAACGGCCAGTGCTGGCATCTGTTGTCAGTTTGCTCATACTACTGCTGGGATTTCGCGCCATTCTGGATTTACCTGTACGGCAATTTCCTAAAACTGAAAACACCTTAATTACAGTGACTACTGCCTATCCGGGCGCGAGTTCAGATGTGATTCAAGGCTTCGTCACCTCACCTATAGAAAAATCCGTTGCCAGCGCAGATGGCATTGATTATCTAACTGCTTCCAGCAACCTGGGTGTCAGCACAATTTCAGCCTATGTCCGCTTGAATTTTGATCCGAATACTGCCTTTACCAGTGTGATGAGTAAAGTCGCTCAAGTACGCAATCAATTGCCTACTGCAGTAGAAGATCCCGTCATTGTCAAAAGCACGGGTGACACGATTGCTTTGATGTATATGAGCTTTTCCAGCAATGAAATGACGCCGGAACAAATTACTGACTATGTCAGTCGCGTTGTGCAGCCACAATTGGAAACTGTGCCTGGTGTTGCTTCTGCTGAAATTTTAGGCGGCAAAGTGTATGCCATGCGCATTTGGCTGAACCAGCAACGTATGGCTGCATTAAAAGTTGCACCTTCTGATGTTTTTAATGCGTTACTGGCTAACAATTATTTATCGACTGCTGGCCAAACCAAAGGCCAATATGTTGCTTTTCCCTTAAACAGCCAAACCGATTTGCATGATCAAAAACAATTTGAAAATTTAATTATTAAAAGCACTCCGACTACCATTATTTATTTAAAAGATGTGGCGAAAGTTTTATTAGGTTCTGAAGATTACGATTCCAATGTGAATTTTAATGGCAAGAAAGCGATTTTTATTGGCATCAAATCGACGCCAACAGCAAACCCACTGACTGTGATCGGTCAAATTCGCGTCTTGTTTCCTGAATTATTAAAAAATTTCCCACCTTCTTTAAAAGGCGATATTGTTTATGACGCCACTAATTATATTCGCGCTTCAATTAAAGAAGTCGTTAAAACGATCGCAGAAGCAACGGTAATAGTCATTTTAGTGATATTTTTATTTTTAGGTTCCATTCGCTCTGTCATCATTCCGGTTGTCACTATTCCGTTATCACTAGTCGGTGTTTGCACCTTGATGCTAGTGCTAGGTTATTCAATTAATTTATTAACTTTATTAGCAATGGTATTAGCGATTGGCATGGTAGTGGATGATGCCATCGTTGTCGTCGAAAATGTGCATCGTCATATTGAAGAAGGATTATCGCCTTTTCAGGCAGCCATTAAAGGTGCGCGTGAAATTGCCACGCCAATCATTGCGATGACAATTACTTTGGCGGCAGTATATGCTCCGATTGGATTTTTGACTGGTTTAACTGGTGCTTTATTTAAAGAATTTGCTTTTACTTTAGCTTCTGCTGTCATTATTTCTGGCGTCATCGCGTTGACGCTATCGCCAATGATGTGCTCAAAAGTTCTCACCAGCACCGGCGAGAAAAACCGTTTTGAAATGTTAATCGAAAAAAACTTCGAGCGCTTAAAAGTTTTTTACGAAAAGCGTCTGCATAATATGCTCGATTTTCGCGTGGTCACTTTATTTTTTGCCATTGTGGTATTGACCAGCTGTTATTTTTTATTCACCCATACTTCTCAGGAATTAGCGCCTGACGAAGATCAAAGTGTTTTGTTCGTATCAGCAACAGCGCCCCAATACGCAAATATCGATTACTCAACTTTGTTTTCGGATCAATTAAACGCTATCTATAAAAGTTTTCCAGAAACACAAGATTATTTTATTGTTAATGGCGCCAATGGCCCTTCCAGCATTATATCGGGCATTATTTTAAAACCCTGGGATGAACGCAAAACGACACAGCAGCAATTAAATCCTTTAGTTCAGGAAAAAGTACGTAAAATTGCAGGGCTTAATATTGCAGTTTTTCCTTTGCCGCCGTTGCCAGGAAATGATGGCCTGCCACTGCAGTTTGTGATTAAGTCGATTGGTGATTACCGCACCCTCTTCCAGGTTTCACAGCAACTATTAGATGCGGCGAGAAAAAGCGGTTTATTTATGTTCGTTGATAGTGATTTAAAATATGAAAATCCACAAATCAATATCAGCATTGACCGACAAAAAGTCGCGCTGATGGGCATTAATATGCAAGATGTAGCGCAAACGCTTGGCACAGTTTATTCAGGCGCCTACACGAATTTCTTCAGCATGGAAGGTCAAAGTTACCAAGTCATTCCGCTGACCGAAAGAAAATTCCGCTTAAATCCTGGTCAATTTGAAAATATTTATATGAATACCGAAAGCGATAAACTAGTGCCACTTTCGACTTTCGTTACATCAGAACAAACCGTGCAACCTAATTCATTAAATGAATTTCAACAATTAAATTCCGCTACCATCAGCGGCTTAATGATGCCAGGCATGAGCTTAGGCGATGGCGTTAATTTCTTGAAAGCTAAAGCGGACAATTTATTGCCACGCGGAATGCAATATGATTATGCGGGACAAACTAGACAATTTGTTCAGGAAGGTGGCTCATTAATTTACACCTTTTTCCTCGCAGTGATTGTGATTTATTTAGTGCTCGCTGCGCAATTTGAAAGTTTTCGCGATCCTTTTGTCATTTTAGTCAGCGTGCCAATGTCGATTTGTGGCGCCTTGATTTTCTTGAATTTAGGTTTGGCAACGATAAATATTTATACGCAAGTCGGTTTAATTACTTTAATTGGTTTAATTAGCAAGCACGGTATTTTGATGGTCGATTTTGCGAATAAATTACAACTCGAAGAAGGTTTATCGATGCGCGAAGCCATTGAAAAAGCGGCTTCAATCCGGTTAAGACCGATTTTAATGACTACGGCTGCCATGATTATGGGTGTGGTGCCTTTAATTTTAGCCACCGGCGCAGGTGCTAAAAGCCGTTTTGATATTGGTCTGGTGATTGCAACCGGTATGGCAATCGGTACGTTATTCACTTTGTTTGTTGTGCCGACGATGTATACTTATTTTTCCGCTCCGATTAAGAAATTAGAAAAGCAATAAATGGGTTATTGCGGTATTAACTAAATGATGGTCACTTCCTGCCAGAATGACACAATGTTCGTCATCCTGACAGTGAAAAAAACCAAGTAGGGGGGATTAGCGATAGCGTAATCCACCACTTAAGCCTTGCAGTACTGCGAAACTAATTTGGTGGATTACGCTATCGCTAATCCCCCCTACTTTTATTTTTAATTGGATAGAAATAAGGAAAGTTTCATGCGTTATCGCCGTATCATTCTGCGACTTGTTCCGGTGCTGATAATCCTTACTTGCTTATTGCTTGCACTACACTTCAATGTTTATCACTATCTTAATTTCGAAAATCTAAAACAACATCATTTAGAACTCGAAGCACTAACGCAAAAACATTTTTTTTGGTTTAGCCTATTTTTTATTGTTATTTATACAACTTCCGTGGCGATATCTTTGCCAGGAGCGGCATTATTTACCATGGCTGGCGGTTTTTTATTTGGCATTGTTATCGGTTTAATCTATGCCGTCATCAGCGCCACACTTGGTTCAATAATTATTTTTCTCGCAATCCGTTTTGCATTTGCTGAAGTTTTCGCTAAAAAAACTTATAAATGGACGGAAAATATGAAAAACAATTTTGAAAAAAACGCGTTTCATTATCTGATCTTTATTCGCTTAGTGCCGGTGATCCCACTGTGGTTATCAAATATTGTACCGGCTTTATTAAACATGCGATTTGTTACTTATTTAATGGGTACGTTTATTGGCATTATTCCCGGCACATTTATTTATATTCTATTAGGCAACAGCTTAAATGACTTATTTGAAAAAGACCGAACGCCAGATTTCAGTATTGTTTTTGAACCGCAATTTTTTATTCCGCTGCTGTTGCTGGGTTTGTTGGCGTTATTGCCGGTGGTGGTTAAGCGTTTTAGAAAGAATAAAGATGAAAGTGGTAATTGATAGTCTGCTGCTGGGTTCGTGTCAGGAGATTGCCGCGCTTCGCTCGCAATGACAAATTATTGTCATTGCGAGCGAAGCGCGGCAATCTCCTGACAAAGGCTTGGCATTAGATTAAGTAAGTAATGTGCAGCAATTATTGATTTATTTTAAATTTGAGAAATAATGAGATCATCATAAACATTCTATTTAGGGCAAGTGAAAAAATGCAACAAAACATACCTGCTATTACAGTTAATCGCTACGGCGATTCATCTGTGCTTGAATATTCTACAGTCCCCCTTTCTGCACCTGCTGGTAATGAAATTCAGGTGCGGATTTTTTATTCAGGCGTTAACTATGCGGATATTTATTTTCGTAAAGGTTTATACAAACTTCCAAATATGAGTGATAATAAAAATTATAAAACTGGGGCGCAATCTGTTTTGAATAAACTAACACAAAATTTAAAGGTAAAAATTGATACCATTTTACCTCTTGCAAATGCTAAAACTGCTCATGAATATCTTGAAGCAGGTAAATCAACAGGATCTATTCTTTTGAATATGGCAACGCCCTAAAAGCCTGTCCAAATTTCAGCTAAATATCTTCGGACATCTGATGAGCAAAATCTGCGTTATTTTTTTCAATTGCTTTATGTTTAAATAAATCGATCATTGTCGATTACGATAACCACCCTTTTCAACCTGCCGCAAAATGAAATCCACCTCTTCTTCAAGCGCTTGCAGTTCTACACTCACATCAGCACTCGATTTATTTAATAAAATATTCTCAAAATTCTGTAATAATCCAGTTAAATACGGCGCACCAATATAACAACTTGCGCCATTTAATTTATGCACCGCTTCATACAATTTTTTTGTATTTTTATTAGCATGCTGTAATTGAATTTCTTTCAACATCTCAGGTAATTCATCGGCAAATAGTTGTAGCATTTCCTCAGCGGTTTCCTGATGATTGCCGTATTTTTCTAAACAAATTTGCCAATTAATGCCAGGTGTCGGCGGCATCAGTTGCGCTCCTCACAGTATTTAAATTTTAATTACTTGCACAGCGAAACCCGACATGCTCCATACTGGTATCAGGCGAAGTTTTCATGCGTGCAGCAACGCGATAACCTGAGCAGTAAGATTCATTGCATAAATATGAACCACCGCGTAATGCTTTCTTTTGCATGGTGGGTTCAACCGGGTCATAGCTTTTCACAGGGCCTTTAGGATTGATACTAGTATTTTTTCCGGAGGCTTCGTAGTAGTGGGCATCATACCAATCACTCACCCACTCCCAAACATTGCCTGCCATGTCATATAAACCATAGCCATTTGGCGCATAGGATTTAACCGGCGCCGTATAATAATAGCCATCACGCAAAGTATTTTTATAAGGAAATTCCCCCTGCCAGGTATTCGCTTTGACTTTGCCTGCATCAATCGGTTCATTTCCCCAGGGATAAATATGGTCACTCAAACCACCACGTGCCGCCCATTCCCATTCAGCTTCAGTGGGCAGGCGTTTACCACGCCATTGACAATAAGCATTCGCATCATCCCAAGAAACTTGCACTACCGGATGATTCGCCAGTTGAGCAATATCACTTTTCGGCCCCTTTGGATGTTGCCAATCAGCGCCAGGTGTCCAAGACCACCACAAGGCAGGGTTATTTAAATCAACCGCATGATCAGGCGGCGTAAAAACCAAAGAAGCGGCAACTAATTTGCTGTCATCTGGCTTGGGTGTGCCAGGCGGTAATTGTTTTTTCAATAATTCCCAATCCGGTTTCTTTTCAGCAGTAGTGACATAATGCGTTGCTTGCACAAATTTTTGAAAATCCGCATTTGTCACTTCATGCTGATCTAACCAAAATGCGCTTATCTCTACTTCATGTTTTGGCAACTCATCCTGACGCGCCTGTGAATTATCACCCCCCATCATAAAAATACCGCCAGGTATTTTTGTCATGCCTTGATGCGTATCGCTCACTTGCGCTAATTTTGAATTGGAAGCAGCGAAACGATCTGGAATATTTTCACATGAACATTTTGCGGGTTTTTGATTATCTGCCTGACTGCTGAAAGAAAAAAAGATAATGGCTATGAAAAATGCATATTTACGCATATTGCCTTCCTTGTGAAACTACTTTGCATAATCTTAATCGTACAATAAAATGCAGTAAATGGAATTGCGCTTGAACAGCGCAATCTAACCTGGAGAAACAAGGATGAAGAATCTCTTGCTGAAAGTCTTTACTTTTTTGCTGGTTTTTTTATCAGTATTTGCTATTAAAGCCAGCAATAGTGCTGACCCGCTACCTTCCTGGAATGATGGCATTAACAAGCAGAAAATTATTGCTTTCGTAAAATCTGTTAGCAATAAATCCAGCGCAGATTATGTAGCGCCAGCAGACCGCATTGCGACATTTAGCTTATTTACCAATGATGGAATTAATTCAATATTTAAAAGCAAATGATTTTAAAGTTTATATCGTTAGCGGCAGCAACCAGGATTTTATTCGTGCTTATTCTGAAAAAACTTACGCTATTCTCGTTGAACAAATTATTGGTTCTGCGTGGAAAACGCATTATATCAACTCTAATAATAGTCCTCGCTTGATAAAAGGAGATTGCCGCGTCCGCTTCGCTCCCTCGCAATGACAATATTCTGTCATTGCGAGGGAGCGAAGCGGACGCGGCAATCTCCTGACCGTAACTCCGCTCCTTTGTTCCGATACCGCTCTCTTAAATTCCTCCAAAGCTAACCACCAAGCCGATAAGCCAAAGTCGCAATTTTCCTCCCCTCCCGCAACGCCTTAGCTTCATACTTCGTCACACATAAATCCTTAAAAATCACCGGCACTAATTTATCATCCGCAATTAATTCAAACTGCGGAAAATTACCAAACGCCACCAAAATCCCTTGAGCATAATGCGCCCAATCCGTTTTAATAAAAACGACACCACCCACTTTTAATTTATTAGCCAAAAGCGCCACAAAATCGGCATTAATCAAACGCCGTTTGTGATGGCGCAACTTCGGCCAAGGATCAGGAAATAATATGCTAATCGTATCAATCTGATTATCGGGTAAGTTAGTTTTTAAAACCTGCACAACATCCGACATAATAATTTTTAAATTATTTATATTTGCTTCATGCGCCAAATTAATTAAATTTCCCACTCCAGGCTGATGCACTTCGACGCCGAGAAAATTCCAATCCGGATAATTTTTTGCTAATTGAAATAATGAATCTCCCATGCCAAAACCGATATCCAATGCTAATGATTTATTGGCAGAAAAAATCGCATTAAAATCTAAAATATCCTCAGGATTAATCGGAATTAAGTAATCAGCGCCATATTCCAATATGCCCTGGCGCTGTTTGTGCGTCATACGGCTTTGACGGATGACGAAAGACTTGATTGTTCTTTTTATCTGCATTGGTTTATCTGCATTATTGCGATTTATTGGCTAATTTTAGCGAGCCTAGATTCGAAGGCAAGCAAGCTTAAGATAGGCATTACACCTCACGATGGCCATTTTCAGCGGGAACCGCTGAATTTGAATCAGGCCCGAATGTATTCTACAATCCCTCGCGTCATTAGAAGCCGCCTGGAGCAAAGCCTATGCCAAGATTTGTCAAACTATTTGGAATCATCGTCGGGATCGTCATTCTACTCTTCGTTTTGGCGGGCATTTTGCTGGTCACGTTGGTCAACCCGAATGATTTTAAAAAAAACATCAGCCAAATGGTTTATCAACAGACCGGCCGCCAATTAACGATTGATGGCAAAATTGCCTGGTCGTTTTTTCCCTGGGTGGGTTTGACAGTAAGCGATGCGCGTTTGAGCAATCCTTCAGGTTTTGCCAATAGCGATTTTATTTCATTAAAACAAGCCGATCTTTCGGTCAAGTTATTACCGCTCCTGGAAAGTAAATTTCGCGTCGGCAAAGTGCTGTTAAAAGGCTTAACGATTAATTTAGTTGAAAATAAATCTGGCCAAAACAATTGGCAATTTACTGCGCAAAAATTAGATAAAACTGAAGCTCAAGTCGCCCATGAAGATAAATCCGGCAAAAAACAATTAGATTTATCGATTGATAATGTCACCATTGAAAATGCCAAAGTTAATTATATTAATCAAAGCAGTAATGTGCGCTACACCATCAGCGATTTTAATTTACAAAGCGCCAATATCAGCCTCGACAACGACTTTGTAATCAAAAGTAAATTTACATTTCAGTCAAATCAATTGCCAACCACTTTAATGATGACTTTAAGCGGTAAATTATTACTCAGCCCAAAAAATAATTTATATGCCTTTCATGAATTTAATTTAAATATTGATATCAGCCCCAGTCAATTAATCAGCCAACATATGAATATAAATTTTTCAGGCGGCATTGAATACAACACCGCGAAAGATTTATTAACTGCAAATAATCTTTTAATCAGTTGCAACAGCATGCAGTTACAAGCTAATGCCACAGTAACCGCATTCAGTAAAAATCCACAGGCCCGCGGAAATATTGTGCTTGCTCCACTCAATTTAAAAGATTATTTATTGAATTTTAGAAAAAATATTTCTTTAGCATCACCTGCCTCACTGCAAAAAATTTCAGCGAGCACTAATTTTTTAGCTAATAATAAGCAAATCCTGTTAGATCAGCTGAAAGTAAATTTGGACAGCACGACTATTACTGGCTATTTACATGTTAACAACCTGCAAACTCAGCAGATGAAATTTGATCTGACCATGGATCAAATTAAGCTGGATAATTACTTAAGCAAACCAGCAACTACTGCAGCAAATGGTAATGCGAATGCAGCTAATACTAATAAAGCAAAAGCTTCCAATGATCCGTTTTCTGCACTGCGCCGTTTAAATTTAGATGGCAGAATCATGGTTAAATTACTGCAATTTAATAATCAAAAATTGACTGACGCAAATGTGGTGATTAAAGCAGCGAATGGCGTTTTAGCACTAAATCCATTTAGTACGCAAATATATCAAGGTAGTATTGCTGGTAATGCGACAATTAATGCGCAATCCACTACTCCGCGTTATCAACTGATGCTTAATGGAAAAAGTTTGCAATTAAACAGTTTGAGCGCCAATCCCAAATTATCCGGTACAGCCGATATCAATGCGCAAATTAATACGGCTGGTATTGCTAATGCAGATTTAATGCGTAATTTAAATGGTAATTTCCGCATGCAAATTAATAATGGCATCTACAAAGGCGTTGATTTGGTTTATCAATTAAATCGTGTTTATGCTTATCTCAACAAAGCCGTTGAATCAAAAGCCAATAGCGCTAATCAAACTGCATTTGGCGATTTAACTGCCAGCGGTACCATTCAAAATGGTTTAGTCAGCAATCGTGATTTAAAAGTTGAATCAAAAGATTTTCGCTTGACCGGCGCTGGCACTATTAATTTAGTTTCACAAGCGCTGGATTATTCATTGCAAGTGTTGCCGATGCAATCCATCGTACCATCCGGCCAACGCTTAATTACCGCTGGTAAAACAGAAATTCCGTTGCGTTTAACTGGCACATTTTCCAGCCCCCTACTCGTCCCCGATTTTGCCGCCATTGCAAAATTAATCGCAAAACAGCAAATCGAAAAAGGCGTAAAAAAACAAATTGAAAACGCCATCGGCAGCGGTAATTTGCCAAGTAATGTTAATGATGCGATTCAAAAAGGAATTGGCAAATTTTTGAATTAAAATAATTTTCCTTCTCCCCTTGTGGGAGAAGGTGCCCTGTTAAGGGCGGATGAGGGGAAATAAATAAGTTGTTTACCTCATCGATTCATAATATCTGCGGAAAATATTTTTTTATTTCCCCTCATCCGCCCCTTTGGGGCACCTTCTCCCACAAGGGGAGAAGGAAAATTATGGTAGTTTCCTACATGCCCAAAACCACCCCCGCCACCCAACTCCTAAACTGGTACGAAAAAAACGGCAGAAAAAACCTCCCCTGGCGCAAAAACATTTCCGCCTACCGCGTCTGGCTATCAGAAATCATGCTACAACAAACGCAAGTCATTACCGTCATCCCCTATTTCGAACGTTTCATCAAAGAATTTCCCAACATCAAAACACTAGCAGAAAGCCCCATCGATAAAGTGCTTTATCACTGGTCTGGCCTGGGCTACTACTCCCGCGCACGCAATTTACACCAAACCGCAAAAATCATCGCCGAACAATTCAATGGAAAATTCCCGAATAATTTTGACGATTTAATCAAACTCCCCGGCATCGGCCGCTCAACCGCCGGCGCAATCCTTGCCATCGCCTACGAAAAAAAATATCCAATTTTAGAAGGCAATGTAAAACGCATCATTCTACGCTTAAAAGGCATACAACAAATTATTTCCACCGACATCACTAAACAACTCTGGCAAGAAAGCGAAAAATTATTACCCGAAAAACAAAACGGCGATTTCACTCAAGCGATTATGGATTTAGGCGCAACCGTATGCACCCGCAGTAAACCGAAATGCCCCCTCTGCCCCTGGAAAAAAATTTGCATCGCCTATCAAAAACAATTAACCGATAAAATCCCAGCAAAGAAACCCAGCAAAAAAATCTCCGAGCGCAGCACTATCATGTGGTTAATTCAACGCCCCGACGGCGCCATTTATTTACGCCGCCGCCCATTATCCGGCGTTTGGGCAAAACAGTGGTGTTTTCCCGAAACATTTGAAGAAAATGATTTAACACAACTCATACGAGAAATCGATTGCCAAACTGAAAAAATTTCCACTCTCGATAAAATCAGCCATACCTTCAGCCACTATCGCTTAACGATCCAACCCTATTTAGTCCAAGTCAAAAACTGCCGATTAAAAGTCATGGCAAACGACGATAGCCTCTGGTATAAAAATGAACCCGGCCTGCCATTAGCAGCCCCAGTAAAATCGCTATGGAATAAACTAAATGAGAAAAATCTTCTGCCATAAATTACAAAAAGAAGCCGATGGCCTCGAGTTTGCGCCACTGCCCGGCGAACTCGGTCAAAAAATCTACAACGAAATCTCCCAAACCGCCTGGCAAATGTGGCTCAACCACCAAACCATGCTAATCAACGAATACCGCCTCAACATGTCCGACAAAAAATCCCGCGAATTTTTAATCACCGAAATGGAAAAATTTCTTTTCGGCACCGGCAGCGAAGCACCCCAAGGATACATCCCCGAAAATAAATAAAAAAATAAAGCACCTTGCCCTTTCCCAAAAAACACGATAACCTAGCCAACTCTTCTAGCAGCCCCCACAAAGGCCAGATAGCTCAGTCGGTAGAGCAGAGGACTGAAAATCCTCGTGTCGCTGGTTCGATTCCAGCTCTGGCCACCAGGAAAATCAAGGGCTTACGCATAATCTGAATTTTCTATTTTCGCTTAATGTGTAATTTTGGTGTAATTGCGCAGCCATGCTGCAATAATAAAATCTAGAGTAGTATGACCAACCAATATTTCAAATACATCTTCATGGTAAGAATAATATGGCTGACACCACATGTATTGTTCGCAAAGGTATTGCTAATTTAACTTGCCAATTTCAAGGAGACAAAAATTTATGTTTTCGAGAAGAAATTTTTCAGCACGAAGATGACCTTTATTGCCTTTTCCATTTACCAGTAGAAAACAAAGATGATTTGGTTAAAGACAGGCTAATAAAAGATGAACTCAGATATTTAAGAGAAGGAAGAACCCTTAAGGGCGAAAAGTGGAGCAATTATGATTATGTAATTGACGATAAATCTTTAAAGTTATCAGATTTGAGTACAAACTCAAAAATTATTAAATATTCCTTCGTTGGATCGAAAATTCTTGGCAACCTTGCCATACAAAATATATCTTCTGAAGGAACTGAAATTACATTTGAGAATTCGCAGATTAATGGTGATATAGAAATTAGTTCCAACAGGATAAATAGTTTTAATTGCAAGAAATCAGAATTTGATGGCTCTTTTAATTTAACATTTAAAAAAATCGAAAATTTTTACTCGAATAAATCAAAATACTTTAATAAATTAATTTTTGACGGCGGCGCTGGTTCCTCTGTTGATAACAATTTTTCCATAGAAAACTGTAGCATTACCAGTGATGTTGAATTTATTACCGTAATGTTTCGAGGAGCTTGTTTTTTTAAAAACATAAAGTTCAAAAACGATTTAAAATTCAATAATTGCAGTTTTATGAAAGGCCTTGTTTTTAATTGCGAAAGAGGGATTTTCGCTAAAAATAATATAATTGTATTTGAAAGCTGTGGATTCAATTATGATCTGGATTTTTCTGGGTCTTGCTTTGAGAGTGATGTTATTTTAAACGACTTACATACTAGAAATGAAGATAAAAGCAGAGTCCGTAAGTTGCTATTTCATGATACAAAGTTCAGTAAAAATTTTAGCATTGACATTAGGCAAGAAAAATACAATCCTGTTATTAGCAGCATAGAGCTGATAGGAAATAAGAGAAAATGCATAATTAATAATTTTAAATACAATAATTTATGGCTAGCTTGTAAAAAAATTATATTGAAAAACTATATAGAATTACACCAAATTAGCTGTAACCCTGAAAAAAATGAAGAAAAAAAATTTCTTTCGTTGCTCATGAATTATTTAATGATAACCAAAATATATATACAAACACCTATCAAGAAAGATGCGGAAAAACAGCCTGGTTCAAATCTATAGCTGTAGTTGAATCGATGTTTTTTTCAATTTTGATTGCAATTTTTATTTTAGCCCTCAGATGGAACTTTAAGCGTGACTAGTTTTTTATGTAAGAATTTTTAATATCAACAACCACGGGCGTAAGCCCGTGGTTGTTGATTCTTTTTACAGTGAGCGACGCCACCTAATATTAACTATTGTCTCTATTTTGGGCGTGTTGATTAATTCTTTTAATAAAGCGGAATGGCGCCTGAAAAGCGGAAATTGATAAAGAGCAGATAATAGCCAGGCTTTTTAGATTAAAAGCGGTTTAAATTTCTTATTTTGTGTTTTGAATTTGCTTTTTTATTGAAAAAAAGGCGGAATGCGCCTGTTTAAGCGGAATTTAGCACAAGGGTTTCTACCTTCAAATTGACCAGACGTTTTAAATTATGCGCCAAAGCTTGCATAAAGACCTGGAATTGATTTTTAGCGATACCGGCATAACGGGCGCGTTTGGAAATTTTAGAAAAGACGCGCTCATCGGGCGCACGACAAGCCGATAACCAGCGGTCTTTGTCTTTATTTTTGTTTTTCATCGAGCGTAGTTTAATCGTCATATCATGGCAGCCTTTGTGGGCTAACGTGGTTTGGGCCGGTTTAATGCAATAAGCTTTATCGCCCAGTACGCCACCTTGATCGGGGCAGATATGCTTTAAGGCTTCGGCATCCGACACATTGGCTGGCGTTACCGCCACTTTATTAATTAACCCGCTTTGCGTATCCACGGAAACATGGCGCTTATAGCCATACCAATGCTTGTTTTTCCCCTTGCAACCCATACGCGCCTGGCGGTCTTTGGCGTAATCCGCCACGTTTCGATTATTCAGTTTCTTTTCGCCAGCCTCAATCGCGCGATCCCGCTCTTCCCATACGGTGAGTTTGCTAATTAACTGGCTGGAATCCACAAACGTGAAAATCTCTCGAATCAGTCCTTGCTGCTTTAACGCCTCACGCACCCGATTAAATAAATCGCCTAAGCGTGACGTGCCAATCCGTTTTCTGAGCTTGCTAAAATAACTAAAATCCGGCGTCGTTTCCTCCAGCTCAAACTGACAAAACCATTTTCCCGCTATGTTTTCTTTCAGAAACCGCTCTAATTGCCGATCACTTAAATCTTCTAAATATTGCAACAACAACATCCGAAAACCGCGATTCACCCCATAGCCGTGTCGACCCACTTCGGTATTGTCCAATTCCTTCAATGGCTCCGTTAATTCATCAAAATTTAATAACCGGACAAAGTGACGATAAGCGTGATCTTTACTGAGTAAATTTTCTAGCGGGGAAATTAGGTTGATTGTCATCTTTCTCTTGCTTTGTTTTGAAAAAAACTATTTTATTAAATTTATCCCAAAATATCCGCTCTTTTTAATGTATTTTTCAACACGCCCTTTTTTTAATTTCTGCTAACAAAGCTTTAACTTTGGTTAATAATTTAGGCGTTACTTTGCTCTGCCGTTCTATTTTGCTGATATACGCTTGAGAAACTTGCATTAATTCTGCTAATTGCTCCTGGGTCAAGCGTGCTTTAATACGAGCCAAAGCAATGGGATTATCGACATAATCAGCAGGATCAAATGCCACATAATCAGTATGAATTTTTTCTAATTTTTTTAGTTTATTTTCAATTTCATTTTGCAATGCTTCATAAACATTAAATGGCAATAAGACATATTCTTTTTTACCACTAATGGATTTAATAATTTGCAGGCTCATTTATATGCATCTCCCCGTGGTTTAACCTTTTCTACTGCAATAATTTTGATATCATCCTGACGGTCAAAAATGATGCGCCAATTGCCAACCCTCAAACGATAGTAAGGTTCACCTACTAGTTTTTTTACATCTAAATTAGAATTGTCAGGGTTATCCCCAAGCAGTACTAATTTTTCGGTGATCCGGTTACGGTCTGGCCGCGACATGCTTTCAATTTTTTTCTTCGCTTGCCGCTTAATCAATAGCTGGTAAGTCATGGTTATATTATAGGTTATATTTAGTTATATTGCCAGCTTGATAGTCAGCAATGTTTACGATAACGAGAGCAGCTATTACTGATAGCCGCGGCCTCCTCAAAATGAAATAAATTTAAAGCAGTACCACCTTTTAATACTAAGCGCTCACGCAGGTAGGGAACGGCAAAAAATTGATCGAGTGCTTCTAATAGAAAATAAACTTTCTCCAAAATTTCAGGCTTATAATCGTTCGCTTTCGCTTGTTGAATTAAGATTTCTTTAGATAGCATCATTAGGTTCTTCCCAAGTTTTTTTGATGACGCTAAGTGGCAGGATTAAGTTCCATTTTTTAACGAGTTGTCAAGGCTCATGCTTGCTTTCAATTAGGTATTTTGTGGCGAGCTGGGTTTTCGTTTAAGTAATGGCTTCAATGTATCGTTGCCAACTGCAAAAGCGCCTTTGCGTTGCTCGAGAAAATAACCGACCTTGGCTGCAAGGATGTGATTATTTAGCATTAAACAGTAAAGCTTCATAAACGTTAAATGGCAACAGAACATACTCTTTTTTGCCGGTGATAGATTTAATAATTTGTAGACTCATTTGCATACATCTCTCTATGGTTTAATCTTTTCTACAGCAATAATTTTGACATCATCTGTTTTTTCCCATATTAATTTTCTAAAGATCATAATTCCAATTCCAAATTGCTCTGGTTCAGTATTAGCAAGTGCTATGGTGGCTTCATTAATTTTTTTTACTTTTCTTGGTAGAGACTTCCCAACCATATCCCCTATGTTGGATGACTCAACATAGTGAGTGACAATTTGCGAAGATCGATCGAAATCATAAGTTTCATAATAGGAAATATCCACCTGCATTCCTACGTGTTCGCTAAGATTACTATCTTTGGGCAAATATAGTTGAACTGCCATATACTTGGAGCTGTGTATTAATAATCCCGATGCTTGATTAAGAGGGTCAGGTAATGAATGCCCTTCTACATCAGTCATTTGTGTACCTTTAAATTTCCAACAGCCTAATAATTCTGAAAGCATTTTTTTCCTTTTATTCCTTATAGTAATAATTTGGTAATAAATTAGCATATTCAATTTTTACTAAGATTTTTTTTCTTTATTTTTTCATAATAGGTTTGGGGATTATACCGAGCCTAATAATAGCAGCAAATAAAATATTACCCGAATCAAGAGACACTATTTCTGCTTGATCAATAGCAACTACTGATTAATCAATATTAAAGAGAATACGAAAAAAAATTAAATCACTTGAGTAGTTATATTAAGTTGATGATGGGTACTCTATTTCTTTTTTATTCCATCATCGCTTTTATAATTATTAATGAAGAAATCATTTTCGAATTCATCTACAGGGGTTTATGTGGATATGGCATTGGACTGATTTTTGGAGCACTGCCACATATTATTAAAGAGAATCTTAATAAATCCGATGCTGCCGAGGCATATTTGATAAACAGGCTAAGAATTTCATTAAGCAATTTAAAAGAAAGGAGAAAAACAAACCAAGCCAGCCAATTCGAAGTGTGCCTGGGGACTAACCCATTTTTTCTAAACATGTCTCTTATTTTATTATTCTTGTTCTTTTTTTATACTCAACATGCCTAGCAATTAAAAAAACGGCGGCTTCCAAGCACACTTCGAATTGGTTTTTAAAATCGTTGTTTCATTGTTGATGTTTCTAGCTTGCAGTAGAATGACAATACTCTGCTAAATAAAGCTGGCTTTGTGTGGTGAATAAAGCCACTTTTAATTCTTCTAATCGTGCTGGGTGAAGTGTGAAGACACTTTGCCAACGCATTAGGTGTATAGCCCGTGTTATGCAAAATTTCATTTAAATAGTGCTGTACAGGATTCAGGGATTTGTAAACAGCAGATGTTTTATGACGGTTTTGAAAATCTTGTTCTTGTGCTATTAAAATTAACATAATTCCTCCAAACCAACTTCCTTTATTTTTTTATTCAGCGTCATCAGAATACTAAATTTTTTGAGCGATCAAACTAATTAATTAAGAAGACGATTTCGGGGGGCGATTTTCTCTTCAGAATTTCTTAAGCAAAAAGCTTTTGCTGATCCGACTGGAACAGTAAATTAACCCCCTTAAAGATAAACTTTTATAATCTGAGCTTGTTTCCCAAACCAACCATGGCCTTTCTTATGCTAGAACTGACTTCAAATCAGCAAATGATTGTCAATAAGACTGCGGAATACGTGAAAAATGCAGAAGATTTGAGTCAGGCAGGGCATGAATTGATTCTCTAATAATTAACGAGTTTCTTTTCAATATGCTGGGTTAGAAAGCTCTGAGCTGTGTGATTTGCATCTAACATGACTTCCCCATGTGGGTTCAAAAAAAATGCATAAGCATATCTTGAAGCATTTTCTTCATGACTATTAGGCGTTAATACACGATGCGTCGTAGCTTGATAAAAACCTTGCGTGCAAATTTTTAACATGTCGCCCGCATTAACAACTATTTGTTCCGTAGTAGCAGGAACTGAATGCCACTCCCCTTCATTGTCTTTAAGTTGCAAGCCTGAACCGACCAGTGGCATTACCAAGCTAATTAAAGTTAAATCTTCATGTTCAGCCGCACGCAAAGTATTTTTGGGCATACCTGGATCATTATTTTTAAGGTTCCCTAATGCCGGATAATGTAAAACGCGTAACACTGCGCGAATGCTTTTTTCTACCATTTTTGTTAATGGCATTGAAAGCGCAGCCTTAATTTCTGAAGGCAAGTAGGACTCTAAGGCACCCAATAATTTTTCACCTAACTCAACGAACTGGGAATATAAAATTAACGTTTTTTCTCTTAAAGTATTGGGACATTTTCCCCAAGGATAAAAGTAAAAAAACTCTTTTAAATCAGCATAACTTCCAGGTCTGCCTTTTTCTAAACCAAAAGGGAAATAACCATCTAACGATTTTTGATCATATTGAAAATTAAATTTTTCTGCAGAAGCAAAAAAAGCTTTCCAATCAAGATAGGTTTCTTTAATCAGGTTTTGATCTAGAGGATGATGACTTAAAATAGCGAAGCCTGTTTGATGAATAGATTCGGCAAACAAAGAAAGGCTATTTTTGTCCATGAAGTCTATTGATGCAACTCTCATGGTTTTATTACCTTGTTTTATGGATTGAAATTATTTTTTTTATTAATTATAGCGGATACTTAAAAAAAATGTTCTAGAATTTTCTTATTTTTTTAATTAACCAAATTTTTATTATTATCAGAAACTCGCACACAGCAACGAAAGAAAGAAGCTTTATTAGCAAACTGCTTTTTTTTCATTGGCTTCAGGAACATACAGTAAGTTCGAGTCCTCTTCCGGCAAAATCGCACTGGATTGAATGCCGCCGTAAGTATGCATTTCACTATGAAAGTAGTCAAATTTAATCTGCCGCAAAGTTTCTCGTAGACCGTGATTTCCAAATTTGAAACTATTATTAAGACTTTCTTCCACAAAATATTCCAGTAAAGTCTTAAAATTACGCATATCATCAACTGCGCTAGAAAAAGTTTTTATTTTGGGAATTGAATCTAATAATGTCGGATTTTGAAAAGAGTAATACACCGGTATATCAGCGCTAAATGTGCGTCCAAAATGGGTAGGACCCATTAGAGTAGGCGCATAATGTTTCAAGCCATAATGTTTTAAATAAGCTTGCATAATAAATTCTGTAGGCCCATGTAATTCACTGCCATCAACAGCTGCAAAAGCAGGCGCTATGCCCTGCCCTACAAAAATTAAATGCCTGACTGTTTCAATCAGATAAGGGTCAAATCGCTCGCCGCGTGTTTGCAGCATTTGACAAAAATCTTTCCAACTGACCTCAAATACTGATCGTGAACGCGCATATTCGGTATGTGCCCAAGCTTTTGCTTGTAAATAATTATAAAAATTCAGCCAACCTAAATCACAGCGTTTGGGCTCTAACCATTTTTTATTGAGAAAATAAATATCCGCTTTCCAGGGATCATGTGAATGCTTGGCTATTTCTACGAACAATCGCCATTGCTCAAATAAATTGCGTGGAATCGGCTGTCGCAAATCAAAAGTTGCTTTTAAGCGTTTATGTTGGTCGGTATCAGTTATTTTGGGCACCATGAATAAAGAACGCGCGCCTGCAACTGCTGAATAAGGCGCAGGCGGTCCAAACGC
Organism: uncultured Gammaproteobacteria bacterium; assembly: GCA_964441315.1. Taxonomy (GTDB): domain Bacteria; phylum Pseudomonadota; class Gammaproteobacteria; order CAYTUN01; family CAYTUN01; genus CAYTUN01. The sequence goes on along the minus strand of CAYTUN010000007.1, from coordinate 7,013 downwards.
TTCCCAAACACCCAAGCTAAAACCTTTACTGAAAAATGCTAAGGAAAATACTCGGTCATTAAGCTCATGGTAAACTTCTAGACTGCCTCGAGTAATAATTCCTAAAGGTAATGAGCTATAGCCAATTTTTTGTTGCAGTTCTTTAGGCACGCTGGGATGGTTTAAAGGAGTCGTGCCACCATTAACACTCGGTAGCTGAAAACCGCCTTTATTGATGTCCAAAATATGGGAGCCAAAAGGATAACTGATTTTGATGAAGGTATAGGCTTTTTCTGGATCCCAATCATCAACAATTTTGGCAAACTCAGGATCGGCAGCTGTCACCACCTCTCGAACTTGCGGCCAGGTATATTCCTCAAAATTGAAATCGCTACTCATTGGACTGACTTCCTTATTCTTGGTTTTTCGACTCTGCTCCTACCATATTATTATTGTTTTTATTAGGGCCTATTTACCATTGCTTTTTTTACTGCAAAAAGCAATGGTAAATAGGCCCTAATAATACCTCTTAATAAGCTTAATAACAGTCAAAATTTGAATATTTTATTTGTATAATTTCAGATTTGATTCAATCGGATATCTCAATGCGCACATTCATTATTAGAGCACGTAAAGCTTCAACTCAGCCTGAAAAAATAAGAGCTCAAATTGGAACCAAAGCGCATTTTGAAGTGGTAGCGCATTCGGTTATTAATGCGTTTTTCGTTTCAAATGGTTTTAGAGAAGATGTAGAAGTTTATATCATACTCGATAGCTCTGAAGATTTTCCGCGCACAATTAAATTATCGGGTGCTGAAAAATTATCGATTTCAGGTTTTCATGAAGCAGCTGTCATTGAATTAATCGAAAATGCATTAAAAAAAAGCCAGGGTTTGCAAAAAAACGAAACGCGAATTTTAAATCCTGGCGTTCAAATTAGTGGCTTTGGTTTTGAAAAATTAATCAGCCAATTAATTACAACGCGCGCAATTTATTTGCTGGATCGCAAAGCGGAAGATATTCGAAGTATTCAATTAGAACCTGATCCCGTATTTGTTTTAAGTGATCATTTAGCAATGCCTAAAAAAAGCATTAAGGGCTTAAAACGCCAGGGATTAAAATCGCTCAGTTTAGGCAAAAAAATGCTTTTTGCTTCGCAGTGTATTGTTCTGCTTAATTCTGAGATGGATCGATTTCAATAAAACTGCTTGCGGCTGTATTGCTTCTGCACGCCCGCCTTTCTGATTAATTTTTTCAGCAACTTTTGCGCCAGTGATGGGATGATTTTTATTTACCACTATCCTTTGTCATTGCGAGCGAAGCGCGGCAATATGCTGAACATATTAAGCACCTGTAAAAAAGTAAAATAATGATATTTCCGCGCTGCGCTCGAAATGACAAAGGGAAATGAAATGACAGTAAATTTGGAAGATTTGGAAAAGTTCGACAAATATTTAGAAAAGAAAAAAATTAAAACAAAAAAACAGACCAGCAATGACAAATTTTGTTTTTGCAATGCTGGTCTGTGTGATGGCTACTAATCAGATATTGCTTACTCAGCAGCTGATGATGAAGCAGCGCCTTCGGTTTTTTCAGCAGCAGCTTTTTCTGCTTTTTTGTGATGTTTGTTGTGATGATGTTTCATCGTTTCTTTGCTACCCGTGCTTTCAGTTGAAGTGGAAGCTGCAGGAGCAGTTGCAGTAGCTGCTGGAGCGGTGGTGGTTGTGCTGGTGCTTTCGCTAGCCAAAACAACTGGTGTGCTCATGACAGTAACCAAACCGGCGATTAAAGCTTTATTTAACAATTTCATAAAATCTCCATTGATGTTTTATATTAATTTATGTGCATGCGTTTCATGCGGGCGCTATCATAGCTCAGATGAATTGGCAATGGGAAGAGGGTTTTACGACATCTTTAATAATAGTTCATTGATTGTTTCAGCTTTCGTGGTAATTTGCTTAAAAACTTCTGGCAAAACGGCACAGTAACGTTGCCAATGATCATTAAATTGAAACTCCAGAGAGGCGGAATGTAACAGAGTATGGTTAATGCCTAAATGCCGATCTAATAAATGATTGATTTTATAATCCCCGTATTTGGAATCACCCATAATGGGATGATTTAAGCTGGCCAACTGCACGCGAATTTGATGCATGCGGCCGGTTTTAGGTAGCGCCTTAATCAAACTGAAGTTCGGATAGCAAACGAGAGGAATAAATTTCGTCATAGCAACCTGCCCTTCATCGCTAACATGGACTCGTCGCTCATTATCCTGATTAAGTCTTATGCTCAAGTTTTGCTCAAGCGATTTTTCACCTAATTGCCAGTTGCCCAACACCCAGGCCAAATAGCTTTTGTGTACCTCATGTTTATAAAAAGCCTGGTGAAATGTTTTAAGCACGCTGGATTTTTTGGCAAGCAAAAGACAACCACTAGTATCTCGGTCAAGCCGATGGGCCAAGTCAATCAACTTGGCTTTGGGCCTTAATTGCCGAAAAATTTCTACCACGCCCCAATGAAACCCACTGCCACCATGGACCGGAATGCCACTAGGTTTATTGATCAGAATAAAGTCTGAGTTCTCATCAATGATGGCATTTACCATCGTTTGCGCTAATTTATCGGGCAATTTTTTTTCTAGCTGGGCCTCTGCCTGACGGATGGGCGGAATGCGGATTTGATCACCGGTTTCAATCCGTGTATCGGCTTTGGCCCGCCCTTTATTGACCCTTACCTCCCCGCTACGCAAGGCACGGTAAATGCGGGATTTAGGCACGCCTTTTAATATTTTGATAAGAAAATTATCCAGGCGCTGACCATTTTGTTCGCTATCCACTTCAACAATCTGAACCTTTTTTTCCTCTCGCATAGCTACCTTTAAGATATAATTTCGTGGGATCTATACCCAAAACGGATAGGTTTTAGGTGTTATTACCATAAAATAAATATTTTTGCTGTAAAAAATTGATAACACTTAAGATTTGCTTAAATTGTTGCTTAAATTAAGGTTGGTTTACTAAGTAAAGAAATCTCAATAAATTTAAAAATCCTGTCTCGCCTGATTTGCCAACAAGCCCCCCTTCACAATGGGACATTGTGTCTTGATTCAATCGCTTATACCGCGTATGCTTAGCGCCAACTTTATATATGTATGAATGCGTGATTTCAGTGCCTTATTAGCCGGAAACACATTTGGTGATGCAAAGTTAGCTGCATCCATGGTTGGATTACTTAACTCAAAACAATATTGAGTGAGTGCAAAAAATAGAGATGAATTTGGTCAGACATATCATGAAATCGACTTTGTCTTACTTTCCTATCGCTTGTCTATCAGGGCCTTCTTCTGGCGCGACATTTGCACTTGAGCAAAAAAATTCTCTATGACCTCCGCTAACATTTGCATCGTTGTTATAACCGTTCAAGCTAGTGCCTATTTATAGTTGCTTTTTCGTCAGGAAAAAAGCCATTTTAAATAGGCTTTAGTAGCTTGATCTAGAATTTGAGTATAAAACGATGAAAAAAATGCTAATCAATGCAACACACAGTGAAGAAATCCGTGTTGCTATCATTGATACCGAGTCCCAAGAATTAAATGACTTAATTTACGAAAAAGAAAGCCATCAAAACAAAATCGGCAATATTTATAGAGCAAAAATTACCAGCCTTGAGTCTAGCCTTGATGCCGTCTTTCTCGATTACGGCGCTGATCGTCATGGGTTTTTGCCATTTAAAGAAGTTGCTCCGGAATATTTTAAAAGACAGCCTGAAAATCCCACAGAAAAAATTAATATGAATGAATCCCTGGAAATCGGCCAGGAAATTTTAGTGCAATTGGAGAAAGAAGAGCGTGGCAATAAGGGCGCAGCGCTTACCAGTTTCATCAGTCTGGCGGGTTCCTATTTAGTATTGATGCCGAATAATCCACGTGCCGGCGGCATTTCCCGACGCATCGAAGGCAACGAACGTGATGAAATGCGTGACACGCTCAATAGTTTACAGATACCCGAAACCATGGGAATCATTTTACGCACCGCTGGCGTAGGAAAATCTGCGGAAGAATTGCAATGGGACTTAAACCTTTTGATGAAAAAATGGGAAGAAATTCAGGCAGCCGCCGCGCGTGAAACGGCACCCGTTTTTATTCATCAAGACAGCGATATGATCACGCGCGCATTGCGCGATTATTTGCGTCAGGACATCAATGAAATTTGGGTCGACAATCCCAACATTTTAGAAAAAGTGAAACAATATATCGCACAAGTCCGTCCGGAATTTGTTGAACGCGTTAAGTTGTACGATAAGATCATTCCTTTATTTAATTACTATCAAATTGAGCATCAAATTGAAGCAGCGCATCAACGCGAAGTGCGATTAAAATCCGGTGGCTCGATTGTGATTGATCATTCCGAAGCGTTGGTGGCAATTGATATTAACTCTTCCAAAGCGACTAAAGGCAGTGACATTGAAGACACTGCATTTACCACCAATATCGAAGCAGCAAAAGAAATTGCTCGTCAATTAAGAATTCGCGACATCGGGGGTTTAGTAGTAATCGATTTTATTGATATGTCATCGAACCGCCATCAACGAGAAGTTGAAACGCAATTACGCGAAGCCGTCAAGCAAGACCGCGCGCGTGTCCGCATTGGCCATATTTCACAATTTGGTTTATTGGAAATGTCGCGCCAACGTTTGCGCCCTTCTCTTGGCGAATCTTCACGCGTGATTTGCCCGCGTTGCGTCGGCTGGGGAACGATTCGCAGCGTAGAATCTTTAGGTTTAAGCATTATGCGAATTATCAAAGAAGATGCGATTAAAGCGAATGTGATTGAAATTCAAGTGACTTTACCGATTGATGTTGCTATGTACATCAGCAATGAAAAACGTGAGCAATTATCTGCTTTAGAAAAAGAACATGAAGTGAGAATCATTGTGATTCCCAATAAAGATTTCTTGTCACCGCATTATCAAATTAAATCGGTTACAGAAAATGAACGCGCTGTTGTCGGCCAAACTAGTTATAAACTATTACCAGTAAAAGCGCCTGAAACGCAGGAATACACTTTTAAAAAACCAATTCAAGCGAGCAAAACTGAGCAACCTGCGGTACAAAGTATTTATAGCAATGCTTTAGATCTGAGCCACAACAAAAAAGTAGAATCGCCCAGTTTGTTTAAACGCATCATTGCCAGCGTATTTGGTTCTGGCAACTCTGAGCCCGAAAAAGTGGAAGAAGAAATTTCAATTGCCAAACGCATTCAGAGCGGCAAAAAACCGGTTGCACAAAATCGCCCTTCCCGCCAACAAGGACAAAACCAAGTTGGACAAGCAGCAGCCCAAACTGGCCAAGGTCAAAATCGCAGCCGCAGCAGTAATTACGCCAATAAACCCGGGAACCGCCGCCGTAATCCCAGAAACTTGCGTAAGCGTAATCCTAATCCACGTACAGATTTTTCATCTTCTGAGGTTTCAGCTGAACCTTATCCTTTGGATAAAATAAAACCGATTCAGCCACAGCCACTACCAGCAGCTGAAAAGCCTGTTGAAAAAACGGAAGATAAAGAATAAATGAGCTGATCAGCCCTTCTGATAAAGGGCGATCATCTTTTGAATTTATAACTTTCACATTTGAGAATGGGGTTTTTCAGGCGCATGTTATGGCGCATTTGAAACGTTGTGGAATCGGAAAACCTCGAAATGCAATCAGGTTGTTTTTCTCACTTGAAGCAACCTGATTTAAAAAACTCTAAGCTTCCATCAGCTCCTTCACCCGCTGATAATCTTCTGCTGTATTCACGTCATGAGGAACCGTTTCTTTAACCGGCGTTAAATGAATGCGTCCACCGTTCCATAACACGCGTAATTGTTCGAGCCGTTCAATTTCTTCCATTTCAGAAGATTCCCAAGTCATATATTCTTCTAAAAATGATACGCGGTAAGCATACAAACCGACGTGGCGATAATGTTTGCTGGTTAATTTGCTATTTGCATTCAAGGGAAAATGCGCGCGGTCCCAGGGAATGGGGGCGCGGGAAAAATAAAGCGCATAGCCGCGTTTATTCATTGTCACTTTAACGTTATGCGGATTTAATAAATCGGCGGCAGTTTTAATTTCTTCGTAGAGTGTCGCAACTTTTACGTTTTCATGTTTGATTAAATCTTCAGCAACTTGCTGAATAATGGCGGAAGGAACTAAGGGTTCGTCGCCTTGGACATTGACGATAACATCATCTTCCATATAACCGAGTGCGACGACGGCTTCAGCTAAACGCTCGGTGCCTGAAGTGTGTTCAGCAGATGTCATGCAGACTGGCGCGCCAAATTTTTCGGCTGCTTCTTTAATGCGTTCGTCATCGGTAGCAATAACGACAGTTTCGGCGCCGCTATCCAATGCACGCTCATAAACATGCTGAATCATCGGCTTGCCAGCAATTTCTAATAAGGGTTTTCCTGGCAAACGGCTGGAAGCATAACGTGCAGGAATAATAACTTTAAAATCCATCAATTCACCTCATCATCTGTGATACGGCGCGCCTCATCTGGCAGCATCACCGGAATATTGTCTCGCACCGGATAAGCTAATTTATCAAATTTACAAATAAATTCTTTTTTGGCGTCGCGGTAAATTAATTTACCTTTACAAATTGGACATGCCAAGATGTCTAATAAAATTTTATCCATTTTTTATGTCCTGTTTTAATAAATATTTTGCGGCAAGCCGCAGGATATTTACCTATTTGGAATTATTGAATAATTCAAAAAAAACGTAGGGGCAGCCCCCTGTGCCTGTCCTGGTCTCGGTGCTACCGGTACTATGGGCAACCACAGGGGGTTTGCCCCTACAAAAAATCGGATTTATTCAACAACTAAATTAATGGTCGGGACGGCAGGATTTGAACCTGCGACCCCTTGCACCCCATGCAAGTGCGCTACCAAGCTGCGCTACGCCCCGATAATTCGTTTTTTATTTTGTAAATTGTTTTTATTTCCCCTCATCCGCGCCCCTTTGGGGCACCTTCTCCCACAAGGGGAGA
>CAYTUN010000006.1:33156-51206 GCA_964441315.1 uncultured Gammaproteobacteria bacterium | reverse complement strand
TGCCATTTCAAAGCCGACTGATGAAGTCATTTACACAGAATTATTTACACTCTCGCTGATAATACAAAATCGAATTCCCCCATCAAGACAACTTTACCCACCTACAATATTCCCACTTAAACTAATTTGAATATCTGCCACATCATAAATCACTTGTGGAACTAAAGGGGTTCTTCCCTTTCCAGATTGGCCTTCCACTAATTTTACCAAACCATAGTTTTCCATCGTGCGTAAGGTTCTTAGTAGGTTATTTGCTTTCCGCCCTGTTACAGCTTCCAGTTCTTTGATTGACTGCGGATGGAGATCAGCAATCAACTTCAGCAAATATTGATTATCTTCGGATAAAGTATTTGCTAAGGATTTCATCGAATTGAACCAAATTTTAGGTTCATTTTTTTTTGGCTTATATTTGCCCTTCGCTATCGCAATGGTACGTTCCTTATATTTCGCCAATGACATAATGCCAATTTTGACAACTTTTTTATCTAATTTACTCATGGTTTCCCCCGCTTAATCGTTTCACCCACTTTTCTACTTGCACCCAAAAATCTTCTAATAATTTGCCTGCATTCACATAAGGTCTAATAGGTGTTCTAAAGTGCTATCTTCCATATTTTCTAATTATATCACCTTATGATATATTATAGCCAAAAATTTAAACCTATCTCTTTTGAAAAACTTTATCAATACTGGTTACCCGCACTGCATGACCCCATTTGTAGGGGGGATTAGCGTAGCGTAATCCACCGTTTTTACGAAGCTGATCGAAGCCTATTAAAAACGGTGGATTACGCTACGCTAATCCCCCCTACTTTTAGTTAAATAGCAATAACCAAACATCGACGCCAACGAACACGAGTTTTTTAACCTGTAGAATAAAAAACTCACGAGTAATTTTGACACCTGTCAAAAAAACTCTATCATGCCTGCCATGCTGATACGGTACCTTACACAACAAATCAAGCAAGATTTGAAAAGAAAAATGGTTTTCGTTGATGGCCCACGGCAAGTGGGTAAAACCACGCTGGCCAAAGGGCTACTGCAAAATCCCTCTGGTTACATGAATTGGGACGTTGCCAAAGAGCGGGAGCAAATTTTAAAAAGAGAATTCCCAGCTTCGTCACTTTTGTTATCGTATCGGCTAAAAAACCGGTGATGTTGATTGAATGCAAATGGAGCGATGCGCCTATCTCACCCGGGTTAAAATATTTGAAAACGCATTTTCCCGACTGTGAGGCTTGGCAAATTTCTATGGAAGGGAAAAAAGATTTTGTGAGCGACAGCGGTATTCGGGTCTGTCCGGCGGTGGGTTTTCTTGGTACGTTAATCTAGGGCCTGATTACAATGGTAGATACGCCCTAACCAGGAAAAAATTCCTGATCGAGGCAATTTTGAAAATCAAAAGGGCAATTTTTCGGAAATTCGCTTTCATCCATTCCGGTTTCACTGATGGCGATCACCACGGCTTCTTCGTAAGCTTCATCCATATTTTCCAGATCAATTTCAGCAAGTTTTCCCTGACGGATCAAGGTTGCGTTATGAAGCGCCCAGGCGTAGAAGTCTTGGGAATATTCATGGGTCGGTTTGCCACGCATTTTGAGGCCTCGTTTCATGGTGAATGAGTTGTTTGATTTTAACAGCTCGCTGCTTATCAGCTATTTTTTGCGATGGGTTTCTAGGGTTTTGTAGGGGGGATTAGCGATAGCGTAATCCACCGTTTTTAATGGGCCTCGCAAAAACGGTGGATTACGCTACGCTAATCCCCCCTACATTGGCTCCTTGCATTTGGATAAATTTTCATGCCAAAAAATAATTTAGTCATGTTTAAAAGCAACCAATTTCAAATCAGTTGCCGAAAAATCATTTCCCTTAAATAACAGCGGCTCTTGCGATATTTTGGCCAAGGCATAGGCAAAACAATCGCCAAAATTTAATCCGGCCGGATGGCTACCTTTGCCATATTTGCGCCAGGCGAACCGATCAGATTCTATTTTGATAATAAATTTCTGTGCTTCGGGTTCGCCCAACAAAATTGCAATAATGGCTGAAGTGTCAATGACCACGTTTGCTCCTTTTTTTGCCAGGCAATCCCTGCTTGTCATAACCCAGAATATCATCGAGTGAACGTGTATCCAGATCCGGCAATGCCGCACAGCGCTGGCTGATAGACAGCAATTCTTCCGCCAGTCCAACCGCGATATTCGCCGCCCTTGTTCGCGCAAAATTCTTTCTTTTAAAGCGATTAATACGGTTTCGGTGATAGTCTCGCCAGTTTGGTTTGCCAGTAAGCGGGCTAGCTTTTCCACCTCGGGCTGTTTGATGTTTAGTGCCATGATCTTTATTCTGCCTGGGGTTCTTTATTCTTTAAAATATAGCAGATGGGGGTGGGTTGTTGAAAATTGTTAAATTAAGCGCGTCCGCTCCTTCAACCTACCTAATAACACCATCCTGGATCTATGACATGACACAGCACGGTAAATGCGTAAGGGCTTTTCAAAAAACGATGGTTTGAATATTATGATTTTGAAGAAAAAAGAGTCTAGGCTTAAGCTTTGTTTAAGCTAAAGCCTGGCTTAAACATTTTCTTAACTTATTTTTTATTTTTATTGCTATAATCGCGGCACGGTGAGCAAGCAAAACATTCAATTTAAAATTTAATAACTACAAAGATAAAAAATGCCTAAATTCAGTGATGATTCTCTTAAAGCTAGCTTGAAAGATTTTATGGCTTACTACAGTTGGGGTGGCCATAAAGTACTTTTTGAAAAATTTTCGCGTGACAGCCTCTCTCTTGAAGAGCAAAAAATCATTTCTGAACTATTTATTGGTGCTTTTTCCAAATCTTTCCATGAGCATGCAGCAAACTTACAAAAAATAATAACACAAAAAAATAATGCAGCTAATGCCGATAATGATCTTTCCGAAGTGATTATTAAAGATTGTGATGATCTGATTAAACAGCTCAGAACGATATTGCTAGCAGAAGGTGCAACACAAGGTTTTGAAAGTGTATTTAAATCTAGAATAAAATACATCGCAGATGAACTGGATTTTAACCAACTATGTCATCCAGCATTAACTGAAATTATTTTATTTAGTATCATACGTGGGTTCCTGCGTTGGTACACCAAAGATTTACCTGAAAAGGCTGTTGATTTAGATGCGGTGGATGCCAAAATTAAACTAGCAATTTGGGGTAATGAAAGTCCAAAAATTCTTTCTGAAACTATTCCATTAGTATCCGTATCTGCAGCTGACAATTTAATAGCTTCAAGCCAAGAAGCAACGTTTAGCAAAAACCTTTTAACTGATAATCTCAGCAAACCCTTGCTTGAAATTATTCAAAATAAAGTTTTTTGGTTTAAAATTCACCATGAAGAAGTTAAAAAACCCATTGATATCCACAATTTATTTTCAGGTCTAGTTTATAATTTCCTTCCTCGATTTGAAATAACAAATAGCGGTGGGAAAATAGAAAAAAAACCTAGCGCCATAGTAACAGGCCTTAAAAATCATTTCCGAATACTTCAGGCTATTACAGATAAATTCAGCATCGAGTTGCACTGCAAAGAAATTATCACAGCAATTAGAAATTTTTATTCTTCTCAGGCTTATGATGAACTTTATCAAAAGATAAAGCAGCTGCTAGTAGAAGCTAAGCTCGACGAGCATTTGCTCAACCAAAATGGTTGTTATATTTTACCTGGCATTATTGATGGTTTTTGCAAATGGTACGCTGACAATATTTTAGAGGGAGCCAGTATCAAACAGGCAGACCAATATTATGAACAATTTATCGCACACAAAGATAAAATACTTCACGAAAATTACACAGAACTAAGAAGCCCTGAGACAAACGATGACACAAATATTCAAACTCAAAATTACGAAAGCTCACTACCTGATATTATAAATTTTCCTATCATTGTCCAAAGAATTATCGTGCTTACCTCTGACAGAAATAATACCAGCTCTCGGCCCTCTGTTGCCAATCTAGTTAAGCAAATTAATGATTCAGAAAAAATTATTCTTATGGATTTTTTTACTACATGTAAAAATAAAGATAACTTTTCTTTTTTTCTTGAAAAAATGCGAGAGGCAGCATGGGCAACGGATGCTAGTTTAATTAACAAGCACATTGATAATAGATTCGAGAATTTTTTTAGCGTCTTTAATGCTGTTTTTATAGATGCTGCCCTAAAAGCTAATCAACATAATCCGGTAGATTTTAAACTTATGGACAGTAGTTTTGTTCAGATAAAAAATGAATTTAATTTGGCCATGTTGAATGCAACCTTATTGAAAAACTTACAGCAAATAGATAGTGGTAAATTCATCACAATTAATGATTCGTCAAATTTGCATGAAATAAACAAATCAGAGCTTTTACTTATCGCAGCAGATCAAGCGATCAAAGCAGTTAAAGCCAAGAAACCTTCTTTATTAGAATATTTTTTTTCTCGAAATTACAAAAAGAATCAATCGCTTTATAACGAGCAAAAAACAATCGCAGACAAAATAAAGCAACTTGCACATGGGATTCGTTGTGAGTTGAGGAATACGAAATCCAAATCGCAGAGCAAAACCAAAGATCACACTACCCTGGCCGATGCCAGATCGACCACTACCAAAAGCTCAATTTTTGGTAGATTTTTTTATAAAAGGGATTTTTCTACCTCCCGTCAACCAGATAAAGCAGAACCAACTACATCACCAGCGCCTGAGTCAGGTTAAGACCGAATTTAAAACTTTTTCAAGTTTTACTAGCGGATGTGTAGGAGCTATTTTCAATAGACTTCTCGCATGCCCCTAGAAGTGAGTAAAAAAGACGAAGTATTTCGCCTTTTTTATTGGGAATTTTATCATCGTGCTTTACTAGATTACCGATTATTTAGTACCAAACAAAAATACTTCATTTCTTCGCAAATAAAATAATAATCCCAACCCCGGCACCGCCGACAACGCCGACACCACATAAAACCACCCCCACCCCCAACGCATCTCAATCCACCCCGCCAACGGCCCGACAAACACCCGGGCCGCCGCAGCCAAAGCACTTAAAAACGCAAATTGCGCTGCTGTAAAACTCAAATTACATAAATTCATTAAAAATGCGACAAAAACCACGCTCACTAAGCCATAACAAAAATTTTCCACAAAAATCGCGATGACCAATAAATCAATTTTTGCACCTTTGGCAATAATCACTAAATAAACTAAATTTGATAAACCTTGCAGAATGCCGAAATATAAAAGACTGCGATATTGCCCCAAGCGCATTAATAACGCGCCGCCGATAAAACTACCACTTAATACAGCGGCGAGCCCTATGGTTTTTGAAAACGCGCCGACTTCGACCAAGCTATAGCCCATCTTTAACAAAAATGTATTATTCAAAATTAAACTAAATGAATCGGCTAATTTATAAACCAGAATAAATAATAAAATCGAAAAAATCGCGGGGCGTTTAAGGAAATCTTTAATGGGCAATATTAGTGCTTGTGAAATATTTTGTGGTTTTATGATATCTTTTAATTCGGGTTCATCACCCCAAAGGCTCGCGATAATGCCTAAAATCATCATGCCTGACATTAATAAATAACTTTCGCGCCAGCCGTAAATGGCGGCGATAATCATCGCTAGACCGCCGGAAATGAGCATTGCCATGCGATAACCGGTGATAAAAAATGCCGTGCCTAATCCGCGCTCTTCCGGTTTTAATAATTCGGTGCGGTAAGCGTCAACCACAATATCTTGCGAAGCAGAAAAAAATGCAGCGATGATGGCAAGCCAGGCAACTTTGTACGGATGCGTTAAAGGATCAGAATAAGCAATCGCAATTAGGCTAAAAATCACGGCAATTTGACAAATAATGATCCAACCGCGTCGGCGTCCTAACCACAATCCTGCAAAACGATCGAAAAAAGGCGCCCAGAAAAATTTATAGATATAAGGCTGGCCGACTAAACTTAAACTGCCGATTAATAAAATACTTAATCCCGCTTCGGTGTACCAGGCTTGTAAAGTCGTTCCGACTAATGAAAATGGAATGCCGGAAGCAAAGCCGAGTAATAATACCGTGATAAAACGTTTTTGCATGAGCAATCCATATAAATAATTCGAGCGTGTTTTGACGCGGGAAAATAAACTTTCTTCCATTTTTAATTCCAATAGTAATGCCAGTGTGATTTGCAGTGTGGATTATATAAGTTCTTACAAAACGGGCATTGATTGTTCGAAAAAATATATTCTTGGATCGTCATATTAATAATTCAAAACAAAATGTAGGGGCAGGCCCCCGTGCCTGCCCTAGTCTCAGCGCTACCGATGCGATGGGCAGCCACAGGGTGTTGCCCCTACAAAAAATCGGATTTATTTAGCAATGACTTTTTATAGTGTGTGTACAGCCAGTTTCTGCATTTAAACCCAAACCATGGACAAAAATACCGCGAATATTTATCATCGCGTTCATCACAAAAATCCTACAAGGAAAAACCAAATGGATAATCTTTTATCACTGCAAAAGCCGCTTTATAGCATTTTATGGCCACGTGAAGAAGCGAAATTTCTGCGGCACAGCCTGCTGGTTTCGACCGGCTGCGCTTTGTTGATCTTATGTGCAAAGGTGAACATCCCTTTGCAGCCAGTGCCGATTACTCTGCAAACATTAGCACTATTTTTAATCGCCATGACCTATGGCTGGCGCTTGGCTAGCAGCACGCTAGCGGCTTATTTCGTCATGGGGCTGATCGGTTTGCCAGTTTTTTCCGGCATGATGTCCGGGCCTGCGATATTTTTAGGCGCAACCGGTGGCTACCTCATCGGCTGGCTGCCAGCACTCCTGCTCGCAAGCTGGTTAGCTGAGCGCGGCTGGGGCAAAAACCCGATCGGTGCTCTATTGGCGCAATTGCTCGCTTCGGTTTGTATCTACGTGCCAGGTCTATTGCTCCTCGGCTTTTATGTCGGTGCAGATAAGGCGATAGCGCTAGGGCTGGTCCCGTTTATTTTGGGCGATAGCTTGAAGATGATTTTCGTGGCTTTGGTTACGCCGGTGTTTTGGCGCAGGAAAAAGTAAGTTTTTTATTACCCCTCATCCGCCCTACGGGCACCTTCTCCCACAAGGGGAGAAGGCAAATTCTTGACCATTTGATTTACTTTTAAAACTGATTTAGCTATGCCAAGTATTATGCAATTTAGCTATGCCAGGCATTATCCAAAATGGCCTTCTCCCCTTGTGGGAGAAGGTGCCCGTCAGGGCGGATGAGGGGAAATAAAACACCTTCTTCATTTCTTCACTCCCTTCCTTCAAAAAACCACTTAAACGTGTTTGGTTCGCTGCAAGAACGTTTGAACAGGCGCTAAGTTTTACCTGGAACACCCTTGCAAAAATGATACGATTTTGCGTTACGCAAAATTGCATAAGGCAATTTTGCACTACGTATTTTTGCGTCATGATTTACCTTGCAAATCATGCTGGAAAAAAACTTTATTCGCATGATGAAGTGAAACAAATTAATCTTCCAATAAGAGATTGAATAAGGAAAATGCTATTGGATCACCCCTCATCCGCCCTACGGGCACCTTCTCCCACAAGGGGAGAAGGCCAACTTTCGGCTACATCTGCCAAATGAATAAAGTTAGATACTTTGAAGGGATGCCTTACTATAAATATGCCTTACTCTATGATGTATGCCTTGCTATAAAAGTATGCCTTACCATGTAGACACGGCTACCCCAAGCTTTCAAAATGATGCAATTTGATTAGTAAATTCACTAAGAAAGTTGTAGTTTAGTAGCGCTTTGTGAGTTACCGTTAGCCTCTAACTTCGAACTCGGGACAGCCGTGACCATGTAGAGCTATTGGAGTTTGAAGAGACCCTTCTCCCCTTGCGGGAGAAGGTGCCCCAACGGGGCGGATGAGGGGTGTTTTTTCCTTAACAGAAGAAGGCACCAATTCGCGCTAACTCCACTCAAGGGCTAGCGCGAAAAAAGCATTAGAAAAAACTTAAGCCTCAATCAATTCCTTCATGCTCAAACGGATTTTTCCTTGGCGGTCGATCTCGAGCACTTTGACGCGGACTTCTTGGCCTTCTTGTAAGAAATCGCTGACGTTGGCGACGCGCTCGTGAGCGATTTGGGAAATATGCACTAAGCCGTCTTTGCCTGGCAGGATGGTAACGAAAGCGCCAAAGTCCATGATTTTTGCGACTTTGCCGACATAGGTTTTGCCGACTTCGACTTCTGCAGTGATCGCTTCGATACGCGCTTTGGCTTTTTCAGCGGCGGCGTTATCGGTGGCAGCGATTTTGATAGTGCCATCATCGGTAATATCAATCGTTGTGCCGGTGCTTTCGGTAATTTCGCGAATCGTGGCGCCGCCTTTGCCGATGACTTCACGGATCTTATCGGGATTGATTTTGATGGTGGTGATTCTTGGCGCGTGAGTGGAAACTTGTTCGCGCGAGCGGTCAATCACGCGGTTCATCACATCCAGAATATGCAGGCGCCCTGCTTTTGCCTGATCTAGCGCGATTTTCATGATTTCTTCAGTAATACCATCGATCTTGATGTCCATTTGTAGAGCAGTGATACCATTTTCAGTACCAGCCACTTTGAAATCCATATCGCCGAGATGATCTTCATCGCCCAAAATATCGCTAATAACGGCGAAACGATTACCTTCTTTAATCAAGCCCATGGCAATACCGGCGACTGGCGCTTTGAGTGGCACGCCGGCATCCATCAATGCCAGGCTGGAACCGCAAACACTGGCCATTGAGCTGGAGCCATTGGATTCAGTGATTTCAGAAACGATACGGATGGTATAAGGAAATTCGGTTGCATTTGGCATAACCGCTTGCACACCACGTCTAGCTAGGCGGCCGTGGCCGATTTCACGGCGGCGGGGCGATCCCATCATGCCGGTTTCGCCGACGCAGTAAGGCGGGAAATTGTAATGCAACATAAAGCTTTCACGGCGTTCAGCGCCTAAATCATCGATTAATTTGGAATCTTTTTCGGTGCCTAAAGTAGCGGTGACAATTGCCTGGGTTTCGCCACGGGTAAACAAAGCAGAGCCATGGACGCGCGGCAATAAGCCGGTTTGCACATCAATCGGGCGCACGGTTTTGGTATCACGACCATCGATACGCGGTTTACCGGACAAAATATTTTCGCGCACATGCTCTTCTTCGAGCTTGGATACAATCTGACTGACCATCGCGGCCAAATCCGGATTATCTTCTTCCGCTGACACAAAACGTTCAGCGACTGCATCGCGTAATTTTTTCAAAGCTTCCTGGCGTTGCGCTTTTTCACGGGTTGCATAAGCTTGGGCAATTTTATCGATAGCAAAATCACGCACATTTGCCATTAACATCTGGTCAATGGTATGCGGCTGCCATTCCCAACTACCGCGGCCCGCTTCATCAGCAAACGATTTAATCGCCTCAATCACCGGCTGGAATGCACGATGACCAAACATCACCGCACCCAACATCACATCTTCCGGCAATTGTTTAGCTTCAGATTCCACCATCAGAACAGCTTTGTCTGTACCTGCCACAACCAAATCCAGGTCTGTCGCAGCCATCTCAGGAGCATCTGGATTCAATAAATATTGACCATCTTTATAGCCAACACGCGCTGCTGCCAAGGGACCTTTAAATGGCAGGCCAGTCATTGCCAATGCGGCTGAAGCGCCAATAATCGCAAAAATATCCGGCTGATGCGAAGGATCCAAAGACATCACCGTCACGACAATCTGCACTTCGTGAGTAAAACCTTCGGGAAACAAAGGACGGATCGGACGGTCAATCAAGCGCGCGATTAAAGTTTCGTTATCGGAAGGCTTACCTTCACGTTTAGTAAAACCGCCAGGGATTTTTCCGGCCGCATAAGCTTTTTCGATGTAATTAACCGTCAAAGGAAAAAAGTCATTGGAATCCGCATTGTCTGCATTAGCGACAACGGTAATCAAAAGAAAAGTATCGCCTGACCGCAATACGATCGAGCTGGTCGCTTGTTTTGCGATCATGCCAGTTTCTAATGTAATTTCATGCTTGCCGAATTGAAAAGTCTTTCTGATTAATGCCACTGTTGTTACCTTTTAATGATGATTAGCTAGGGTTTTCAGGAGCATGCCTTTTTGCAGACACGCCCCGAAACGAAAAATGAAGGAGATTAATAACGCAGCTCAAGACGTTTAATAATGTCAAAATAACGTTGTCTGTCCTTGGCTTTTAAATAATCCAATAATTTACGGCGCAAACTGACCATGCGCAATAAACCACGGCGGGAGTGAAAATCTTTGGTGTGCGTTTTGAAGTGATCGGTCAAACGCGTAATTTGATGGCTCATCAAAGCAATTTGCACTTCCGGTGAACCGGTATCGCCAGGTTGGCGGGCAAATTCTTGAATAATTTTCTCTTTTTCTTCGAGCGATAATGACATGGTTTTACCTCTTTTCGTTGTAGATTAGCCAGACACCGCTGTCATTTGCAGAGGCCTGGGGTTTTTGGAGGCTGCATTGTAGCGTTGAATTTGGCTTGCAACAAGCGATCATTTTGGCCTAAACCTACTTAAAACAGTTGTCATTTCAAGAAAGCGCCGACCAGGCGGAAATGGCTAAAACTATCGCTTCATTTAAGCTGACATTAAGATGCAAAAATTATGCTTGTGAACATAATAAATTTAAATAAAGTGAAAATATAAATGCCGAAATCATCTTTAATACCATTACCATTTTTTAATAATCTTGATGATGTATCCAGTCGCGAAAAAGAAGCAGCCGAAACATATAATCATAACCAACTAAATGCCTCAGCTAATAAAGAATTTATACAAACATTTGGCGAATTTTTGCTTTTCTTGCTGCGCAATGAAATAGCAAATTCAGATAAATTAGAGAATCCATATAATAATGGATTAATTAAAACATTATTTTATTCTTACATTAGTCAATTAGATCCTCATCAATTTCAGGAATTAAGTAGTTTTTTTCATGCAAATAAATCAATTAATTTACAATTAGTAGAGCACGAAAAGCACTTGTCTGGCAAAGTAGATTTAGTGTTGAGATTTACGAGCACGCCTACCACCAAAATATCCCTTGGTAAGAATGCAAAAACGCTAATTTTAGAACTCAAAGAAATAAAAAATTTAATATTAGAATTCGTCAAGGGCATAATAATTAAGGCAAATGAAATAAGCACAACAAATCAAAGCGATTTCACCATAAAAATTGAGGCCATTAAATTCAGCATGGCTGGCAACCTTAGGCAGGAAGTAATGTATGTAGCTAGAGTGGCCCTGGCTTCACCAGTCTTTTATAAAGTTTTTCGTGATGAGTTTTATAATGCCAAAGCTGAATTCGCTCATAATGTCAAACATATCATTTTAGCTAATTTAGAAGAAATCAAGAAAAATAATTCTGCAAAAAACCCTTATTGTGAATTAATTTTAAGCAGTTCAATAAACTATTTTTTACAAGAAACTTCACCTTTTAAGCAAAGAGAAGAAGTGAGAACTGTGCTTGAAACTTATTTCACTTCGCTTTCAACAGAAGAATTAAAAACAACATTAGAGCTATTTAACAAAAGACATCTATATTTTTTTCGTCATTTGATTAGATTTTTTCCACGCACTAAACTCACCGCACTTCAAACTGAATACTTTGATCTAAAAGCGCTCTTACAACCAGCTATCCAAGAAAATGATAAAGAGTCTCAACTTATAAATCAGATATTTCATAATTTATTTGCACCTTTAATCAGTCATTTATATGATGAGAATTGCGATGAGTACCCAATAATTTGCGAAAATATATATGCGATTTACGAAAAATATAATGATGACAATGCTACACAAACTCTTATGCGCGAGCTTCTGTCGCAATTAGCTAATAGATCAGCTATTTTTTGTGAGTATATAAATAGCTTAGGTGAAACTCACAAGCTAAAAGTTCTATTTGGTGAAAAACCTGTTGCTCCAACAGCAGAAGAACCGCAAGTAGATTCAACAATGAACGAATTTGACACATTTATTGAAGCTTTATTGAAAATGGCTCCACCTCCTATTGAAAAAATAATCAAAATTCTAGAACAAGTAGAAAGTTTTGGAAGCAAACTCGAAGAACTTAGCGGTAACAGTAATGACCAAAATACTCCATCACCAAATGGTTAATTACCTAACTCTCAACCATGAAAAAATAATTAACACGACTCAAATCAGGGCCTGCTTTATTTCCCCAAATTTCTTAACGGACTCCGATAATAACTACTATACAAAATCACCAAAAGCCCCGCCAAAATCAGCCCCGTCGCAATTAATAATGTCGGCGTCAATGCTTCGCGCAACATTAAATGTGAAAGCAGTAAACTCAAGACCGGCACGCTTAATAAGGAGACGGATAAAGTTTGCGAAGGCAATTCTTTACTCAACCAGATAATGCTCCAATAACCAAATGCAGTGCCAATCGTGCTACTAAAAAGCAAAGACCAAAATAAATTCAAATTCCAAATAATTTTCGGCTGCGGCTCCAAAAAAATAGCTACCACGAGCATAACGATGGTCGCTAATAAAAGTTGCCAACTGATCAACTCCAAGGGTGTGGAATGCCAGCGGCTATAACGCGAAATTAAAATTGCTGCCGACCAAATCAGCGCGGCGCCAATCAATAAACCATTGCCTAACAAAGCCGCTTTATCCTGCCAATCCGTATGCCAAGGCGCCAAAATCAGCACAATTCCCAACATTCCTAAAGCGATGCCAATAATTTGCAGCGGCCGCGTGCGTTCCTTCAAAAAAATAAACGCCAAAATACTTGTCCAAACCGGCGTGGTATAAGTCAAAACCGCACTCTGCCCCGCACTCACCAGAGAAAGCCCAACCGTCACCAAAATCAAAAAAGCCGCCATCTGAAATAATGAAAGACTAAACAGCAACCAATAATCCTGTTTTTTCGGCAAATGCAGCTTGCGCATGCAAGCAACAATAATAAACATGGTAATAGTAGCGCCCAGCGTGCGAGCAAATGCAAACCAGATCGGCGGCATATACGCCAGCCCTAGTTTGGCGACTGGCCAAATGGAAGACCAAGCAAGAATTAAGCCAGTCAGAATAGAATAAATTTTAACAGGATGATTAAATTGCATTTTAAATATGCCGATTCGTTTTGAGTATCATATACGATCTAAATCAGCTTTGGTTTTATCGTTAATATACCCAAAACGGATAGGTTTTAGGTGTTATTGCGCCGAGTGATGCGTGAGATTGTCACGTTTTGATTGAGCAAAAACGCAGGAATAGTCATTCTATTTCGAGTTTTTGCGATTGAAAAACGTGACAAGATCGCGTATCAATCGGATGCAAGAACACCTAAAACCTATCCGTTTTGGGTATAACATCACCGGTATTTAAAGTCGATTTTGGCTCTATCAAAACCACATGCGCTTCTTCCAACGCAATCGGTAAATGTTCGACGCCTTTAGGGATAATCGTCAATTCACCTTCATTTAAATAAATATCGCGATCACGTAATTTGATTAATAATTTTCCTTTGACAACTAAAAACATTTCATCTTCATGATCATGCTTATGCCAAACGAATTCGCCTTTGAATTTAGCCAATTTAATATAAGCATTATTTAAATCGCCAATGATTTTTGGGCTCCAATGTTCGTTAAACATTTTGAATTTTTCGGTGAGGTTGATGGTTTGCATGGGCTGGCTCCTAAAATCTGGGAATTATTTTTTATAGCGAAATGAATCCATTATTGATGTCGCATATCCTTTCATTATATATTTATTGTCGACCTAATAAAAACAGTGGTAAATAAATCATGGGTAGTATAAAAACATACGAATTAAAGTGGGAGACACCAAACCCAAAATCGAATTGTCTCAACTCAATAGAAGTGGTAGATGACCCCCGATTTTTCTTAAAGTTAGTGTTGGCCTGTAAAGATGAAATTTTATCATCAAATATTACTGGCTTGTCGCTATTAGACGATGTGGAATTTGCAATTACACAAATTGAATCAACATCAAACCACGAAAACCCTTCTCAAGTTTTATTTCTTAACAATATTAAAGAACTATGTTCTAAAAAAAATTCGAGCCAACAAGCGTCGAATAGCAACGAACAAACATCTTCAGAAATATGCCTTGCATCGCCAGATGATGCAGAGAAAACCAAACCTGCTAAGAGCAGACCCCATACGCTTGAATGGAAAGGGCCTGTCTGTAAAAAATATAAAATCAGTATTTATGATCCTCACCTGTTTTTAACAGTCATAGACAGCTTTTATACTGATAACGAAGCTTTTTACACTACACAGAATGCGCTCTCTATTTATAGAGCTATTTTAAAGCAGCATGAATCGCAGTTGAAAGAAAATAGCAGTGCGATTGATAAATTTTTTCCTCTATTGATTGATCGGCTCCCTATTAAACAATTTAGTTTTTTTATTGAAGCCATTTCTTTAGAATTAAAAAAAATTTGGGAAAAATTTGTTGACGATTTTAATCGCTTCATTCAAGATAAAATTGAAGTGCTTGAAAATTTGGACGTTCTTTTGCCCGCGTTAAAAAGCCAACCTGATCAGTTACTGAAAAATATCCGCCAAATCCGAGCTAATTCAGATACTAAAGAATCGTACATATTTTCTTTTATAAAAAGATTAGAGATGGAAATAAAAGAACGAAACACCTCCTACAGAAAAGTTTTGTTATCTATGTTGGCAAAAAAAATAAAAAGCTCTTCATTAAACCAAGTTGAAGTTAATAAAATAATAGATTATTTGACGAACCATAGCGAAAAACATGAAGTAGCTTTATTAGTAGCACTATTCATGAAGGCGGAAAATAAGTTAGAAGAGGGAATCTTACCAGTTGAAAAAAGTGACCTAGTACAGTTTTTAAAACGCCATTTGCAATTCAAAATTTCCATTCAATCTGGCATCAGGCGTAACGAATGGCCAGACGATGCTTCAAGAAAAGAAAATACCAAAAACCGCATAAATGAACTCGAAAAAGAAAATCCTTTTCGCCGTATGACTTTCATGTGGGTTGGCTCAGAAATACCAGAATGTTACAAAGAAAATATTCGCAAATTTAAACAGTATAATCCGGACTATCAATTAGAAGTTTGGTACGTGAGCGATTTATTAAATGATGAACAAAAAACAGCAATGCAGGATTTCTGCAAATCGGAACAGATTAATTTACTCGATCTTAAAGATTACGCTTACGATAATGAAAATAATTTAATTGAAAGCCTAAGTTTATCAAAAGAATATGGGCCACTAGCGTATGGCTTATTCACCGACCTACTAGCGCAAACTGAACTTGTTTCAGGTCTATATTTTCTAGATTGGGACCTTATCTTTAAAGGGAAATTCCCTGAGATCGATTTTTCTAGAAACAGCGTCTTTTGTTGTGCTGAAGTACTTGAAGATGACTATCATTTACCATCAAAGTCGATACTTTTCTTATCTCCTGCTGAAGCAAAAACATTCAAAGAAACCTATTTAAAATTAACAACCAAAATGTTGCAATATTTCAGCGAAGATTTAGTAACAGTAAAATTAGAATTTGAGAAACTTGCGAGAGAAAGCGGATGTGATATTGACTGTACAACTAAACAGGGACGCAACCCAGGTGACGCAGATAAAGTTTTATATATTTCCGGTCCTAAAATGCTTGAGCTTGTGCTTAAAATAATGAAAATTGATTTAAACAAAGACACAACAATTGCTTTTAATCTTCAATATCCTAATTGTATTACAGATAATCGCGATGAAGCTTGGGTGCCTGGCAAATTAACACGACTGATTTTCAATCATATGCTAAAAAAAGCTGGAAATGCCAATGATCGCAAAGAAGCAATTCATAACACGGTGAGAAGTATTATAGGTGGTATTTTTGACAACATTGTTACTTCTAAAACGCCTTCTTCTGATTACTCTAATATGAAAAGCGGTTACGTGCCTAAGTGATTTAAAAATTAAATGACCTTTTTAATACATGTTTACAATTGCTTTTACGTCACGAAAAAACCATTGTAAATAAGCCTTAATGACAGAAAGCATCATGTCATTATCCCGATTTTTTAATTCCACCAGTAAGCCACTCACTACCTCAGGCGGTAAATATACCTGCAAAATCACCAGCTCCAACTACAATCATTTCTGCTGCCAAAAATGCCGACTGAAAGATTCAGAAACTTGCGAAGAAGAAGAGCATTTGTTGCCGATAGTGAATTCACCTAGTATGTGGATGAGCATGTGAGAGTAAGATTAGGCGCCCACATGGGGCGCAACCAAAGATCGTGTCATCAGTTATGGCATTGAATACGTTTCAATCCACGCGCCCACGCGGGGCGCGACGAAAGATGCAGCTTATTATGTAGCACACAATGCCGTTTCAATCCACGCGCCCACGCGGGGCGCGACATCTAAAAGATTGTTTGGGATCAGTTCTCTATCAGTTTCAATCCACGCGCCCACGCGGGGCGCGACGTAAAGTTTTATCGTTTCGATATCGACGGTTGAAGTTTCAATCCACGCGGCCACGCGGGGCGCGACACAAAATACCCGCCCAGTATTTGTTAATGGCACCGTTTCAATCCACGCGCCCACGCGGGGCGCGACAGGTTGAAAAATAAAAAGACAATTGTCATTGGCGGTTTCAATCCACGCGCCCACGCGGGGCGCGACCCGCTGAGGTTTACGACGGCACTTATACCATTGTTGTTTCAATCCACGCGCCCACGCGGGGCGCGACGTTACGTTAGTCAAATTTGCGGACGGATAAACAGTTTCAATCCACGCGCCCACGCGGGGCGCGACGATCAGCGGCTCAGGTCGCATCTCGCTTGATGAGTTTCAATCCACGCGCCCACGCGGGGCGCGACGCAGACCAGGCAATGGCGGCACAGTGGCAAACTGGTTTCAATCCACGCGCCCACGCGGGGCGCGACTTACCAAAATCCGCCGAACTTTCTCGCGCTATTGGTTTCAATCCACGCGCCCACGCGGGGCGCGACGATTATTAGTAGCAATCCGCAGGGTGTGCAGGCAGTTTCAATCCACGCGCCCACGCGGGGCGCGACACAAGCAATCCTTGACGCTGCCGA
This sequence comes from uncultured Gammaproteobacteria bacterium, assembly GCA_964441315.1. Taxonomy (GTDB): domain Bacteria; phylum Pseudomonadota; class Gammaproteobacteria; order CAYTUN01; family CAYTUN01; genus CAYTUN01. The sequence goes on along the minus strand of CAYTUN010000006.1, from coordinate 34,069 downwards.
AGCGATCAGCGGTTTCAATCCACGCGCCCACGCGGGGCGCGACTCACTGCAAAACTAAAACAGGATAAAGATTATCCCGTTTCAATCCACGCGCCCACGCGGGGCGCGACAGTAGGCGACGGAACTTATTTTATCATCGCAAAAGTTTCAATCCACGCGCCCACGCGGGGCGCGACCTCAGATTCATAATTTTCGTCGCCAACCGCATCGTTTCAATCCACGCGCCCACGCGGGGCGCGACTCACTGCAAAACTAAAACAGGATAAAGATTATCCCGTTTCAATCCACGCGCCCACGCGGGGCGCGACCGTTGATACCAACACCACTAATAATCTCATGCGGGTTTCAATCCACGCGCCCACGCGGGGCGCGACAAACTATTGCTGAAAAATATGGCAAAGACATATTGTTTCAATCCACGCGCCCACGCGGGGCGCGACTTGCATATCAATTACCCCCATAACGTCTTAAAATGGTTTCAATCCACGCGCCCACGCGGGGCGCGACTAAATGTTAGGGTGGCTGTATAGAGTTTTGGTTGGTTTCAATCCACGCGCCCACGCGGGGCGCGACTAATTTTCCTATTTATTTGCCACATGTGGAACAAGTTTCAATCCACGCGCCCACGCGGGGCGCGACATGGAGCAAAAGCAAAAGGCTTGGGTTGAGGCAAGTTTCAATCCACGCGCCCACGCGGGGCGCGACTTTAACTAAAAGAGGATTTAAAGTGGATCGTTGGTTTCAATCCACGCGCCCACGCGGGGCGCGACTTAAATGCAGCATCTTGATCGTTTGACCGCCAAAGTTTCAATCCACGCGCCCACGCGGGGCGCGACAGCAATTGTGCGATAACGGTTCAAACTCTCATCTGTTTCAATCCACGCGCCCACGCGGGGCGCGACACGTATGCGGC
>CAYTUN010000006.1:0-33056 GCA_964441315.1 uncultured Gammaproteobacteria bacterium | reverse complement strand
AGAATTTGCCGAGGAAAACGGCAGTTTCAATCCACGCGCCCACGCGGGGCGCGACACGTATGCGGCAGAATTTGCCGAGGAAAACGGCAGTTTCAATCCACGCGCCCACGCGGGGCGCGACGAAGAAGCGGAAATACTTGCTGTTGTAATTGCTAGTTTCAATCCACGCGCCCACGCGGGGCGCGACATTATGCCGCTTTTTTGCTGAATGATTTTGACGAGTTTCAATCCACGCGCCCACGCGGGGCGCGACTCCCAGGCGCGATCACTTAATTAACGAGGATTTATGTTTCAATCCACGCGCCCACGCGGGGCGCGACGATTTTGTAATAAAGACAACGTCTAAATATTCTTGGTTTCAATCCACGCGCCCACGCGGGGCGCGACGTTTTGGCGCAATAAGTGGTAAATTGCTTACCCTCGTTTCAATCCACGCGCCCACGCGGGGCGCGACCTCGAATGTTTATCAGATCGGCATTGGAAAAATAGTTTCAATCCACGCGCCCACGCGGGGCGCGACTGTGAGCTTGTATCAGCAGCGGCCATCTGCTGCTGTTTCAATCCACGCGCCCACGCGGGGCGCGACTACAAAAACTTTAAACCTGATGCTAGCATTGGGAGTTTCAATCCACGCGCCCACGCGGGGCGCGACCTTTACCGCCGCTAAAAGAAAGATAAATACGTGGGTTTCAATCCACGCGCCCACGCGGGGCGCGACGAAAACAAAATAACCATGTTTTTAAGGTGGTATGTTTCAATCCACGCGCCCACGCGGGGCGCGACTTGTTAACACACTGCAAGCCATGGCATCAGCCGGTTTCAATCCACGCGCCCACGCGGGGCGCGACCTGCCGAAGGCCAAATATTTTTGCGCAACTGGTGGTTTCAATCCACGCGCCCACGCGGGGCGCGACTTCAACCGAAAAGCAAAAGCAGCGATTAGGCTACGTTTCAATCCACGCGCCCACGCGGGGCGCGACTTGACGGTTAGCAATGCGATTGATGACCTGGGCTGTTTCAATCCACGCGCCCACGCGGGGCGCGACATAAAATCGGCAGCAAAGCTTCTTTTCCGATGATGTTTCAATCCACGCGCCCACGCGGGGCGCGACTTTAAATTAAAAACGTAAATATGCAAAGCCGCAGTTTCAATCCACGCGCCCACGCGGGGCGCGACCGCCCGAACATGCGACAGACCTATCATGATTTTATGTTTCAATCCACGCGCCCACGCGGGGCGCGACTCTTTAGCGTCATAAACCAGAGGGTTTATCTGATGTTTCAATCCACGCGCCCACGCGGGGCGCGACGCCAATATTCAATATTGGTGTCCAGACGCTGGATTGTTTCAATCCACGCGCCCACGCGGGGCGCGACTCACACTTATAAAGCGGGTTTGCCGGAGGCTGTGATGCGTTTCAATCCACGCGCCCACGCGGGGCGCGACCAAGACTTTTGCGCGAAGATTAAAGGGGGAGTATGTTTCAATCCACGCGCCCACGCGGGGCGCGACTTTTATGGAGCTAAAAAACACCCCTTTTGAGCAAGTTTCAATCCACGCGCCCACGCGGGGCGCGACTCGAAGACAAAGCAAGCGGTCAATGTTTAATTCAAGTTTCAATCCACGCGCCCACGCGGGGCGCGACGTTTCGCATTATGCTAACGGAGAGCGACCGATCAGTTTCAATCCACGCGCCCACGCGGGGCGCGACCGTATCTGGATTTCTACGTCTGCTGCGTCAAGGTGTTTCAATCCACGCGCCCACGCGGGGCGCGACGCAACAGCAACAATTTATATTACAAGCATTTACCAGTTTCAATCCACGCGCCCACGCGGGGCGCGACTGGAGAAACAGCATCTGGTGATGTGGTTGAAAATGTTTCAATCCACGCGCCCACGCGGGGCGCGACAAGCGACGTTTTAGAATCAAAACACGTTTGCGGAGTTTCAATCCACGCGCCCACGCGGGGCGCGACCACTTATTCCAGCAGTTATGACACTGACGAATTAGTTTCAATCCACGCGCCCACGCGGGGCGCGACTGTTTTAGTGTAACGAAATGATATTCTTAAGAAAATACTTCTTAACGCGCTAACCGAGGAAATAAATATGAATAAATTAAAAAATTAATGAGGAGTATTTTTAAATACTTGTTTATTTGTAGTGTTAAATTTTCCGCTAACCCTCCAGGATTAGATGTTAGCGAGTGTTTAGCGGAATAACTAAATTAAAAGCGTATCCTTTGAAAGATCCGGCGCGGGTTTTGCACCGTGGTGTTCGACTTTATTACGGCCATTTTTTCCTAAAAAATAAAAACGTAAACTGTCCTCTTCTGCGTTATAAATAGTCAATAATTTATTTTTCAATGCTACCCATTGCGCTGGATCAACTTCACATTCAAATACCGACTGCTGCACGCGAATACCATAGTCTAAGCAAGTTTTCGCAATGCGGCGTAAACGCCTTTGTCCTTGAGAAGTAATTAGACTGACATCATAAGTCACTAACATTAACATAATTATTTCACCACAAAAGGCGGATAAAATTCTGTATCACCACGCAAATGTCTCGCTAATAACATGGCTTGGCAATGCGGTAATAAACCTAAAGCAATTTTCTCTTCGAAATAAGGATGTAAAATTTGCTCCTGTTTTCTTGCCTGAAACGACTCCAAAACTTTCTTACGCGCATCATCTTTTAATTTGATTGCACCACTAGCCTCAATAATAAAATCATTATTTTTTAGTTCGCCGCGATTAATTAATGTCAACACAAAACGGTCGGCAAAAAATGCACGGAGCTCTTCCACCATGTCTAGCGCCAAACTTACTCTTCCTGGTCTATCACGATGCATAAAACCGACATAGGGATCCAACCCAACACCTTGCAATGCTGAAGCACAATCATGGGTTAATAATGTATAAACAAAAGAAAGCAAAGCATTAACAGGATCACGCGGCGGCCGGCGTTCACGACCAGAAAAAGCATATTCTTCGGCTAAAATTAAATGCTGAAAAACACCAAAATAAATTGCTGCTGCTTCTCCTTCTATGCCACGCAGAGAATCTAAATCTTCCGTAAAACGGCAACGCCGTAAAGCATTGGCTAGTTCCTCAACAGCACGCTGTATTTCCGCATTTTCTCCATGGTTCCTAATTTGACGCATTAAAACCGAACGCGAATTGGCAATTTTTGCAGCAATCGTGACACGCGCGATTGATAAAGATTTCTCTAAATCATCCGCCCAACGATATTGCATACGTCGCAACAAAACATTACCACTTTGCTTTCCTTGGACCCGTGCTAAAAATTTTCCATATTCGGTATAGAAAGAAAGACCAACTCCTTCTTCCCCACAAAAACCCATTAAATAAGGCGAAACTGAAACTTGACCAAAACAAAGAATATTACCGATAGCAATAATCGGAAATTGTGCTAATTTATTATCACCTTGTTTAATAACAATGGTTTCACGCTCCTTATGCAAATATGTTTCCTGGCGCGTGATATAAAGCGTATTAAGAAGTTTTTTCATACCGTAAATAATTGCTCAATAAATGTTTTTGAATGATCGCGGCCAAATTGTTTTACGCCACAAATTTCCAATAACGAACACGCCTGGCAAAGTTTTTTCTGATAATTAGCATGTGGGGTTTTTTGCGATAAAAATAATTCATGAGTAGCATTAATCACTTGCAACGTAGTTTCGCGCAAATTGGTATCAATTAATACTTGCTCGCGTCGCCGGACTTCCCAATACCAAAGCGCAGCTTCGGTAATTTCAACATCAAGCATTTCCTCCAGACAAAATACTTGCGCACAAAGCTGTACTTTGTCCCAATCCTGCACTTTGGGTTTGCCGCGTTTATATTCAACGGGAAAATATTTTTTTGTTTTACTGCCACTGATTTCTAATAAATCGAGTTTTCCTGTAATACGCAATTGATGAGAAATAACTTCTACGCCCCGTTCAGTACGAAAATTACCGCGAGTTTCAGTGGAACCTTCATCCACACGCTCATGCAACACACGGCCTTGTGCTGTCCAATAATTTTCTGACCATGCGCGCTCGATATGAATGAGCGCGCATTGGCGGGGGCAGTAGGCGTAGTGCTGCAAAGCTGCAAGCGGAACGTAAATATTTTCGTCCATTAAAATTAAAAGCCATCAATAATTTCAGGTTTTAACCCCGGCAATTTGCCATTTAATGCTGATTCAAGAGAAGATTTATCAAGTGAAATTTTTTCATTACTTGCAATATAATCACGCAATGTTTGATGCACCTTTGCAGAAGAATATTGTCCACTCTTAGAATCATGCTTCCACCAAATAACTTTTTCTATCTTCATTGATCCTTCTGGTCGCGCAGAAGAAGCATCACCTTCAAATAATTTTGGTAATAATTCTTTAATCGCTTCCGCATCTGCATTGCTAAAACCTGTTCGCTCTGCCAATTGTGGCGTCATTGCACCAAAAGCAATATAAGTTGCGCTATCAACACGGTGTTTCATACCCATTGTGTCAGAACTTTTTTTGCTGCCATCGCCTTCGCCACTGACACTTTTGGTAATTTGTGTGCTTGTAATACTGATGGGTTCTAAACTAAATGCAGATTGAATAGTAACTGGACCACGAATAGCAATAGATACGCCGGCTGCATCTTCTCCTTTATTGCCAAATGCAAACACTTGTCCGAAAGCACGCACATCAAACCATTTTTCACAAGCTAATTTTGCTGCTTGATCTTTAGTTGTTTTTTTGGAATTAAATGCATCTTTACCTAAACCCACTTCATCAGATTCAGCACGATTTTTTAAACTCGGCATATTATCTTTTTTCTTTTCATCTGATTGAACATAAATATTGTGTCCAATATCTTGCAAACGGTCACGAAGTTTTCTTTTCAAGCACACATCAGTAATTTCCCCAAAACCTTCATAGTCCGTACGGGGACGATTACCATTTAATGGATCACCATTAGGATTAGCATTTTTAACATTTAAAATTAATGCAAAATCAATTTTATTTTGTAAACTCATAAATATATTTCTCCTTAATGAATTAAACTGTTGTTTCAGAAATTTCTAAATTTTCATTTTCACCATCATTCGACTTTTTATATGCTGCTTGTCTTTGGCAATGGTAGCCGAGCAAAAACTCGCCGCTAAGTTTTTTATCACTAATAAATTCTTCGTGCTTAAAAGCACACATAATTTCATCAATTTCTTTTTGTCTATCAACTAGAAATGGTGCCCGATTATTTTGCAACCTTTGCATGTAGGGCCTCAACGCAAGCTCAATGTTACGCCAGGTAGAATAAGGCCTATCGGCAAAACGCTGCATTAATCTTTCAGCGGTGGTAGCACGATTTTCTTTTGCAGTACTTAATGCAACTCTTTCAATACGTTCCGCAATAGCTAATAAACGTCCATATAAATAATCTCGTGAATAATTACTAGTTTCTAATTCCACTGAATAATTCCTCCTCTTGGATTGGATTGGATGACGCAAATAAAAACCACGATATAAAGCACATGCAACTCCCAAGTTTCTTTCCCATTCCCAATTCTCACCATTATTAGGGTTAGAAGCGCGAGCTACACAAGCATTAACTAAATCAACAGGCAAAGGCGCAGCTTCAACTACACAGGGAATTAAGCGCTCATACAAACTTTTTTTCAAACTATCTGTTAAAGTTTTTCCATAAGCAGTTTCTGCAATTGCATAAAATGATGGTGCACTGATTGATCGAAGCACAATATTTTCTGATTTTTTACTATTAGAAGCTGTTGCCTTTTTTACATAGCGCTGTTGCCAAGCAAACTGAGAATGCCATAATTCGATACGGGCAATAAATTCTTTTGAAAAATATTCTTGATAATAAGTAATTCCCATTCGTCCTGGTGTGGCTGAATCGATTGCCATAATGATAATGTTTTCAAAATCACCTAAATCAGCGCGGTAACCTTCCATTTTCTGCCCAAGTTTTTTGGCAAACAACTGACCAAGATCACGACTATGATCGATTTTATTTAATTGAATTTCATCTTCTCCAGCTTCACTCATATCATCATAATCGAGAAATTCATAAGATGCGGCTGCGATATCAGGTATCTTTTTGTTTGATATAGACCAAGTAACAATCACTTGGTCTCCATTGCGCTGGCCTTGTCTGGAAATAAGCCAGCGTAATGCATTATGCGCTTTTTGTGTAACGTCAAAGCTTACAGTACACGCTTGCTCGCTTTCCTCAAATCTTCCGCGGTAAGTCATTCCGGCTGAATCATTGGCAGAGATTAGTTTTGCTTTATCGCCGGTATGCCTTAACTTTGCAGGATGATTAATTGCTATTGGTAATTTCTCCCCCACAACATAGCAAAGTCCTTCCATAGCATCTAAAGAAGCGTTAAATGCAATCCAACTTGCATGTAAAGCAGGGTCAGTCCAAGTATCAGTATTCGGATCGCTTTCAGTTTCAACTGTCCAGCAAACTAAGGCAGAGCCTTGTTCTATTTCACCCTTATCTTTCGGAAGTACTTTAAATAACAAAGGCAGTGGTTTATCTGATGTAACCTCGTAAGGCCATTTAGTTAATAACTTATTTTCGCTATCAACATATACAATTTTTTCACGAATCAAATCTGCTATCACTTCGCCTTTTGTAATATATTGATAAATTGCTTTCGCTTTTGGATGGGAAAAAGATGAGTCGCACCATTTTTTCAATTTTGTAATATAACCTTCACGCATTGGTTTTTTAGTTTTAGCATCGATATAGTCACAATCATTTTTGGTCTGCACCTCAAAATCATGAAAATAAGGGGTTTTTTTTCCACCATAATTAGCATAATCTTTTGCTACATATTGAAGCTTATCTGCTAAAGGATGTGGTGCTCCGCCGCTGCTTCGTCCTGCTGAAGTTTCTGTAGCAGGTAATATAATTTGCATCTTTTCTAAAACAGATGCTCGCTTAAAGTTACCATTTTCATCGATCACAATATTTATATGCGCATTTTGCAAAGTGTGGCTTATCGGCATTAATTTTTCTTCATCCGACAAATTTAATTTCAATCCTTGCTCATAAGTAGCATATAGTTTTGCCATCCAGCTCATACTTGGTTCTCTTCTATTTGAACAGATAATAAATTTTTATTTTCTAAAAATTGCTTGGGTTGCATTTTTCTCACCACACGGCTAATAGAGCACTCTTCAGGGCGTGGAAAAGTTAAAATTCCTTTTTTCATGACCGCTTGCCAAAAATTACTACTTAATTGGTTAATACCAGTTTCGTCAGGATAACTAAAACTATGAAACATCAAACCAAAATTTAGCTCATCTGTTTCATCATAAACGCCATTCTTTTGGCCGAATTCACAAGGCTCCACATATCCCTGGCAGTCACGCGTTCCTAAAAAAATATCCTGCCTCCCGCCTTTTTCTAATACACGTTGAATAATACTAAAATGTTTACCATCAATTCGGTCTTGCGTTAATTCAGGGCGACGTTCATTCCACTCGAAATGCGCCTCTACCTCATACTCAACATCTCGTAAAAAAGTGTAAATCGCCAAAGTATTTCCACCAGCCCATGACAATGGTTTAGTGCCTTTGGTTTGAGTGCGGATTGGCGAAATAACTCTTACTTTATCCACATACCAAATAATCGTTGGCTTCCAATAAATTGACTTTAAAACGCCTTTTATCGCTTCATAGGTTGGAATATGGTAAGAAAATTTTTCACCGCCTAATTTGGTAATAGGGTCGGTAAATAAAGCATGATCGCCCCATAGCCTGAAGCTAATGCTATTTTTCATCTTAATCTCCATAAAATTACTGCTGTTAAAAATGCAAACCATCCTGTCAAAGCAAGTGCATATAAGATCAATTGAACCAATATCAGCAAGAACATCCCAAAAGATTTACATGACGATTTCTCTAACCGAAACTCGCGCAGTTGGCTTTGAATGCCAAATTTATGCAACATTTGTTAACTTCCTGAAATCTAGAAAGCTTATAGTTGCACTTTAACGATACAATTTCAAGTTCTAATAATGGTTTCTTGCATATCTGATACAATTAATCTAGTATCAACACCTCGCGCAAGCGTGGATTGAAATTAATAGTGGTTGCTTGATGTAAAAATGACACCTAGGTTCATACCTAGGCGTCACCTGTTTATCAAATAAAAAAATTTATTTATTTCAAACAAAGTTAAGATCCATTACCGATACCACTTGTTGAGATAACCCGAACTCGTGACTGTAATATCGCTCATCCAAATAAAAAATACCTTCATTTCCAATTTCATAAACTGCCCCTTCACCACGCAATTTCTCATACAAATACGGGTAAACATTTACGGAATATTGCTGTGCTTTTTTTAGGAGCTCGTAATAACGTCCAGGATTAAATTCTTTTGCTATAGCACAAAGCTCAATAATTATTTCCTTGCCATTTTCATATGGCACGATTATGGCTTGAGTTGGCGCATCAATGACTTCAAATGCTTTTGCAGCAGACATAAAGGATTGTTGCAGCAGAGGGAGTTTACCCTTGCGATCAATCAAACCAACATTTTTAGAATTATTGGAAAGCAAGCTTAACAACGTATCGTCTCTCCCTATCTGCTTGGCAGACAGCGAATAATCCATACCATTAGCGCGATTGAAAAAATAATATTTAAAATAAAGTTCCATTTTTTCAGGACTTAGCATGTCTTTGTCTTCCAGATCACGGAAGACACGCTTAGTGATTTCTTGTCCTGTTTTGATCTCTACCAATAAATCCAGATTTTCAGGAGCAGGGTTTACTACATAAACCGTACCCTTGATAAATTTTCCAGATTTATCACGTAAATTACCATTCCGGTTACAACGTCCCGCAGCTTGTGCGATTGAATCCAGCCCTGCCATAAAACGAATAACAGAAGCAAAATCAATATCGACTCCCGCTTCGATTAACTGAGTACTGATACAAAGTGTTGGCAGACCATTTTTCAAACGTGAACGAATCTCATTGAGTAGCTTTTTACGATGTGCTGGACATTGGTATGTGCTTAAATGAAATATGCTTTCCTTTGCAGTTTCTTTTTGACATAACACGTATAAATTTTGCGCCCAAGCTTTCGTATTTGTTACAACCAGACAGCTATTTTTAGTCCTAAATTCATCTAATGCGAATTGGCTAATTTCATTAACATTCCATCCATCAACACGACACATATTTATAATTTCAACACGTTTTAAATCCTTAAATAATTGATCAACATTTTCAACCAATTCATTTTCTTTTGGGATCTGTAATTGGCCTTTTTCCGGTGTTTTTAATTGATTTAGCAAAGGCTGTGTAGCGGTACAAAGCACAACGGTGGAAGGTGCAGTTTTATTTTCAGCTAAAAAATTGATTGCGTTACAAAAAAGATGAACACATTTAATCGGTAAGGTTTGAATTTCATCAAAAATTAAAACGCTATTTGCTAATTGGTGAAGTCGTCTAACACTTCGAGTTCCGTGACTAAACAAAACTTCCAAGAACTGAACCATAGTCGTTAAAATAATCGGGGATTCCCAATTATCAGAAGCAAGCTTGCTATGCCAGGTTTGTTTTTCAGGCTCTAAATTGGAATGATGCTCCAACACCCAAGGAAATTCATCACCTTCTGCTTCGATAAAACTGCGTATCGCTTCAGCATTTTGTTCGATAATGGAAGTATAAGGAATAATATAAATAATACGGTCTAGTTTATGCTCCCTTGCGTGATGTAAAGCAAAACGCAAACTTGCCAGTGTTTTACCACCACCTGTCGGCACAGTTAGCGTATAAATACCTTGTTTAGCTTTTGATTTTATAAAGCAATCTTGCGAAATTTTTCTACGTATTTCATCTACCGGTTTATCCAGTTTGAACTGAGCAAGTTTTTGTTCAAATCTTTCAATCGCCACATCCCAATCCGTTTTTCTATCTTGAATTTTAAGATAATCAGGATTTTCAAATCCAGCGCTGTCGATACGATCCGCATCAATCAGACAGCTAAACAAAAAACGAGCAAAAAACCCTAAATAGAAATTAGCAATAATTTGCCCTTTACTATTTAGTGCTAAAGGGTCGATCAATTTAAGCATTTCAGGTATTAATTCTTTTGCTGCTAATTGTTTAGCTTTTTCCAAAATGGCTTCGTGAGCATTTCCGCAACATTCGATATAATTTGTTTTTTGATCAAGCTTATTTATTCGTTTTGAAAAAATGTCGAGTCCTTCTGGATCTAAGCAATCAATCAAACCACTGTGATGAGAGGCAATGCATAGCGCTAAAATTTGCGCACAGAGCTGACCCTGGCCTTTTGGGCCATATTTAGCTAATTTTTGCCAGACCCATTGCGCTCCTGCTGTTGAATGGTCGATTTTTCTTTTTTGCTCTTTATAATCCACATAGTCTTCATCCATATCAGGATTTAACTGGCCTGTCGCTGACTTGATATAATTCTGAAACTCACAACTATATTTACCAAAATCATGCAACAACCCAATCAACTCCCCCGCCTGGGCCAAGCCGATTTTATTAGCAAATGATCGGCTCCTTGCCGCTACGGCAAGCAAGTGTTCTTCAAGTGTTTGATTTTTCGAATCGGATTTACGCCTATGGGCAATAAATTCTTTTTTGTTTTTCGTCATCTTTTAACAAGGTTTTTTTAGTGGTCTTCTTTTTAAAAGAGAGCCTGATTCAACCCTAGGCTTAATTGAAATTTTTATTGAGGGAATTAAATTTGCCGGACATCATAGCGATTATTTTGGCTTTGTAAAGTAGTTTTTTAAATTACGGCCTATTCCTCAGTTGCACTAAATTTAATTTCTTGATAGCGTGAATGATATGCACCTCTGACAATATTTGTCTCGTATAAATACAGACTATGATGATGAACAAGGTGTTAGTTTTTTGATATGCTTTATCAGTTTAAGCATATAATTTTTTTATAGTGGCGGCCATGCAAAAATTAAATATTAAATTTAAAATCTTTATTTTCTTATCAATATATCTTTCTATTTTATTAACCCCTGCTTTTGCTATTAGCGCCATCGATCAAGGCCTGAAATTAACAGAAAACAAGGTCAGGGTTGCAAATTCCTATATTTATTATGACGCTATTGGCCATGGGCCAAACGTTGTTTTATTACATGGACTGTTTGGCTCTAAGAAACAATGGGGTGTATTTGCTACTATTTTGGCAGAAAATAATTTTCACGTCGTGGTGCCGGATTTACCAGGTTATGGTAAAAGTGTCGGATTTGGAGAAGATGCGTATGCAATCAATAATCAGGTTGATTTATTAAATCGCTTTTTTAATAAGCTGCAGATAGCAAAGCTGTCAATTGCAGGAAACTCCATGGGGGGCTTAATTGCGGCTGAATATGCGCGCAAATACCCAGGCAAAGTAACTTCACTCGCTTTTATCGGAGCGCCGTTAGGAACCAAAACGGATAAACCCAGCAAAGTTGATGAATTACTGAAGAATGGTAAAAATCCTTTTATACCACTCAATAAGCAAGAATTCCTTGAAGAAATGGATCTTCTATTCACTCATCCACCCCAATTCAGTGATGAACAGATTGCGAAGCGTATTGCAAATTATCAAAAAGAATACCAGAGAGACCAAAGGATATGGGAAAAAATTAATCAAGCATCGAATGCTTTAAGTAATTTCTCACTACACATACCCACATTAATTATTTGGGGAAGCAATGATCAAGTATTTGACGTTAGTGGTGCTAACAATTTACATAAAAATATACAATATTCAAAATTAATAATTGTAAAAAATGGCAGTCATTTGCTTTTTATGGAAGAGCCGCAAGTGATAGCAAATTATTACTTGGATTTCTTGAAAGGCATATACCAAAGGAAAGAAAATGGCGATTAATGCAGAAGAAATGTTCTATTTGAACAAAAAGAATCAATCCAAAAAAAAAGTCAGCGAACTTGATTTAATAGCCGCTAGAGAATACTTTCGAAAAAACATGCAGGAATATGGAATCGATAGAAAAATTGAGCTCATTATTGAAAAATCGATACCAACTTCTGATAACGATGAAATTCGAATTAGAATTTATTATCCTTCTAAAAATTTAAATAAACCCATTATGCTCTTCTGTCATGGCGGAGGTTTTGTGATGGGGGATTTAAAATCCTATGATTCAGACTGTAGAAACTTATCCGCTGAAATTGATTGCATTGTAGTGCTAGTTGAATATAGGTTAGCACCCGAATACCAACATCCGGTAGCAATCGAGGATTGTTATACAGTAGCAAATTGGATATTAGATAACCATACAATAATTGGCGGCGATATAACGAATTTTTTTATTGGCGGAGATAGTGCTGGTGGTTACATTGCGGCAAAAGTTATATCAAAATTTATTGAGTCAGGTAGACCAAATAGCTTTAAGATGCAGTTATTAATGTATCCTTTCATTGAATTTTTATCACAAACGCCTTCTCGCCTGTTATATTCTGATAATTATAATATCACTTCCGCCACGCTGGAGTGGTGCTGCAAGCAGTATTTTCCAAACCATAAAATTTTAGAAAATCATTCTCTTCTTAAAATGGAACAAAATTTGCTTAAAGTTTTTCCTAAAACGCTTATTATGACAGCAGAATATGATCCGCTGAGAGATGAAGCTAAAGAGTTTTCAATAAAATTAAATAATGCAGGTGTTCCTGTTATATACAAACAATTTGATGGCACTATCCATGGTTTCATGAGCATGCCGGCTTTATTAAAAACCACACACGAAGGATATAAATTTATTTCTAATGCATTTGCAACCATGATCGGCTAAAGTCAGCCAAAAAATTTTTTGACGAAGATTTTTAGCGGTTTTACGCTGCTTAATATTTTTTGCAGTAGGAAACTATTATTGAGAATAATCTCATATGTACCCTCTCTCGACACAAATAGCAATAACTTGCTCGCGCGTTTTACAGTTTAATTTCTCTTTAATAATTTCAATTTTGTTTTTCACTGTTCCTTCACTTACTGCCATTAATTTCGCTATTTCGCAGGTTTTAAATCCCTTAGCCATAAAGCCAACTAAAGTCGCTTCTTTTAAACTGAGTTTTTTGAGAGTAGCGCCATTAGGAGCAGACAATGGCAATTTTAAATCTGCCCGATAAGTTTTAATAACAGCTTCTATAGATTTGATGAAATCTTTCTCGAAACCCAGGAGCTGTTCATTTCTAATTTTTATTAAATGATTAATCCGGTTTTTATCATCAATTTTGTTAGAACTATATGAAAAAGTTTCCATAGCATTTTCAATGAAACTGATTCCTTGCGGGATACCATAAATTTCGGCGCGTTCTGCATGCATTTCAGCTTCTTTTTTATCTACTACTCCTTCACCCCATACCCAAATGTTGTTTTTTAAATGCTTGAGTGAGATAAAAGTATCAGCTGTCATATATTTAGTAACATAACAAAGTCCCCAAATCCGATCGGTCGTTAATTCAAAGTAAGCGCCATTTTCAAAGCGTTTTGCATAATGAAAAAATGAGATATTAAAATTGGTTTTTAAATAATCAAGCATATCGTCCATATGAGAAGAGCAGCGATAAGAAGGAGTACTTCTGATCCAGCCATATAAATCGTTAATTTCTTTCATGATTAAACTATCCACATTAGCAATTTAATTTATTGTCTCGATATCATAAAGATAGTGTTATGTCAAGATGTTGATTAACACCTATGAATTTAATGTTTTTGAAATCAATATATTTGAAAAAATTATTTTATCTTAAACCCAATTGAAGAGTTAAAAAATGACAAAATCCATGAAAAAATCTGAAGTAAAATTTGAAAACCTGACTCAGCGGGAACAGCAATGTGCAAAGTTGATAGCAGGTAAATTAAGTAATCAGCAAGCGGCTGAAAAATTGGGCATAACGACAAGAACGCTTCAATTTTATATTTCTAACTTAAAATGTAAACTTGGTTGCAGCACGAAAGCTGAAATCATTAGAATTCTAAAACCACATTTAGCTAAAAGCGACCCAGTAGTAAATGCAATGCCAGCACCAAGTAACATGGAAAATATAAATAAAGAGTATCAGCCAGAATAATTTACATGAATTAGCATTTTATTGAAAAGTTTATTTTTTAAATGATATCCCCAGTTGCTCAGAATTTAATTTCTTGTTAGCGTGATCCCTGCCTACCTCGGGCAGTTCCTATCTTAGGCAGATTTTTATCATAGTAATGAATCTGAGGTTTTGATTATGCATTTTCGTATTATTAATAATATTTCAACGTATTATTTGGTTTGCTAAATTTAGACTCAAGCTACTATTAAACAGTTTACTGTTTCAACTTAAACACAAAAATGATCTCCATCACCATCGACACCAACGAAAAATGCCCCGACATCATTGCGGGATTTAATCAGCATGAGGATGTTGATATTAAATTTGCGCATCTAACGGCTGGTGATTATTTAGTGAATAACAAATGGTTATTTGAACGAAAAACTTTGGTGGATTTTTCGCAGTCGATTATCGATGGGCGTTTGTTTGAGCAGGCGTTGAAATTAATTCATGCGCGGGAGCGGGGGATTTTATTGTTGGAGGGGGCGGCGCGGGATTTGAAATATTCTTCGGTGCGGCGTGAAGTGATTCAAGGGGCTTTGATTAAATTAGCGGTGGTTTTAAAAATTCCGGTGTTGCGGGCGATTGATCCGGCTGAAAGTGTGAAATTGATGTTGTTTGTTGCGCGACAATTTAATGGATTGACGGAAGGCAATTTATTGCAGCGAAGGAAAATTAGTTTGTCTAAAGGCAAAAGAAAATCGCAGCTATATATTTTACAGAGTTTGCCGGGTGTGGGTTTTAAACGTGCGAAAATTTTATTGGAAAAATTTGGTAGCGTTGCGACTTTAATGCAGGCGGATTCGATGGAAGTGGCAGAAACGCCTGGTATTGGAAAAGCGGTGGCGGAAAAAATTCATTGGGTAGTTAATGACACTGATAAAAAATATCAGCTTTCACAAATTACAGCGGTTCCCGCTGTAACAGGAGTTGCGGATCAATGTGACTATACTCAAAACGAATAGGTTTTAGGTGTTATTGCGCCGGGTGATGGGTGAGATTGTCACGTTTTGATTGAGCAAAAGTGCAGGAATAGTTGTTCTATTTCGAGCTTTTGCGATTGAAAAACGTGACAAGATCGCACATCAATCGGATGCAAGAGCGCCTAAAACCTATTCGTTTTGAGTATGAATATAGGGCTTAGCAGTACACTCAAGATGCGATTTTTAACCAGCGGCTTATGGCACACTTGATACATTCTTCAAACTTCACAGCCGCTTTTGAAAAGCGGCTAAGTTTGCTGAATAATTTAAAATTATTTTCCTAGTCCCAATTCTTTTTTTAAAAACGCAATATCTGCTTTAAACGGATCATTATCGGGCTTGGTTTGATCCGAATACTCATAGTCGGAAAGTAAAGCTTCAAGGCGCTCGCGTCCTTCTTTAGTTTTTGCGGCTTGGCGGGGGGTTTTATTTTTTAATGCGGGGATTGGTGTGTCAAACCAGGCTAACCAATGCGATTGAGCCATTGCTTGAATTTGTTTTTTTACTTCGGGATTTTCCAGTAAATTTTTTTCATCGTCTGGTTGATTTTCATAAACATTTGGTGATTGAAGTTTTTGTTCGGGTGTTTCTATTAAAGTTTGCTGGAAAATAATTGCTTCTTTTAATAATTTTTTGATCAATGCTTTACCTTTTTCGGCGCGCTCTAATGAATTGGTGCGCAAAATTAATTTGCTTTCTTTGATAGTTATTTCACCTAATATCGTATTGTCCCAGTCCTTATGGGCTTTATTGCCTTTTTTCATCCATGGCATATAAATTTCAATGACTAATCCAGCTTTGTTGCGTTTTGCGTCGTATAAAAATTCTTCGGGATCTTTGGACAAGGTCATCGGCATTAAATGTTTCAGCGTGATTTCTGGCGCCAAATCTAATTTAAAATGTGAAGCGCAAAATTGGATTTTCTCATTATCTGTATTAACAAGTTGTGGCAGTGGCTGATTGAAACGCGCAATCAGCGCATCGAGATAGTAATCATAAATTATCCAGGCAAATTTATTTCTTAGCAATTCTCCTGTTAAGGGTTTATTGGCGTTTTCTTTCATAAGCCAATTTTTAAAATCAATAAAATAGCTATGATAGCCATGAGGTAAAGTATATGGCGCCATGCCAACAAATATCGATTGGTTATTTAAAGTTAAAACGCGTGAGTAAACGATACTGCCACGTTTTAAAAATTCCGTAGCCGCTCGCTCTTTAATTCTGTATGTTTCACCCAATAATAAATCTTTTACTAAAAGCGATTGGTTTTTTACCACTTCTAAAACAGAATAGAAGCTATAAAAGGTTTTATTCATCGCCTCAATAAAGTTTAGTTCATCGGGATTTAGTTGATCTCGGTGATGGCATAAGTAATTTTCTGCTACTGTTAATTTTGCATTATAGCCATTTGGTTTAAATTTTTTGTCTGGCACCCAATTAAATAAAATCCAGGGAAGAAAAAGCTGCCCAAATAAAAGCTCAAGGTCCAATGCATCAGCAGCATCTTCCGGCATGCAATCGGCTATTGCTGTGTCGATGATACTTTTGGGAAGCTGCAATGCATAAGGCGATAAATGCTCATCGATTACACTGCGCTCCAGGTCTCGCAGCTTACGCCATTCAGGATCGCTGACTTCGGAAAAAGCAAAGCTACTACCAGCAGGCCCACAACAATTTTTGTATTTTTTGCCACTGCCGCAAGGACAGGGTTCGTTTCTTCCAAGCTTAGAATTCATGATTAAAACCTATGTTAATTAAAAATTTTAGTTGATTGCGATAGCAAGATTATACAATCAATCTTACTGGTTGAATTTTATTTTCATCAATCGATTTCCCTAGCCCGATAAATTCTTGAGCTGCGTTAAAAATTTTTACAGGTAAAAAATTGTTTATCAATTCGTAATTGATTGCTTGGCCGCGTTTCAAATAAAATTCCTCCTGCT
This sequence comes from uncultured Gammaproteobacteria bacterium, assembly GCA_964441315.1. GTDB lineage: Bacteria > Pseudomonadota > Gammaproteobacteria > CAYTUN01 > CAYTUN01 > CAYTUN01. The sequence continues at coordinate 15,993 of CAYTUN010000006.1, read as the reverse complement.
CATTTATATAAATGTCTGGCCAATTTTCTGGCAAAACTTTATCAACTGGAATTAATAAATTTTCGCGCTCTGGATTATTTTCTATACTGGTTAAATCATGCATCGACTCTGCGCCGAATCTGCCGATGGCGGAGCGGTGTAATTCGCTCACATGCGCGCCACAACCTAATTTTTCGCCGATGTCGATAACTAGACTTCGGATATAGGTTCCTTTGGAGCAATGCACCTCAAATTCAATTTCTGTTGAATTAAGTCGGATTAATTGGATGGAATAAATCTGGATTTTTCTTGGCTCGCGTGAAATTTCTTTTCCTGCTCGGGCGTATTCATAAAGAGGTTTTCCCTGATATTTTAGTGCTGAATACATCGGCGGGATTTGTAATTGCTCGCCGACAAAATCTTGTAGTAGCTTTTCAATCACGCTTTGGTTGATTAAAGGTAGTGATTTTTCAGCGATAATTTCGCCTTCACTATCGCCGGTCGTGGTAGCAATGCCAAGTTTCGCGGTAACCAGGTATTTTTTATCCGCTTCGATTAAATATTGTGAAAATTTTGTCGCCTGATTTAAAAAAATTTGCAGCATGCCAGTTGCTAAAGGATCTAGCGTGCCACTGTGGCCGGCTTTTTTGGTTTGGTATAGGCGTTTGACCTTACTGACTGCTTGCTGCGAACTTAAGTATTTAGGTTTATTTAAAAATAAAACGGCGTGTTTCATGATCTTTATTGGATTTATTGGTTGAATTTTATATCAATCTCTTTATGCGTCATCGCATCTTACGCTGTGATGCTATGTGTGCCAGAAAACAGGTTTTAAGTATATACTACCGTTCCGTCAAAATATTTTTAAAGGACTATCCTTTGAATAAAAAAATTATTTTATCCTGGTGTGGCTATGATTTCGCCGCATCGGCTTATAGCACGGTGATTATTACTTTTGTTTTTGCCGCTTATTTTACTGGTAATGTGGCTGTGGATAAAATCCAAGGGACTTTTCTTTGGGGGCGCACTATTGCTATTTCGGGTTTGTTGGTGGCAATACTGAGTCCATTGATGGGCGCTATGGCTGATTTAGGTGGGCAGCGTAAAACCTGGCTGTTTTTGCTGACTTTAATTGCGAGTATTGCGACAACTTGTCTTTGGTTTGCTTATCCTTATCCAGAAGCTACTTTTCAATCGCTGCTCGCTGTGGCGGTTTCTTTTATTGCGATAGAAACAGCGCAGGTTTTTTATAATGCTTTATTGGCAGAAGTGGCGCCGATTGAAAAAATTGGGCGCGTTTCTGGCTGGGGCCTGGGAGCAGGTTATCTTGGCGGATTATTATCTTTATGCATTTGCTTGCTGGTTTTTATTCATGCTAGCTGGCTACCAAAAACAGATCATGCCAATATCCGAATTATTGGGCCATTTGTTGCGGGTTGGCTGTTATTATTTTCAGCACCTTTATTTTTTTTCGTCCCTGATAAATTCGTTAAAAATAATTTTAGCTTTTTCTCTTTGCTGATTCTGGGATTTAAAACTTTATTGCACACGTTAAGAAATTTATCAAAATTAAAATTGGTTGCGCTTTTTTTATTAGCGCGAATGATTTATACCGATGGTTTAAATACATTATTTGCCTTTGGCGGCATTTATGCCGCAGGCACTTTGCATTTCAGCATGGGACAAGTGCTTTTATTAGGCATTTTGCTGAATATTGCTGCCGGTATTGGCGCTTTAATTTTTGCTGTTGTAAATGATTATATCGGCTGCAAAGCAACGATTTTGGGCGCATTAAGCTGCATGATTTTATTAGGCATATTCGTTTTATGCGTGAATTCAAAAATATTATTTTTAACGCTTGCGCCATTTTTAGGTTTATTTATTGGCCCGACGCAATCGGCGAGTAGAAGCTTGATGCTGCGCCTGGCGCCAAGAGAAAAGCGAACGGAAATGTTTGGATTATATTCCCTGACTGGCAGAGCAACGGCAATCATTGGCCCTTTGCTGGTAAGCAGTTTAACCTTAGCATTTGCGAGTCAAAGAATTGGTATGAGTGTGGTTTTTGTTTTATTTATTATTGGCGGTGGTATTTTGGCTTTTTTACCTGTGAAATAATTATGAGGATCAATTTTATGAAAATTTTAATTGTTGGCGGTACCGGGACTATTGGCGCCGCTGTTACTTCGGAATTAAAAAAACGTCACGAAGTAATTTCAGCCGGATTTTCTGATGGCGAATTTCAAATCGATATCAGCAACAATCACTCCATCGAAAGTTTATATAAAAAAATTGGCAAGTTAGATGCGGTAATTGCCACAACCGGTAAAGTGCATTTTGGTGAATTTATCAAAATGACGGAAGAAGAGTATTTCATCGGCTTGAAAAGCAAATTGATGGGACAAGTAAATTTAGTGCGTATGGGATTGGATTATTTAAATGATGGCGGCAGTTTTACTTTGACTAGCGGTTTATTGAGTGATGACCCGATTCGTTATGGCGTTAGCGCTGCTATGGTGAATGGCGCGATTAATAGTTTTGTGCTTGCATCAGCCATTGAAATGCCGCGCGGAATTCGGATTAATGTGGTAAGTCCGACAGTGGTCGCTGAAGCGATGCCGCATTATGAAAATTATTTCCGCGGCTTTAAGCCGGTTGCAGCGAGTGAGGTGGCGTTGGCTTATAGTAAAAGTGTTGAGGGGTTGCAGACGGGGAAGGTTTATGCGGTGGGGTGGTAAAAATTTTTTTTAATTATTAAATTTAAAAAATTTAATTTTTTTTGGAATTCAATATTTTTTATTTTACCCCTCATCCGCCCTATCGGGCACCTTCTCCCACAAGGGGAGAAGGCCAACTTCAGTGACATCTGCCAATGAGACAAACTTTCGTGCGATGAAATAAGCGCTTATAGATAAAGATATTTCATCGCACAAAGTTTTTTTATTAGACTTCTTGCAGAACCAAGTATTTTGCTGGCTGGCAAGGCGTGTTGCGCAGCGAGGAGCTGAGTTTACTCCCTGTAAATGAGCACCGAGCAAGCAACACAACGCTGCCAGCCGGCAAAAGACGCCGGTTATGCAAGAAGTCTGTTGGCAGATGTTGCCAAGGTTGGCCTTCTCCCCTTGTGGCGGATGAGGGGTAAAAATTATCAATATTCAACCATCATTTTTCTTGCCCACATCCTGCAACAACTCATTAATTCTCGCTGCTGTTGCAATCGATTCATCATAATGAAAACGCAATTGTGGCGTGATGCGTAAATTTAATGTATGGGCTAATTCGCGTTGTAAAAGATGTTTTGATTCGTCTAATAAAATTAAAATATTTTTAATCGGTTCTTCACTGAAACTGCTGACGTAAATATTGGCGATCGATAAATCTTTGGAAATTTTTACCTGGCTGATGCTGATGGTTTTTAAGCGCGGGTTGGACATGCGGGTTAGCAATATTTGGCCGAGCGCGTGTTGAATTTGTTCAGCGATGCGCTGATGCCGGAAATTGGGTTTTTTGCCGAATGGTTGCATGGTTTTGCTTATTAATTAAGCGAGTTTGCGTTTTACTTCGACGGTTTCATAGCATTCGATTTGATCGCCGGCTTTGACGTCGTTGTAATCTTTTACGCCGATACCGCATTCGGTGCCGCTTTTAACTTCGGCGACATCATCGCGGTGGCGTCGCAATGATTCTAATTTTCCTTGGAAAATCACGACATTATCGCGCAAGACGCGAATGTCAGCATTACGTTTCACCACACCTTCTATCACCAAACAACCGGCAATGGCGCCGATTTTAGAAGAGCGGAAAACATCTTTGACTTGCGCCAAGCCAATAATTTTTTCTTCGAATGCCGGCGCTAACATACCACTTAATGCAGCTTTGACTTCGTCAATTAAATTATAAATGACGCTGTAATAACGTAAATCGACACTTTCGCGCTCGACTAAAGTTTTTGCTTTGCCATCGGCGCGCACATTAAACGCTAAAATAATCGCTTCGGATGCAATCGCTAAATTCACATCGGATTCGGTGATGGCGCCAACGCCGCTGGAAACAATATTCACTTTAACTTCGCCGGTGCCTAAACGTAATAAAGAATCGCGGATCGCTTCGACAGAACCTTGCACATCGGCTTTTAATACAATATTTAAAATTAAAGTTTGGCCTTCCTGCATTTTGGCGAAAACATTTTCTAATTTAGCCGCTTGTTGACGAGCGATTTTCACATCGCGGAATTTGCCTTGGCGGAACAAGGAAACTTCGCGTGCTTTGCGTTCGTTGGGGACAATAATTGCTTCATCACCCGCCGAAGGCGTGCCCGACAAGCCAATCACTTCGATCGGAGTGGAAGGTGTAGCGGTATCCATCTGGCCACCATGATCATTAATCATGGCGCGCACGCGGCCGAATTCGCTACCGGCTAATAAAATTTCGCCTAAATGCAATGTACCCGCTTGAATCAAAACGGTCGTGACCGGGCCGCGGCCTTTGTCTAATCGGGATTCGATGACAACGCCACGCGCCTGGCCTTCATAGGGAGCTTTGAGATTTAAAACTTCGGCTTGCAATAAAATCCGCTCAAGTAAATCATCGACACCTTGGCCGGTTTTTGCGGAAATATTTTGAAACATGACATCACCACCCCATTCTTCTGCGATGACTTCGTGTTGTGATAATTCGGTTTTAACACGTTCCGGATCTGCTTCCGGTTTATCGATTTTATTGACGGCAACGACGATCGGTACTTTTGCCGCTTTGGCGTGTTTAATCGCTTCAATCGTTTGCGGCATCACGCCGTCGTCTGCCGCGACCACCAACACCACGATGTCGGTCGCCTTGGCGCCGCGGGCACGCATAGCAGTAAAGGCTTCATGGCCTGGCGTATCGAGAAAAGTGATCATCCCTTTTTGCGTATTGACCTGATAGGCGCCGATATGCTGGGTGATGCCGCCTGCTTCAGAGCTGGTAACTTTGGTGCGGCGGATATAGTCGAGCAAAGAAGTTTTACCATGGTCAACGTGACCCATAATGGTGACAACTGGCGGACGCGGTTTAAGTTCGAGAGATTCATCGGCTTTTTTATCAATTAAACTTTCTTCAACCGCATTGGCGCTGACCAGCTGCGGTTTATGACCCATTTCTTCGGCCACAATGGCCGCCGTTTCCTGATCAATCACTTGATTGATGGTCACCATGGCGCCCATTTTCATCATGGATTTAATCACTTCAGCAGCTTTGACTGACATACGGGAAGCGAGTTCAGCAACGGTAATCGTTTCAGGAATTAAAACATCACGCACCACGGGCGCGGTCGGTTTGGCAAAGCTTTGGGATAGCGTTTCAGTATATTGCGGTTTTTTGTGTTTGCTGCGCTGGAAAAGTTTTTCCATGCGGCCGTCATCAGATTCTTCATCAAAAGATTTTTCAAATTGACGGCCACCCGCTTTTTTCTTCTTGTCCGGTTTTTTGGATTTATCGTCTTTAGCGGGCGCGGGTTTTTTCTCGACTTTGGCTTCTTTGGGCTTGGTGGTTTCGGTAGTTTTTGCTGGAGCGGCTGCAACGCTAGTGGCTACCAAAGTGGGTGCTACTTCTTCAATTACCGCGGTAGCATTTTCTGAGGCTTCATTGCTTTCATCTTCGCCTGCGGAGGCCGATTCAATAACCGGCGAGGCAGCTTGTTTTTTTCTCTTAATGACGACATTGACGCTGCGCTGTTTGTCTTGTTTCAGGGTGCCAACTTCGGTGGCGCTAACGGTAATTTTAGGTTTAGCAGCAGGGGCAGCTCCTGGCTTGGCAACTGCGGCAGCACTGGCGCCCGATTTTAGAAATACTAGCAAGGCCTGTTTTTGCTGAGGGGAAAGCGACTGTTGCCGCAAAAAACCTAACAAAGAACGTAACTCGTCCTGGCTTAAAATGTGGTTTTCATTTTTTACTTTAAATGCCGATTGCTCCAAAGCGCCTAACAGCATTTTGGGTTCAACATTAATGGATTCTGCAAATTGTTTGATGGATAAACCAGCCATTGAATTACCTATTTGTACTGAAAAACGTTTTTTCTATTTGCTTCGTGGTACTAGCCACTGGAGATGACAGCGCCTTGTTTCGTCAGGAGATTGCCGCGTTCGCTTCGCTTCCTCGCAATGACAAAAAAGGGGCATCGTGCCACCTTCTTGTCATTGCGAGGAAGCGAAGCGAACGCGGCAATCTCCTGATCTCGAACTAGCAGCAAAATTCCCTAGGGCTAATCACTCATTAACCCGCTATCCCACACAAAATTCATCATTTATCACTAAACCAAGGCGCACGGGCTTCCATAATTAATTTCGCAGCCAATTCTTTATTCATACCCTGAATTTCTAATAAATCATCGACTGCCTGCTCAGCTAAATCTTCCTGCGTGACGATACCACTTTTCGCTAAGGCCTGCGCTAATTCTGGCGTCATGCCATTTAAATTTAATAAATCTTCTTGTGGCTCTACACCCAATTCCGCTTCGAGTTCTTTTGCTAATAAAATATCATGCGCACGATTTTGAATTTCTTGCACCGTGTTTTCATCGAAGCCTTCGATTTGTTTTAAATCTTCCGGTAGCGCAAACGCCACATCTTCTAACGTGACATAGCCTTCTTTTACTAATAATTGCGCTTTGGCTTCTTCGATTTGTAATTGCTCGGCTAAATTGCCTTGCAATTTTTCGGCTTCTTTTGAACTTTTCTTTTCTGCATCGACTTCTGTCATAACGTTTAAAGTCCAGCCGCTTAATTCAGAAGCCAAGCGCACGTTTTGGCCACTTCTGCCAATGGCTTGCGCTAATTTATCTTCACCGACGGCGACATCCATGGTTTTGGTGTCTTCATCGGCAACGATCGATAACACTTCGGCTGGCGCCATGGCGTTGATGACTAATTGGGCTGGGTTGTCGTCCCACAAAATAATATCGATGCGCTCACCGCCTAATTCGGTAGAAACTGCCTGCACCCGCGCGCCACGCATACCAACGCAAGCGCCGATGGGATCAATGCGGCCATCATTAGTTTTGACTGCAATTTTGGCACGTGAACCTGGATCGCGCGCAGCGGCTTTAATTTCAATCACTTCTTCGCCAACTTCCGGCACTTCCAGTTTGAATAATTCAATCAGCATCTCCGGCATGGTCCGGCTGATTAATAATTGCGGGCCACGGCGTTCGGGGCGAACAGCGTAGAGATAACCTTTGATGCGGTCGTTAACCCGTACAATTTCACGGGGAATCATGTGTTCGCGAGCCAAAAGACCTTCAGCATTTTCACCCAGGTCTAAAATCGCCGCATCACGTGTCACTTTTTTCACCACACCGGAAACCAAACGACCCACCTGCTTTTCATAACGCGCTTCGACACGCTTGCGTTCTGCTTCACGCACTTTTTGCATAATGACTTGTCTGGCTTGCTGGGCGGCAATACGGCCAAAACCGACGGAAGGGATGGCTTCTTCAATCACGTCATTTAAATCTGCCCCCTCAGGCGCTTCACCCAAAGGAATATAACGGCCAGGGAAATCATGCAACAAATCGCCATCGTTGGTGATAGTCCAGCAACGAAAAGTTTCGTAATCACCGGTTTTACGATCGATCGCGACGCGAATGGTGACGTCTTCTTCATAGGCTTTTGCCGTCACCGTCGCCAATGCCAATTCAACCGCTTCGAAAACAATCTCTTTTTCTAACGCTTTTTCATTAGCTAACGACTCGACAAGGAGTAAAATTTCTTTGTTCATCACTTTTGCATTCATCGCTTTTGCCCTTTTTAATCAACATCCCACAAGTAACACGGTCATTATTGAATAATTCGAAAAAATGTAGGGGCAGGCCCCTGTGCCTGCCCCAGTCTCGGTGCTACCGATGCGATGGGCAACCACGGGGGGTTGCCCCTACGAAAAACCGATTTATTCAACAACACAGCCCATGAGAAATCAAAAACTAAATCACAAGAACCAATTTCGCTTTCTCTATTTCATTCAATTTAAAAGTCAACAGCTTATCTTCCACCAGCACCTGCACCGTCTCATCGCTCGCCGCCATCAACTGCCCTTTAAAATTACGCCGCCCTTCATAAGCCTGATAAAGCCTAAACTCAATCCCCCTACCCACATACCGCATAAAATGCGCCGCATTTAACAATGGCCGGTCAATCCCAGGTGTGGAAACTTCCAGATCATAATGCTCGAGCCAAGCCTGATCTTCGACTGCCATCTGCGCTTGAATTTGACGAGTAACACGGCTGCAGTCATCTACTGTTGCTCCGCAGCCTGCCAACCCTTCAATCAAAACCTGTATCGTCGGCCGGCCCAAAATGTTAGTCATTTGGCACCCATACAATTCACAACCACCAGCAGCGACAGCGGCTTGAATCAATGCCTCTAAAGTTTCCTGGCTTGTTTTCATTATCAGTTTGCACAAATAAAAAATGGGCACGAAGCCCATCTCATTAAATTTCAAAATTTGGTTGCGGGGGCAGGATTTGAACCTGCGACCTTCGGGTTATGAGCCCGACGAGCTGCCAGACTGCTCCACCCCGCGTCGAGGGGTGGAATATAGCAGAATATTTGAGGGGGGGCAAGGAAATAGGAAAGATCCACGGGCAACACGCACGAAGGAAAGAAGTGCATTTAAAGCTGGCTTAAGCTAATTACTTTACTTTGAAATAAGCGGCATATGTTGTCAAATTCAAGGCGGTCAATTCAAAAAAATAAAAAAATTAAGGAACCAGCTATGTTTGAGAAAAAAATTAAAGAAGACGTTAATCTAGCGCAATTATTTTTAGAATTATATGAGGAAAATTTAAAAGGCTGGCTTAAAAAAAAATCTAGCGCGATGCATGAGGGACGGCTATGGAGAGAAGATCAGGACATAAAAGACCATAACACACTATGTGATGATAAAATTCATTTTTTGCTGCCAATAACAAAAACTGTAGCTGATATTGTTGAAAGTTTTATAGTAGATGCCTCGGGTATTATAGCTGACTGCAATAAAGATTTAGATAGTAAAAACACAAGTTTCCTCGACTTATTAAAGTTATTAACCACAATGATCGCGACTGAATTGAATAAGGGGATATTTTTTACTTTGGACCTAAAAAACGTAAAATATGACGACCCATTCGATAATGGCGATGAAAGCCTTATATTTCTATCTTCAATGATCTCGTGTCGCGGATACCGCATTAAGCCAAAAGAAACATGGACGCTCTTGCAAACTCTCAAAAGTTTAATTGAGAAAACTAAAAATCCAGATCATAAAAAGTCTCTTCCTGCTTTATGTGAAACACTTGAAAAATATATTGATCCTGTCGTCTCAAAAGAAAAAATATGGCAGTTAAGCTCTTCAAAAACTGATGCTGACAGTCAACCATCTTACCCGATCACTAGTGATGAATTTCAATTTCTAAAAAAAGCCTGGGTAGATTATTCGAAGCAAATTAAAGAAGATAGCTTAGAAAAATTTTATGCACACTTTGGCGATTGGATTCAAACTATCATAGACAGCCTCACATATAATGGGGAAATCAAATCAATTGATGGCGGAATTCTAATTGATTCTATTAAAAATTACTGTAAAGAAAAGATCTTCAGTAATAGCAATTGCTACCTGAGGATAGAAAACTCCATTACTGTTGTCTATGCTTCATCTTAAACATTAGATTTAATTTGTCAGCCACCCATTTTTTGAGTTACTGCATTGCAAAATAAGATGCTTTAAGACTATTTTAATATATTTACTTTATTTTACTTTTTGTATTGTGCCATGCAGTGTATAAGCTGTTAAGCTTATTAATAAATTAACGTTGAGGAAATAAATAATGCCTAGTCCAGCTTTATTCAGCAAATTCAGATCGTCATATATTAAGAATTTAAATGCATACGATGCAAAAATTGCTCAACCGAAAGATAATATGATAAAAACTTGGCTTCAATCACCGTGGTCGAGTAATACCGATGATTTGAAAAATCGCAATGTTAAAATTCCTCTTGAAAAAGTAATTGAAGTAACTAATAAAATATCTACAGCTGTTGATAATCTTTTAGGCACATCACATATTGGAAGTAATAACACTGATACCAAAAATTCCATGGAAGACAATGCCTTTTTAGAGTCATTAGGCACATTATTAACAAGTATCAAAAAAACCCTGAATGAAAATCAAGTTATGACTTTAAATTTAACACAATCTGAAAAATCAATTTCATCTGAGATTCATATTTTACAATCAACTATTACCGCGGATCAAAACCGGGTGTATCCAAAACCAGTTTGGGTGCTTCAGAAAACTTTAGAAGAATTAATAAAGGATCCTATGGCTAAAACGTATAAAAATCAGCTTTCTTCCATGCTTGAAATATTGCAAACGCTGAGCGATTCTTCCGAAAACAACACAATGCTCTCTGGTTACATCTTAGAGAATAAACAAGTAAAAAAAACAGAGACGCAATATCCAATTAGTGAAAAAATATTTAAAAAAATACAAACAGCTTGGTTAAAAAACTTAGATGAGATAGGAGATGAAGAATCTAAACTAAAATTTCATTCTTCTTTTCATGAATGGATTAAACCTCACATAACAAAAACTGAAGCTTCATATGTGACATTTCGGACTGCAGATCCTAGAAATAAAGGCCAAATTATGTATAGCGATGATTTTACGCCAAAAGTAAAAGATATTGAAAAATTAATCCAAGATTATGCTAAAAAATTCCAGGATTCAAGGGAAGAATTGATTACATCTATGACAGCTAAAAAATGTTAATCGTAATTTAAACGCCAGGCGTTCTAACTAGTTTATGAGCGCCTGGCTTTTTTACCTTTAAACTTCTCAAAAACTAGCAATTTAATGCTTTATGTTCACAAACATGCATTAAATCAATAAAGCAACCAGCCTTTTTTCAGCGCTTGCCGCTAAAAATATTTTTAATCTGCTTAAGTCAAAACACATCCTGCTAGCGCAAGACGCGCCTTGCTTAATGCCTGTTCCACTGTGCCGGCCTGCGCCAAAATCACCCCCATACGGCGATTGGTGTGGCTTTCAGGCTTGCCAAAATAGCGAAAATCCAAACCCTCTTCAGTCAAAATCGTCTCGACCCGATCAATAAAAGGTAAATGCGAAATATTTTTCGCGCGAATCGCAATGCTCGCTCCCGCTGTATAGTTTTCTACCGAATGAACCGGCAATCCCAAAATCGCCTTCGCATGCAGCGCAAATTCACTCTGCCACTGAGTCGCCATCGTTACCATACCGGTATCATGCGGCCTTGGGCTCACTTCACTGAAATAAACTTCATCATTCGGCAATAAAAATAATTCAACACCGAATAATCCAAAACCACCTAAATTCGCCGTGATTTTTTCAGCGATGGCTTGAGCTTTTGCTAATTGAATCGCTGACATCGCATGCGGCTGCCAGCTTTCGACATAATCGCCATCGACTTGTTTGTGCCCAATCGGTGCGCAGAAAAAAGTGCCATTGACGGCCCTCACCGTCAATAAAGTAATTTCGCTTTCAAACGGCACAAATGCTTCGACAATCACTTTGCCTTTGCCACTGCGACCGGCGGATTGCGAATGCTGCCAGGCGGAGTCGATTTGCTCGGCAGTTTTGATCAGGGCTTGCCCTTTGCCGCTGGAGCTCATGATCGGTTTGACCAAACAAGGAAAGCCGAGTTGCTGGCAGGCAGCTTTAAATTCTTCGAGGGTTTCAGCAAAACGATAAGCAGCGGTCGGCAGATTCAACTCTTCGGCTGCCAGCCTGCGGATGCCTTCGCGGTTCATCGTTAAATAAGCAGCCCTGGCTGTGGGAACAATGGTAATTTCAGGATATTCCTGCTCGATTTTCACTAAAGCCTGGGTCGCAATCGCTTCAATTTCAGGGACCACCCATTGCGGTTTTTCCTGGAATATCACTTTGCGAAGTGTGGCTTCATCCTGCATATCAAATACATGCGCCCGATGCGCCACCTGCATCGCGGGTGCATGTTCATAACGATCACAAGCAATCACCTCAATGCCTAAGCGCATTAATTCAATGGTCAATTCCTTGCCTAATTCGCCGCTGCCTAGCAGTAAAACTTTGCTGGCGTTGGATTTATATGGGGTGCCGATTTTCATGGCGGCATATTAAACGGTTGGGGTGGGGTTTGCATATGGGGTCAAGAAAAATATGATCAACTCCCTTATCAAATACCGCTTACCTGTGCTTAGCTGGAAACAGTAAAACCGTTACATTGTGACTTATTATGAAGATATGTGCTCAACCTCAGATTTTACGCCACAAGCGGCAGAGAATATATCTCTGAGGGATTAAAAAAATCTATTTTTTTAAAAAAGTATTATTATTACTTTCGTTTTGTCTGGTCTCTAAATTTTCAATCTTTTTCATAATTAATCCTTCTATTTCATTTAAATTCAGCTGGGGTTTTAAGTTAGTAAAAACGAGAGCGCGATTACACAAAGAACGATTTGAATCACGAGGATCTGTTAGCTGGGGAATAGCTTTATCTCTATTAGCGGGTTTTAAGCCGATAGAATCTAATATTTCTAAAACATCATTTTTTATATAATCTGATGGAAAACTTACATAAACATTGATATTAGGATACTTAGGTTCTGTTTGTATGCTTACCGGATTACTAGTGTGCGCTTTTAATTTATCAATAAATAATTTAAAGAATTCGGTAATTTGTTTTATTTTTACTACCCGCCTCTTTTCAGAAATATCTGGCAAAATTCCTTTTATGACATCTAAGCTTTTTATATTTTCTGGAACTGATGGATCAAAATTTAAAGATAATAAGTCAAGCTTTGCTTTGTCAACTTGGCCCAAGTTACCTTTTGGCGCATAATTATGTATAGTGAGTGAGAGCTTAAAATTTTTACATTCTTGATCAAGAGAATCTAAAACAGAATAGAAAAATATTTCTTTATATCCTTTAAATTCAACATTACCATCTTCTGATTTTAAAATAAGTCTCCTTATTGATAAAATTTGCTCACTTCGTTTATAAATTGCTGTTTTAATTAACTTATCCTCAGCTAAACTTTTAGGTATTGTTGTGGGAGTGGAATTGGATAATATGCTTGCCACACAAGCAAGAATTTGTAATTCTTGAGGCATGCCACTCAATTTTTCACATGAAAAGTTGTAGGGCTTGCCTATATGAATTGAATGTCCAGAAATTTCCGGCCCAGAACCTGCAGGACTATCTCTGAAATCTTTTTCTATGGGTATTCCGATAACTTGTATTTTATTTACAATTTCTTGATCAGTAATGAATATTTTACCCGTACCATTAGGTTTTATATCCTTACCTTTCTGTAAAGATTCAATAATAACTTCGAGATCTTTCGATGATTCATATTTAAAAAATCTATCTGTTAACATAATTTTTTCTTCTAGGTTAATACAATTTTCATAAAAATATTCTATATAAAAATTAATTTATATATAAGAACGCACAAAAATGTATCATAGTATTAAAAAAGATACTGAAGCAATTATTCGATGAAATTTACTTATTAGAAGTGCTAGTGATGTATGCGGAAAATTGGCTGATGCAGTAAATTAATAAGCAGCAGTAATAACTGGATGAAAAAAATTTTTTATTACCCCTCATCCGCCCTTGCGGGCACCTTCTCCCACAAGGGGAGAAGGCCAACTGAAGAGTAAATCTACCGATAAAATAAAATTCAATACTATGAAATGCGCTTTGTGTTGAAAAGCTATTGAAATACGAGGAGGGCCTTCTCCCCTTGTGGGAGAAGGTGCCCGCAAGGGCGGATGAGGGGCAATATAAAAATCGCTTTTTCATATAATGGCTATTGAGAAAATAAAACATGCGCATCAATAAACAGCAACTGCAAAATGTTCAATACAAAGACGCCAGCAATTTGCTCGCTCGAAGAAATTTGATGAGCTATGGAACAAATCCAGAAACACTTTGAAAATAACAGTTTTGATAGCGTGCTTCTGCTTTTTGTCAGAAGATTGCTGCGGCAACGAGCCTTTTTACTTCCTTTATTTCCCATTTATTTGTCGTGCTTTAACCCAAGCACGCGAAGGATTGCAAACCCAAAATAAAACCAGCACCAATAAAATCGATAAAATTGCCATTATTTTACTAGGGTCTGTTTACAATTGCCTTTTCGTTACGAAAAAAGCAAGGGTTGAGTCAAAATCGCATCAAATTTGAGGCGGCATCGTCATTCTATGTAACAAAAATTTGATACGATTTTGGCCGACCCTTGCTTTTTGTAGTAGAAAAGGCAATTGTAAACAGACCCTAGGCACATTGGTGCCTTCGTCGGTGATAGGATTATAACCATGGGTATAAATCAATAAAAACAACATATTTCAGTCATGAATTGCATACAATTTTCTTTGGAATTAAAGCTTGGATTTAATGGAAAATTATAAATCAGTCCATGGGTTTAATCGACCAATGCATAAAGCTGGCAAGGATTTAAATTTTAATAAAAACCTCACAAAAACCCATCAAAGATGGGTTTTTTATAACACAATGCACTTTATCTCATTCTATTCTGAAAAAAATCATCTTTTTTCCAATCGGATAACATGATTCAATGAATCTCTCAAAATATCGACGCGCAAAGCGCCATCATTTAGTATAGCAACTCCTGAAAGGATTTTAGGTATTTGCCGTATTATATAAAAAATATTTTTATTGAATTTTTAATTTTAAGAATAAAATCACTAATTGAATTTAAATGCTTCAATGACTCTATTTTCAAAAATCATTTTCACTAATAATTCACCAATGGCAGCAGAGTGTTTAAAACCATGACCGGAACAAGGCGAAACTAAAATTATTTTTTCTTCGTAGCCAGGTAAATAGTCGATAATAAATTCGCCTTTGGCTGTCATCGTATAAAAACAAGTTGTAGCACGCGCACATTGTGGCAACATGCCGTTAATATAGGGCTGTAACATTTTTATCATGTTTTGTTTTTCTTCAATGCTAACTTCTCGGTTAGCATTATCTGGTTTAAGCGGAAAATAAGGCGCGACGTAATCCGCATAAAATTCTATGGCGATTTTTATATTTTTTGCCTTATTTATCGCGGGAAAACCATAAAACATCGCCTGATCATTTAAATACCAGATAAAAACCGGAAATTGGTCAGCTTGAAATAAGGGCAGAAAATCTGACTGGATTGCAAACCAACCTAAAGTTTGACGGTAGATTTTAAAATAGGCTTGATACTCTTTAGGAAGAAAATCGGCAACCCAGGGGCCGGAACAAATCAGTAATTTTTTTGTGTGATAGAAATTTCCTTTGTCATCTTTTAATTCCACTATTCCATTATTTAATAAACGATAATTTTGGATTTTTGTCTGAAAAGCAATTTCAAAATTGTTTTGTTTTGCTAAGGCGAGTTGGGCTGCAATGCAATTTTCTGGCTCTAAGTAACCCATGCTATTTTCAAAATAAGCTTGAATATTTTGCGGAAAATTAAATTGAGGAAATTTGTTTTTTAATTCCGTGTTTGAAAATAAACGATGATCAATGTGATGGCGCGTTGCTGATGCAGCAATAGCTTTTAAAGATGCCAGGTTCTGGCCGGTCGCATCATCTTCTTGCTGATCGCGGCTGATAATGAGCCCGCCACAGGGATAATATAATTTTCCGAATTTTTCGTTACTTTTAGCGGCGATTTCTTGAAAAAGTGTTTGTGAGCGTTTGGCTAATTCCACGTAAATAGGATTGCGATAATTGGCGCTGCGGGTGATTCGCGTTTCACCATGACTAGAACCTTCTGCATGTGGCGAAATAAATTGTTCAATTCCCAGCACCGTCAATTGATTAGCGCTGGTTCTTTTAAATACTGACATTTGATAAAGCGCCGCACTGCCCATAGCGCCTAAACCTAAAATAATGACGTCGTAATATTTAGCCATGGTTTTGCTCTTTTGGTTTTTTGATTACCCCTCATCCGCCCTATCGGGCACCTTCTCCCACAAGGGGAGAAGG